>JBCDBM010000159.1:0-7517 GCA_039183665.1 Pseudomonadota bacterium | reverse complement strand
CGACGCCGAAATTGCCGGTGAGATCGCCGAAGAAATCCAGCGTGTAGAAAATTGGCCGCGTTAAGAAGAACAAGTGCCCCCAATCGACAGCCTTATCAAAGTCATAAACGCCTAGCCCGCCTTTTTCGGGTACAGCTTCATAGGATTGGAGAATATCAACGTCTTTGGCGCCGCCATAGGCGTATGATGTGAGCTGAATTTCGCCGCCGGCCGGGACAATACGCGCAGGCAAAGAGTAACTTGCACGGAAAATCGGCTCTTCCCCCTGGGCAACGTTCGCCAGCGATGCTTTGATTTCTTCGTCTTGAGGCGGGACGGTCGCCGCGAGCCAATATTTATTGGTGATGCCGACCCATCCGCCAACGCCCGATGCGTCAACGCGGCGGTCTTTGTTCTTCGCGAGCGTGTTGTATTTGCGCTCATAAAGCTTCGTGCCAATAACGCCCAGCGGACCCTCGTGAAGGATCATCATATTGGTGAAGTCTTCAGGCTTGTTACGCTGGATAACGAGCGCGTAGGGCGTGACAGCGACATCCCCGCTGCCCTCATTGCGGACCGTTTGCGCGACGGAGAACATATACTCTTCGTCTACGGAGATAGTTTTTTCGAAAACAACATCGCCCTGCACGCGCGACAGGGTCACGGGGGATTGCGGGGTTAAAACCGCGCCATCGGGCGCGGACCACAGCGCGTTCTCTCCGGCGTCATCGCCTAGGATCCATCCGTGCTGAATATAATGGCCATGCTCGGCCTCACGGGGGGTCAAGAGCCTGATGGCCGGGCTGTCTTCAGGGAGCTCCTCGCGATAACTCAGCAAGATCAAATCATCGATGCGGCCGCCGACGAGATTGATGGACCCCTTTAAGCGATCCGTCTCAATCGCGACGCGGGCCGGGGCGCTGGCGATCGCCTCTTCCACGGAAATCGGCGCATCCTCGATCGCTCCGGGCGCAATGCCTTGGAGGTCGCCGGTCGCTGCGCTCTCTTCTGCGGCCTCGCGAGCGGCTTCGAACTCTTGGCGCTGAGGCTGGGTGATGAGCAAGTCCCACAGCAGCAACACGGCCCCAGAGAGGGCGATGGCGAGAATAAGGTTACGGTCCATGATCGATCCATGCGCCCGGTTGGGCCTGAGAGTACATAGCGGGCGTTGCTGTAGCCTATTTGGGGTCGCGGCGCAGCCTTAAAAGGGCGCGCTTCATATCGTCAAGCAGCGCATCGAACTTGCGGTCATAGGCCGCTTTGCGCGCGATTAGCACATAATCGGCGTCGGGGGCCGCATATTCAGGAAAAATCGCCCGGGCGGCCGCGCGCAGCCGTCGACGCATGCGATTACGGATAACCGCGCCGCCCATCTTTTTGGTGACCGTTAGCCCCAGCCGCGCATCACCTTCATTGTCCGGGTTAGGCCGGAACACCAGCAAAAAGGCGGGGCTAGATGCGCGCCGACCGGAGCGCAAGGCCAAGAAATCCTGTCTTTTCTTCATGGTGACGAGCGCGCGCGGCGTTGTGACGGGCGCATCGTGATTCTGGGGCGCGACGATTAGGCTGACAACCGTTTGCGACCCTTCGCGCGACGGGCAGCAAGGACCTTGCGGCCGCCTTTGGTGGCCTTGCGCGCACGAAATCCGTGACGGCGCTTCCGCTTCAGCCGGCTCGGTTGATAGGTGCGTTTCATCGGTACAGTCCTTAGGCGATCTGATATAGTGCGAGGCGCGAAGAGCGGGGAGATAGACAATCTCCCCGCGCCCGTCAACAGCTGTAAGTGCAGGGTGCAGGCGCAGATACGAGACATCTGTCGCGCATTCGTGACCGCCAGTTACGGATCGTGTTTCGCCGGCGCGCGGAGCGTCCCTTATAGCCTTGCGTATTGCGGCTCTGACAAACAAATAAATGGGGGGGCTATGCAAAACGAAGAGAAAGAATCCGCCGCGAAGAGCGATGCGCCGAGCGGACGGTTAAAGCGCGCCGCGCCGCTGGTTCTTGCGGGGGCGGCATTGGTCATATTTTTCGCACTCGATCTTCAGCAATATCTCTCTTTAGAGGCGCTGAGGGAACATCGGGTGTCGCTGCAAGAAGCCGTTCAATCCTCGCCTTTTCAGTCGCTGCTTATTTTCATCGGCGTCTATGCCTTGTTGGTCGCGATTTCTTTTCCGGGCTCCTCCATCATGACGATTGTCGGCGGGTTTCTGTTTGGCCTATGGCCTGGCCTGCCTGCTGTTGTTATCGCGGCGACGCTCGGGGCGACGTTGATCTTCCTCGCTGCGCGCACAGCTCTAGGCGATCTTTTTGCGAAGCGGGCAAGCGGATTTGCAACACGCATGGAGCGCGGATTTCGAGAAAACGAGCTCTCTTACATGCTCCTCCTCCGGCTAATCCCCGTCTTTCCATTTTGGGCGATCAATATCGCTGCAGCGCTGGTCAACGTCTCGTTGCGCAATTTTGTTATCGGCACCGGCGTCGGAATTATTCCCGGGGCTTTTGTCTATGCGAGCATCGGCAACGCCGCGGGCGCAGCGTTTGACGCCGGCGATGACGTGACGCTTACGGGCGTGCTCACGCAACCTGCAACGATTTTGCCAATTCTTGGCCTCGCGATCTTGGCGCTGCTGCCCATCATCCTCAAACGGTTTAGCAAAACCGCGGCGCAGCTAGAGGATTGAGGCATGAAACGCAAATCCATCAATGCGGATCTATGCATCATCGGCGCAGGCTCAGCGGGACTATCGGTAGCCGCTGGCGCCGCGCAGTTGGGTCGCAAGGTCGTGCTCATCGAAAAAGGCGAGATGGGCGGGGATTGCTTGAACACGGGCTGCGTTCCCTCCAAGGCGCTCATCGCCGCCGCCGAGCACGCGCAATCGATGCGTGAGGCCGATCAGTTCGGCATTGCCCGCACAGAGCCGCAGATCGACTTCCCGCGCGTTATGGAGCATGTGGCGGGCGTCATCGAAACCATCGCGCCGATAGACAGCCAAGAACGCTTTGAAGGCTTTGGCGTGACGGTCATCCGGGACCAGGCCGCGTTTACGGGTCCGCGTGAGGTCGAGACCGAAAGCGCGCGCATTCGCGCGAAGCACTTTGTTATCGCCACGGGGTCAACTCCCTTTGCGCCGCCTATCGACGGTTTGAGCGACGTTCCGTATTTTACAAATGAGACCATCTTTGCCAATCGCGCGCTGCCGGAACATCTCATCGTCATCGGCGGCGGCCCGATCGGCGTTGAAATGGCCCAAGCCCATCGGCGATTAGGGGCGAACGTCACCCTCATTGAGGGGCGCGCCATTCTCAATAAAGACGACCCTGAACTCGTCGCGATCGTGCGCGAACAGCTCGAGCGGGACGGCGTCACGCTTTTAGAGGGCGCAAAAGTCTCGTCGGTTCGCAACACCGAGACCGGGGTTGCGGTGATCACGGATGATCAGTCCATTACCGGTTCACATATCCTGGTCGCGGCGGGACGCACGCCCAGTGTCGACGGACTGAACCTTGAAGCCGCCGGCGTTGTGTATGATGCGCGCGGTGTCAAAACCGACAACCGGCTTCGCACGTCCAACAAACGCGTTTACGCCATTGGAGACGTCATTGGCGGACGCCAATTCACCCATGTGGCCGGCTATCACGCTTCGGTGCTTGTCAAAAACATCCTATTCAAGGCGCCGGCGAAGAACGCTGATCATCTGGCGCCGTGGGTAACCTATTGCGACCCAGAGCTCGCCCATGTGGGGCTTAACGAGAAAGAGGCGCGCGACCAGTTTGGCGAGATACGCATAGCGACATGGTCGCTCGCGGAAAATGATCGCGCGCAGGCAGAGCGCGACACGCGCGGGATGATAAAAATCATGACCCATAAAAACGGCAAGATCTTGGGCGCCTCTATTGTGGGTCGCGGGGCCGGCGATTTGATTGGCGCGTGGAGTCTAGCGATCGCATCGGGCCTCAAAATTCGAGCCTTTACAGACATGATCGCCCCCTATCCGACGCGCGGCGAGATATCGAAACGCGTTGCGGGCGCCTGGTATACGCCGACCCTCTTTTCCGCTAAGACGAAGCGACTTGTCTCGCTCTTATCTTTGTTCGATTAATGCGCCGCTATGGACATTTGTAGTCTTTTCAACGGCCGATCGCTTTCCATAAAACTCCTTATTCTGACGATCCTTTTCGTCTTTATGGCGGAGATTGTGGTGATGATTCCGTCCGTCGCTAAAGAGCGTGTCTCTTGGTTGGAGACGCGGGTTGAAGAAGCGTATCTCGTTAGCTTAGCGTTTGAAGGCGCACAGGGATCGGCCGTCAATGAAGAGACAGCGCGCCAACTCTTTGCCACCGCCAATATTCTCGGTGTCACGGTTAATCGCGGTGATATGCGTATGCTCATCGTGGCCCCGGAAATTGATCCCCATGGCCCGCAACGGCTTTACAGGGTCGATCTGCGCGATGCGATGCCGACAACAAAAGTCACTGACGCTTGGGGCACCGTTTTTTCGCGCGGCGATGAGCTGATACAGGTGACGGGCGCGCCGCGCTTCGCGCGTGATCAGGTCGTCGACATTATCATCTCTCAACAGGCGTTGCGCCGGGATCTCAACATCTATGCGCGCAATATACTACTCTTGTCTCTGGTGATTTCGAGTTTTACAGCGGCATTAGTTTACTGGGCGCTTAACAGGATCATCGTAAAGCCCGTCCGTACAGTCACCAAAAACATGACTGCGTTCGAGGCGGATCCGGATCGGGCCGCCCTTATCTATGCCGCGAGCGAACGAACGGACGAAATTGGCGCCGCAGAGCGCAGCCTGGAGGCTATGCAACGGCGGCTCCACGAATTGCTCGGGCAGCGACGGCGCCTCGCAACGCTCGGCGCAGGCATTTCGAAAATCAGCCATGATCTGCGCAACATCTTGGCCTCTGCGCAACTCATGTCCGACCGGCTCGCTAAGAGCGACGACCCGCGGGTGCGCCAGATGAGCCCGCGACTATTGTCCGCGCTGGATCGCGCGATAACGCTCTCTCGTGACACGCTCGCTTTCGGGCGTATGGATGCACAAGCATTAGACAAAACACCCGTCAACCTTCGCGCCCTTATTGAAGATGTTTTTGAGGACTCAGCCGCGCTCGGCATTCGCATGGAAAACGGCGTCAGCGACGATTTCACAATCATTGCAGATCGAACGCATTTGCACCGCTCACTGATGAATCTATGTCGAAACGCCGTCGAAGCGATGAGCGCATCAGCGCCCAGCGATGCGACAGACGACACCGAGATGGGTGGGATCAACGTTACGGCGGGGCGCACGGAGGCCGGCGCGATCATTTGCGTTGAAGACACAGGCCCCGGCGTTCCGGAGTACGCGCAGGAAACGCTTTTTGAGCCGTTCAAAGGCACACGCAAACCCGGCGGCTCGGGATTAGGCCTGGCGATCGCTTCGGAAATAGCCACCGCCCATGGCGGCGCGCTAACGCTTGAGGAAACCGGACCAGACGGAACCCGCTTTGAACTCTTCATTCCTGCTGCATAAATTTTGCGGCAGAAAAACCTACTACTGCGCCGACGCGCCGACCGCGCCCACACGCCACTCTCCTTCGCGTCGCGGATCCGCGCCGCCGTCAATGGCGCCGTCTGTCGAAACACGGAACCCGTGGACCCCGCTCGTTAGCTCTCGTTGAACAATGTCGTGACCCCGCGCTTCAAGATTAGCAACAATGTCCGGGTCGAATTTCCCTTCTTCCAACATTGGCTTGCCGCGCGGATACACGACGTTTCCTAAATCGATTGCATCTTGCGTGCTCAATCCCCAATCGATCATGCCGACAAGTGTTTTGGCCACAAACCCGATAATAGCCGGCCCGCCTGGCGACCCCAGCGCCGCCCACACATCGCCCTCTTCGTCAAAAACGATGACTGGCGACATCGAACTGCGCGGTCGCTTTCCTGACCCAACCGCATTAGCGACGGGAACGCCGTCACGCTCGGGTAAAAACGAAAAGTCTGTGAGCTGATTGTTTAGGATCATGCCGGCCGCCATTTTGTGGCTGCCAAAAATGAATTCGACCGAGGACGTCATAGAAACAACGCGCCCGGCGCCGTCTACAATTGAAAAATGCGAAGTCGAGGGCGGCTCCGGCGATGCATCAGCGCCAAGCCTTTCCCAATTTGTCTGGCCTGCCGCGTCAATAAAAGGGGCCGGATCTCCCGCTTTAACACCAAGCGCGGCGGCGTCGGCATCGATTAAGTCAGCGCGCGCCGCTAAATAATCCTTATTGAGCAGCCCCTGGATAACGTCAGCCGATGATAGCCCGCCCGCTTTCTCAAGCGTTTCATTATCCGCTAAATATTGATTTCGGTCCGCATAGGCGAGCTTGCTCGCCTCGAAAATGAGATGCAATGCATCAGCGGAATTTGCCTCGCTCGCCGATAGATCAAAACGCGAGAGCAAAGCCAAAATTTGCAATACCGTAACGCCGCCCGAACTTGGCGGCCCCATGGAACACACGGTGTAGGTGCGATAGGGCCCGCAGACGGGCACGCGTTTTGTTGGCTGGTAAGCGGCAATATCGTCCAGCGTCATGCCGCCTGGGTTCGGCCCCGCATTGACCGCCTCGACAATCGCCTTGGCAATGGGCCCTGCATAAAACGCATCGGCGCCGCCGTCGGAAATCGCGCGTAACGTCTCAGCGAACTCGGGGTTCTTTAGAATATGCCCCACCGGATGGGGCTCTTCGTCCTCCCCATAGAAGTACGCGCGCGCGGCGGGCGTGGCTTTCATGCGGGGAAGCCACGCCAACGCGCCGTGAAGCCGCTCAGGCATCGCAAATCCATCCGTCGCGAGCCGCTCGCCTTCTTGAAAAAGAGCGCTCCACTCGAGGACCCCATGATCTTGGTGGGCCTGCTCCATCATGCGCACGACGCCCGGCACCCCCACAGAAAGGCCCGATGTGACGGCCTCGTAAAAGTCCATCGGATCGCCATTGTCATCAAGAAATCTGTCGGGCGTCGCAGACGCGGGCGCCACCTCTCGACCGTCATAGCTTTCAAGCAGTTTCGTCGCCGGATCGTAATGGAGCATGAAAGCGCCCCCGCCGAGGCCAGAGGATTGCGGCTCAACGAGGGTTAGGACCACCTGGGTGGCGATCGCGGCGTCGACCGCCGAGCCCCCTTGCTCCAGAATTTGCGCTCCGGCCGCGACCGCATATGGGTTTGCTGCCGAAATAAACCATTGGTTTTGCGCCGTTTCCCCGGCGCTCGATGCCGCCTCACGCTGCGCCGCCGCATCGGCTGGGACCCGCCCATTGCGCTCGCAGGCGACGCTCAGCGACAACACGCAAAACCCGATGACCCCGAAAATTCTCATTTTACCCTCACCACGACGGCCCAAAATTCTAGCTTTACGTGGGTCCGGTGCGTTTGGCGAGCACCGTTGCTATTAGTCAAGCCATGTGCGCTGTCCAACGCGCCGCGCGGGCGGCTCAACCCGACTTGCAATTACCGCCGCCATGAGGTTAAACCCCGCCTCCGCCCGCCACAT
>JBCDBM010000158.1:0-7534 GCA_039183665.1 Pseudomonadota bacterium | reverse complement strand
GGGATCTTCTATGAAGTCTCTCCTATTCTAATCGATGAAGGATCTGAATCAGAGATCAAATCGGCTCTCAATTCTTATATTGAAGATGGCGAAATCAAACGGTTGAAAGAAGAAGCACAAAACCAGCACGGAACCGAATGCAAGATTGCGCTCATTGAGGTCACGGATCACGATTTTCATACTATCATAGTGCAATTACGTGCATTGGGGCTCATAACGCAGAGCACAAAAAATCGTTCGGTAAAGGATACAAAAACATATTGGACGCTTACGCCGTACGGGAATGAAATAATGACGAGAATACGTGCTATTAAAAAAGACGATTATGACGCCGCATGGCGTAAAAACCCTTTCCGCCGTTATTCAACGCTTGAAGAAGCTTCCTAGTCCACACTTAAAATACTTCTTTCCTTCCAGTTAACGGCTTCCATGCGGCTATTGCTGTTGCAATAAGCAGATCATCGTCGGTGTCTTACGGCCGTGTTACGAATGCGGTTCAGCCTTAACGCCTAGCGTCTCCTTTGAGGATCAACCTGCCTCCAACCCAAGACGATCGAACGGCCATTGGGGCCAATCTCGGTCATTGTGCATGGGCATGCACCCTAACGCCAGGGTCCACGACGCCTTCCTCCGACATTCGGCACAGAGCCAGCGCCGCTAGCTCCCCGAAACTGTCCGCCGGACCGTCCGGCCATTTCCATCAGCTTATCGATCCGGTTTTGCGTCGCCGGGTGGGTGGAAAAGAGATTGTCCGCGCCACGCCCGGAAAGCGGATTGATGATCATCAACTGGCCTGTCTCGGGGTGGCGTTCGGCCGTCTCATTGGGAATGCGTGCGGCGCCCTGACTGATTTTCGCCAGCGCAGAGGCCAGCGCTTCCGGCCGGCCGCAAATTTCGGCGCCGATGCGATCCGCTTCATATTCGCGGCTGCGGCTAATCGCCATTTGCACAAGCCCGGCCGCCATCGGGGCCAAGATCATGATCGCTAGCGCGCCGATGATCCCGCCATTGTTCCGATTGCCGCCAAAGAACATAGCGAAATTGGCGAGCGTCGTTATCGCGCCAGCCAGCGTCGCCGTAATCGTCATGGTGAGCGTATCGCGGTTTTTCACATGGGCGAGTTCATGAGCCATCACGCCGGCGATTTCATCCTCATTGAGGAGCCGCAAAATACCGGTTGTCGCGGCGACCGCAGCGTTCTCCGGGTTTCTTCCCGTGGCAAACGCATTGGGCTGATCGTTTGGGATCACATAGATTTTGGGCTGGGGCATATTGGCCCGTCGCGCGAGATCTTGGGTCATCTCTGCATAGCGTCGGATGGCGCCGGAGGGATGGCTCGAATCGACCTGTTCGGCTCGATACATCCGCAGGACCATCTTGTCAGAGTTCCAATAGGCGAAAAAATTCGTCCCCGCCGCGAATAAAAACGCCAACACCATGCCCGTCGCGCCGCCCAGCATAAATCCGATGCCCATGAACAGTGCGGTCATGCCCGCGAGCAATATGCCGGTCCGCATCATATTCATGGCGCTGCAGGGTCCTTTCAACTGGTGGTCCGGCCCTCTATATGATCAATCATCGAGGAGCTTCAACATGTCTAAAGACGGTTCGCAGACCCCGCCCCCGGGCGCAGCGCCTGGCAAAGACTTGCCGCCGGAAGCCGTGCGCGCCTTAAAAGAAGCCGCGGAACGCCGCGCTGCAGAGGACGTGAAACGAGAAAAAGCGCGCGAAATCGGCGGGCCCAAAGGCGAAGAGCCAACACGTTTTGGCGACTGGGAGCGCGGCGGGCGCGCGGTTGATTTTTAATGCTGCGCAGGGAACCTGCTGATCGGCTGACGCGACCGACTATCGATAAAAAGTTGTTTCGTCGCCCGCAAAGGCCCACGGTTCTTTGAGGTCAATGCAAGACAGCGCATCTTCTCGCGCTTCGATTCTTAGGCGAGCGGGGCCGTCCACAATTGAATTGCGTTGCAGCAAGATGACCCCGTTGATCATTGGCCCGACGAAATTGGACCGCAACCTCTCGTAGCAGTAGATGGAGCCGTCTTGTACGTCGCCAAACGGGGCGTTGACGCGCCCGGTCCCGCGCTCGAACGACAAAAAGTCTTTCGCAGCCTTCTCCTTCACGTGATCCATCGCCGGGGCCGCGCTTACCAAGTCTGGGGTCAGCGATGATAATCGTCCGTGTAAGGCGAATATCAGCCGCTCCGGATCGATCGAGTCTGATGCAAGCGCTATGGCGCTGACCTTTGTCGTTGCGGCGTTGTGGGCTGCATCGGTAAACCATACGCCTTGGGCGGCGCCCGGCGCATCAAGCAGCGCCGTGCGACAAGCCCCCTCACCTTTGGCGCGCCGAAAGACCCAACTATCTCCGAGCTTGTCAGACCAACTCGCGCGCATACGTTGCGGCAAATAATCAATCGGGCATCGCGCAAAGGGCGTTTGCGGCGTAATCGCTTTGATCAGCGAAGACGGCGCATCAAAGGCGGCCGCTTGTGCATAGGGGTTGGCTGCGTAGCGTTCAGGACGCTCCAGTCCTTCAGGCGCAGCCGCGAGGTCATGTAGCCCCACATCGAAGCCGCGGGTTGCGCCGATGGGCGCGCCGCTTTGCAGGCGGATTTGTGTTTCACGGGCAATGTGGTCTGCGCTCGCAAATTCCTCAAAGGTTTCCAAACCGCCAGCTTTGGCCAGCAGCGTAGGGTCCAGTTTCTCGATGCCGTCATAATAGAGCGCAATGGATTCACAGACCCGAAAGTGCACCGTCCAAGACTGAGCGGTCGCGCGGCCATAGCTGTCGCGCTGCGTGCGCCGTTCCAGCGCGGTGACATCGATCTTCGCCGGCGCAAGGGCCGTGATTTGTCGGCGATCTAGGATGGTCTCGCCAAGAGTTGTGTTGACCCGAATGTAAGGCGCAGGCAGCGGTTCGCCGGGCGCCGTCACGCTGCCCAACGGGGAGACGCTCAAAACGCCTTCAAGGTCAGCAAAAGGGCTGGTGAGTGGTGTTTCGCCGATGGGGCAAGCCGCTTCGGCGCGCGGCGTTTTATCTCCCACCTGGGCAAGCGCCGCGGCGCGGACCAGCGTTTCGCGACCGGCATTCGGACTATAGGTCGTCGCCAGCAACAGCGCCGCTGTGAACAGCGTCGCCGCCAATCGCGTATATGTCCCCGTCTCTAACATGTACCTTCGACCATCCCCGCCCCGCATCAAAAATTGACGGCGCGCGCAGCGAAGTCAAGCGCGCGGGAGCTGTGGAAAACAGGTTGTAATGAGGCCTATCTATGCAACCCAAAAAACGGCGCAAATGCGGGGTTAAGCGCGCCAAAAAGCCGGCGAAAACAGAACCAGTATGGTGAAGATTTCGAGGCGCCCCAAAAGCATGCCGAACGATAAGAGCATTTTGGCCATATCCGGCAACGAGGCGTAATTGCCAGCAGGGCCGATAATCTCGCCCAGGCCCGGGCCCACATTGGCGATGGCGGAGCCAGCGGCGGACAACGCGGTGAGCGCATCAAGCCCCAATCCCGACAATAGGACGGCGAGCGTCGCGAAGGACGCAAAATAGATGAAGAAAAAGCTCAACACGGAAACGAAGACATCGTCGTTCAGCGCGCGGCCGTTATAGCGCGCGACGAACACGCCATTAGGGTGAGCGAGCCGACGCGCATAAATTGACATCGCCGCGAGCGCCACCTGAAATCGGAAGATCTTCATGCCGCAGGAGGTGGAGCCCGCGCATCCGCCAATGAACATGATGCAGAAGAAAAACCCGATCGCGAACGGCCCCCAGCCATTATAGTCGGTTGTGGCGTAGCCAGTTCCGGTGAGGATCGATACTACGTTGAACACGGACAATCTAAACGCGGTAAACCCGTCAACATCGAATTGCGATAATACGTGGATCAACATCACGCCGATCAACACAAATAGAACGGCGAAGAAAAACTGAATTTGGCTGTCGCTGAACAAACGATCCCAATCGCCGCGCAACAAGCCGGCTAAGAATATTCCAAACGGTAGGCTGCCGATGATCATAAACACAGTGATGACCAAATCGAGCGGCGCGCGACCCACCGTCAAGAACGCCCCCACAGATGCATCGCGCGTGGAAAACCCGCCAGTCGCGACGGTCGTCATGGCGTGGTTTACGGCGTCCCACACCGGCATGCCGAACCCCCACAAACACAAAGCGCACAACACGGTGAAAAAAGCATAGATACCCATTAACGCGAACGAATATTGCGTGGCGTTAGCCACGAATTTTTCACGCGTGTCCCACGCTTCGATTTTAAAAATCTGCATGCCCCCAACGCGCAGCGCTGGCAAAACCGCAAACGCCATAATGATAATGCCGACCCCGCCGAACCATTGCAGCATCGATCGCCATAAAAGAGCGCCGGGCGGCGCATCATCTAGGTTCTCGATGATCGTTGCGCCGGTGGTTGTAAGGCCCGACATGGATTCAAAAAAAGCATCAATATAAGCGAGCCGAAGCTGACCAATTGAAAGCGGAATGGCGGCGAAGGCGACAAGCGCGAGCCAACTCGTCCCGGTAAGGAGAAACCCTTCACGCGTTGAGATTTGCTCGATAGGCCCCCAGCTAGAGGCCGCCGCGCCGCCACCGGCAACTGTGCAGATGAGCGCGCCAATCGCAAAGGCGGTCCAATTATCCCGGTGCGTTTCATCCGAAGCCAGAAGGTCCGCACCCATCGGGATCAACATGGTCACGCCCATCGCGCCGACGAGAACGCCGGTAACGAGGACGACAGGGCGCATTTGAAGCATCACACCATCGCCGCGCGCGTCAAAGCGCGTCTCATTGAATGCCTAGTGAATACGCCGCATTTCGTGCGGGCTGTCGAGGGAAAAGGCGGGGATGTCGACGTCAAACATCTCCCCGTCGAGCGTTTCCATGCCATATCGGCCAACCATTAGGCCAGAGGGCGTCGTTAGCGGCGCGCCGGAGGTGTACTCAAAGCCTTCCCCCGGCTGGATCACCGGCTGCTCGCCTACGACGCCGTCCCCGGACACTTCATCGGTGAAGCCTTTGGAGTCGGTGATGCGCCAATAGCGCGTGCGCAGTTGGACGACGTCGTTGGATTCATTGTCGATACGTACAGTATACGCCCATACGAAATGCGATTCATCAGGCTCGACTGATCCTCAAGGTAAAACGGCCGAACGCTGACCCGGATGCCGCGGGTAACAGTCTCGTAAATCGGCTCTGGTCGAATGGTCTTTGTCATGACTGTTCTCACTGCCCGATCCGATCACGATCGGCACTCAACTGGGGCCAATATTAGAGCCTGCCGACGCGGTCCGCCAGTGCACAAAAGTCGCTCTGCTGAACTTCACGGCAAAGGGGAAAATTAGCGGGCAATTCAATCCACGCGCACTTGCGCGGCGGCGCTGATACGGGCAAAGGCGGTTCATGACACAAAGCCCCCCACAAGCTGGCGTTCTTTGCGACACCGAAATTGCCGAGCACATCAAGCATCAGGTCATCGAAAATGGCGATCTCGACCGCGTGCAGCCCGCGAGCCTGGATCTTGCTTTCGGATCGCGCGCCTGGCGTGTGCGCGCGTCCTTTCTGCCCTCACGATCAAGAACGGTCAGCGAGCGCCTTAGCCACGGATTGGCGATGCAAGAAATTGACTTGGCGGCGGGCGCTGTTTTTGAACGCGGCTGTGTTTATCTCGTCGAACTCGCTGAGCGCCTAGCGCTGCCTCCTGATTTAAGCGGCGCGGCCAATCCCAAAAGCTCTACAGGGCGCGTTGACGTGTTTGTCCGGCTTGTGACCGACTTTGGCTATGTGTTTGATGACGTCCCGGCTGGCTATAAGGGGCCGCTTTATGCAGAGATTTGTCCCCGCAGTTTCTCAATTTTCGCCCGCAAGGGATCATCGCTCAATCAGCTGCGTCTAAAGCGCGAACCAAGCGCCCTTGATGATACGGCGCTAGCGGCGCTTCATCAGTCATCGCCGCTCGTGGACATAGCTGCGGAGACTGGCGCGGATATTTCAGGCGGGCTGGGCCTGCGCGCCAGTCTGATGGGCGACGCGGAGATGATTGGCTGGCGCGCGCGGCGCCATGCGGCGCTCATCGATGTGGACCGCGTCGGCGCGCTAGACCCCCAAGATTATTTTGAGCCCGTGCGTCCACAAAAAAGCGGCTTTATTATTCTCGATCCCGATGAGTTTTATATTCTCGCCTCAAAAGAAGCGCTGGCCATACCGCCGGACTATGCGGCCGTTATGACGCCAATAAGCCCAGGGCTTGGGGAGTTTCGCGTGCATTATGCGGGGTTTTTCGACCCGGGCTTTGGTTGGTCCGCAGCGACCCAAGCCCCCTCGCCCAGCCGCGCTGTGCTCGAGGTGCGCAGCCACGACGCGCCATTTGTTTTGGAAGATGGTCAGCTGGTGGCGCGGCTTGTTTATGAGCGCATGGCGCACCGGCCGAGCAAGCTTTACGGCGCGGAAGCCGGCTCAAATTATCAAGGCCAAGGCCTTAAGCTCTCCAAGCACTTTACGGCGTAGCAGGGCTTGATGCGGGCGACGCTATTTCGTCCGAGACGCTTTTTCCGCGTGTCCCGAAACGCCTTCGCGCGCCGCAAGCGCCGCCGACACGTCTGCCGGTTCAACCCCTGCTGCAGCCATCAGCACAAGTAGATGATATAAAACGTCGGCCGCTTCGTTCGTGAGCGCCGTCTTATCGCGCGCCGCGCCCGCGAGCGCAGCTTCTATCGCCTCTTCGCCGAACTTTTTCGCGCACTTGTCGGCCCCCGCTTTTAAGAGCGAGGCTGTGTAGGACTGCGCCGCATCCTCGCCGCGGCGCGCCTCGATGGTTGCGAACAGCCTGTCCAAAATGTCGCCAAGAGGCGGTGTCGCCTGGGCCATGAAAAAATACCCTCGCTTATGAATGTGGGACCGCGTCCGCGAGCGATCGAACTGGGGCGCCAGACGCATGCAACGCCGCGCGCGCTTCGGCGATGGTAATCTCGCCAAAATGAAAAATCGACGCTGCTAAAACAGCATCCGCTTTGCCGTCGTGAACAGCCTCAACGAGATCGTCCGTGTTGCCCGCGCCGCCGGAGGCAATAACCGGAATAGATGTTGCTTCGGCGACCGCGCGCGTAAGTGCAATATCATACCCGGTTTTGACGCCGTCTCTGTCCATAGAGGTGAGCAAAATTTCTCCAGCGCCGCGCGCCGCCGCCTCAGCGGCGAAGGCGACCGCATCGATCCCCGTGGGATTGCGTCCGCCATGGGTGAAAATTTCCCATCCTCCTTCGGGGCGGGCTTTCGCGTCAATCGCCGCGACAACGCAATTGGCGCCAAACTGGTTTGCAGCCTGAGCCAGAATTTCCGGATTACGCACAGCAGCGGTGTTGACCGCGACTTTATCGGCCCCCGCAAGCAGCAAGGCGCGAAAATCATCCGTGGTGCGCACGCCACCGCCGACGGTAAGCGGCATGAAACAACGCTCCGCCACCTGATTGACCGCACCCAATAGAACGCCCCGACCCTCATGGCTTGCGG
>JBCDBM010000157.1:0-7689 GCA_039183665.1 Pseudomonadota bacterium | reverse complement strand
GTTGATTGTCGAGACGCTAAAGTCCGAAGAGAGAAAATTCCAAAATCTTCTTGAACGCGGCTTGAGGCTTCTGGATGACGAGCTCGCCGGGTTGTCTGCGGATGCGGCGTTGCCCGGAGAGGCAGCGTTCAAGCTTTATGATACATACGGCTTCCCACTCGATTTGACGCAAGACGCACTGCGCCGTCAGGGCCGAAGTGTCGATACTGACGGCTTTGACGCGGCGATGGCTGAACAAAAACGCGCCGCGCGGGCCGCTTGGGCGGGCTCCGGCGACGCCGCAGATGAACGCATTTGGTTTGACGTTGCCGAAAAAGCGGGCGCCACGGAATTTATTGGCTACATCCACGATACTGCTGAAGGCGTGGTGCAGGCGATGATGGTTGAGGGCGCGCTTGTAGAGGAAGCGCGCGCCGGCGACACCGTCGAAGTCGTCGTCAACCAGACGCCCTTCTATGCTGAATCCGGCGGGCAAATTGGCGACGCCGGCGTCATCGAAACAGATTCAGGCGCGCGCATCGCTGTGAGCGATGTTCGAAAACGCGCTGGCGTCCTATTTGCGCATATCGGCAAAGTGGAAGACGGTGCTTTGCGCCGCGAGGAGACGGTCCACCTCAAAATAGATGCAGCGCGACGCAATCGCACACGGGCGAACCATTCGGCGACGCATCTCATGCACGCCGCCTTGCGTGAGGTGTTGGGCGAGCATGTGGTGCAAAAGGGATCTCTCGTGACGCCCGAGCGATTGCGATTTGATTTTACCAACCCGAACCCGATGTCAGATGAAGACATCGCCAAAGTCGAGGAAAGTGTAAACGCGGTCATCCGCGATAATGACACAGTTTCCACACGGATTATGGGGTATGACGACGCCGTGGCATCTGGCGCGATAGCGCTTTTCGGTGAGAAGTATGACTCAGACGTCCGCGTTTTGACCATGGGCAACGCGCTAGATGGAACGGACAAACCCTATTCGGTGGAATTGTGCGGCGGGACGCATGTGAACAGGCTCGGCGATATTGCCCTATTCAAGATCATAGGCGAGAGCGCCGTGTCCGCTGGCGTTCGGCGGGTTGAGGCAATGACGGGTGAAGCGGCGCGTCTGCGTCTTATCGAAGACGCGGCCGCGGCGCGCGCGGCGGCTGACGCCTTGAAAACCACCCTTGCTGATTTGCCAGAGCGCGTGCAAACGCTCGCCGCTGAACGGCGACGCCTTGAGCGCGAAGTTCAAGAGGCGAAAAAAGCGCTCGCGCTTGCAGGCGGTGGCGCTCAGCAGGCTGATGAAATACGAGAAATTGCCGGGGTTAAATTTGTCGGCCGCGTGTTAGACGGCGTCGCGCCAAAAGACTTGCGTGGGCTCATCGATGAGGCAAAAGCCAAAATGGGCGAAGGCGTCGCTGCTTTTGTGGGGGTGAATGAGGGTAAGGCGGCGCTTGCGGTCGGCGTGACACCGGCGTTGCAGGAAAAAATCTCAGCGGTCGACTTGGTGCGCGCAGGCTCGCAAGCTGTTGGCGGCAAAGGCGGCGGCGGGCGCCCAGATATGGCGCAAGCCGGCGGGCCTGACGGGACCAACGCCGACGCCGCCATAGAAGCGATTGAAAAGAGCTTGGCCGCCGTTGGCGACAGCGTCGCCTAAGGCGCTTACCGGCTCGTGTTTGCGTAAATACCGCTAGGCGGCTTCTAAGGCGTTCCGGAAATTCTCTTCGACTTTATCCAGGAAGCCTTGGGTCGTGAGCCATTTTTGCTCGGCCCCAATGAGTAGCGCGAGGTCTTTTGTCATCGCGCCGCCTTCCACCGTTTTAATGACCGTGGTTTCAAGCGTTTTGGAAAAGTTGATCAGCGCCTCATTGCCATCCAGCTTGCCCCGATGAGCGAGCCCGCGTGTCCACGCGAAAATTGAGGCGATGGAGTTCGTAGACGTATCCTCGCCGCGCTGATGGGCGCGGTAGTGGCGGGTCACTGTGCCGTGGGCAGCTTCTGCCTCGACTGTTTTGCCGTCGGGTGACATCAATACGGACGTCATCAGCCCGAGTGAGCCGAACCCTTGCGCCACCGTGTCTGACTGGACGTCGCCGTCATAGTTTTTGCACGCCCACACATATCCGCCGGACCATTTCAATGCCGAGGCCACCATATCGTCGATTAAGCGGTGCTCGTAAACGACGTCGATCGCTGCGAACTTGTCTTTGAATTCCGCCTCGAAGATTTCTTCAAATAGATCTTTGAACCGACCATCGTATTTTTTCATGATGGTGTTTTTCGTGGACAGATAAACCGGATATTTGCGCTGCAAACCATAATTGAAACATGCGCGTGCGAAATCGCGGATCGATTCATCGAGATTATACATTCCCATAAAGACACCGCTCGCGGGCGCCTCGAAAACGTCGAGGTCGATCACTTCGCCGGACTCGCCTTCCCACTTAATGGAGAGTTTGCCTTTGCCCGGGAAAAGCATGTCAGTGGCGCGGTACTGATCGCCAAACGCATGACGGCCGATGATGATCGGCTGGGTCCAGCCCGGGACAAGACGCGGCACGTTGCGGATGATAATTGGCTCACGGAAGACAACGCCGCCCAGAATGTTGCGGATTGTGCCATTGGGCGATCGCCACATCTGCTTGAGGCCAAATTCTTCAACGCGCGCTTCGTCGGGGGTTATCGTGGCGCATTTGACGGCCACGCCGTGTTCTTTGGTCGCTTCGGCAGCCTCAATAGTGATCTGGTCGTCTGTCTCGTCTCGGCGCTCAACGCCCAGATCAAAATATTTCAAATCGATGTCCAAATAGGGGTAGATCAATTTTTCCTTGATTAAGCGCCAAATAATGCGCGTCATTTCATCCCCATCCATTTCGACGACGGGATTAGCAACTTTGATTTTCTGCATGGATAGACCTACCGGATTAATGTCTCGCTCGCGCGGTTTGGTCACGCGTGGCGATGGGGATGTCAAGGTGAGCGCGCGTATAACATTGGCGCGCGGCATGGGGAAGGGCGCAATTGGCGAGACGAGAAGGCGTCGATGAAGCGGATTAGCAGAAGTGAGGCCGCGGCGCATGTGCGACCGGCGCCGGTGTTCGTCCTGGTTGAGCCTCAGATGGGCGAGAATATCGGCGCGGCCGCGCGCGCTATGTTGAACTTCGGCGTCAGCGGCTTACGTCTCGTCAACCCGCGGGATGGTTGGCCAAATCCCAAGGCGACGGCCATGGCCTCCGGTGCGGCGAGTGTTATCGACGGCGCGCAGGTCTTCTCGACGCTCGATGCGGCGATCGCCGATTGTCAGTTCGTCGTCGCGACAACGGCGCGTATGCGCGAGTTAGCGACGCCGATGCTGGAGCCCGAGGCGGCGCTTAAAAGGGTCAGCGAAAAAATCGCAATGGGAGATCGGGTCGCCATTTTATTCGGCGGCGAGCGCAACGGGCTTTCAAGCGACGATGTCGCGCGGGCGGACGTCATCTTAAGCGTTCCGACAAACCCTGCGTTCGCCTCGATCAATTTGGCTCAAGCGGCGCTCTTGGTCGCTTACGAATGGGCGCGCGTGCGGCCTTTCGCGGATGAGGCGGCTGAAACGGCTGCTAATCGCCGCCCGCAAGATGCGCCCGCTGCGCGGGCGGATGTTGATCGCCTCTATCAGCACCTAGAGACCGCTTTGGATGCGCGCGGCTATTTCTTTCCCGTTGAAATGCGCGGGGTAATGACCAGAAATCTAAGGGCCGCATTTGTCCGCGCTGGATTTTCGGAATCGGAGGTTCGAACCCTCCATGGGGTTTTTAAATCACTGAGCCGCAAAGGAGACGAGGCATGACCAAGGCTGAGATCGTCAAAATCGACAAGGCGGCCGACACGAGTGGCCGCCGGTTTCGCTATTACGACTTCGCCATGGCTGCCACGTGCGTCATCATCGTGTGTTCCAACATTATTGGCGCCGGCAAAGTTGCGACGGTCGGCGGCTTTGTTTTCGGCGCGGGGGTGTTGTTTTTTCCGCTTTCTTATGTGCTTGGCGACGTACTGACCGAAGTCTACGGCTATGCGCGGGCGCGCCGCGCCATTTGGGCCGGGTTTGTCGCGGCTGGCTTTGCAGCGGGGATGGCGGCTTTCATTACGGCGATGCCGGCGGCGGACGCTTGGAATGTGGATGTGGGCGGCGGTGTTGATCGCCAGACGGCTTTTGCGCTCAATTTCGGTCAGGCGCCGCGCATCGTCTTCGCATCCGTTTTGGCGCTGTGGACTGGCGAGATCGTCAATGCCTACGTCATGGCCCGGATGAAACTCATCACGAAGGGGAAGCATTTGTGGACCCGCACCATCGGCTCAACTGTCGTGGGGCAGGGCGTCGACACCCTAATCTTCTACCCTGTGGCGTTCGCAGGCGTTTGGTCTATGGAGCTTATCCTAGGCGTTATGCTCGCCAATTATGTCTTGAAGGTTGCGTGGGAAGCCGTGCTGACGCCCGTTACGTATAAAATCGTCGGGGCGCTGAAGCGTGCCGAAGGCGTGGACATCTACGACGCTGAGACTGACTTCAATCCATTTACAGTCAAATCGTGAAGCGAATAACGCCGCTGCCGAATCAACGAGGGTGTTTTTGCCGTCATTCACGGCTTGCTGGCGTGTCTCGTAGGCCAATTCGCGCCATGCGCACTGCGAGTGTCGAAACGCCGCATGGTTAACAGACCCTTAACCGCCACGTGCAGATGCAATCATTCATTGCAACCTTTGAGTTTGTGATGCACTGCAACATAATGTTGTTAAACGACTTTCTGCGAACCACTAGCGAGGGGCCCAAAAACCCGATTCCCCCGCGAGTTGTATTTGGTGCAATCGGGCCACAACGCGTTGTCGAAAATTTGCAAAAATCCCTGAATTCCAGGGCCTTTTAGGCTTTTTCGCTTGTGCAACAATTACCAATCTGTTATCTCTTGTTCACCATTTAATTTCTGGGGGAATGGTGATGGTCCAGCGTATTATTGGGGCGGCCGTTATAGCCGCGATGGTGTCAGTGACGCCTCTCAAAGCCGCCGAAACTGCGTTAACGGATGCCGTTGTGGCAGACACGACGGAAACCACAACGGTCTCTAGCGCGCGCATTTCGGACATCGACTCTGCGTGGGTCCCGGATGCGTTTTGGCTGTTCAGCGCAGCCGCCGCAGGGCTTGCTTTCGCGACGGGCGTCCGCCGAAAGGCCTAATCGGCGTTTGGCTTGCCACTTGGCGCCGGACGCGACCCTTCTCGGTTGCGCTCTTTTCCCGTGTTTGAGTAGCGACCTTGCGCCTACAAACGTCGCTCGTTCATAATTTACCCAAGCGGACGACCAATCGGCGTTCCGTCCTTAAGGTCGAGCGAGTGCTCGCCGACGCCCCGGCCTGATCCGTCCTTGCAAATCGTCCGAATAGGAAGCCTGCGTGAACCAGTCGCGTGAATGTTCGTGTGGGATTCTTGGCGTTGAAGAGAAAGAGCGTCGTTTGAAGAGAACATTGACAGCTGATGGCGGCGGTTCTATACGCCGCCGCTTCAAGACGGGTGCGTGGAAAGCCGCCGTTGAAATCGTGCCGAGGACAAGCCTTGGCGCCGGACCCACGTGGAAAGAGTAAACTGATGAGCAAGCGCATTAGCGCCAAGCACAAGCTTGACCGCCGGGTCGGCGAAAACGTCTGGGGCCGGCCGAAATCTCCGATCAACAAACGCGATTATGGTCCCGGCATGCACGGGCAGCGCCGCAAAGGCAAACTGTCGGATTTCGGTCTGCAGTTGATGGCGAAGCAAAAGCTCAAGGGCTATTACGGCAATATTTCGGAGAAGCAGTTCGAGCGCACATATAACGAAGCTGTGCGCCGGCGCGGCAACACCGCTGAGAACCTGATTGGGTTGTTGGAAAGCCGTTTAGACGCCATCGTCTATCGCGCGAAATTTGTCCCGACCGTGTTTTCAGCGCGTCAGTTCGTCAATCATGGTCACGTCAAGGTCAACGGCGTCAGGACGAACGTTCCGTCCTTCCGTTGCAAAGTTGGCGATGTGGTTGAGATCACGGATCGGTCAAAGAACATGGCGCTTGTTCTTGAGGCGCTGCAAAGCGCAGAGCGCGAAATTCCCGATTACATTGATGTCGATCCCAAAAAGATGACGGCGACCTTTGTGCGTGTCCCTGAATTCGCGGAAACGCCCTATCCATGCAACATGGAACCCAACCTGGTCGTGGAATACTACTCATCCTAATGGATGATGAGCCTTGCTGTGCGATGCGCCAAGGCCCACCGGATCAGTGTTTTTAGCAGTGGTTTCGGGCAGCTCAATTCGTGAATTTTGCGACTTCAGCCTGCAATTCCGCGATCAAGGCGTCGATGCCTGCCGCCCCGCCGCCATTATTGGCCACGATCGACTTAAACTGACTCTGGAACTGTGAGGCGGCAAGCCAAAGTTCCAGAGACGGCGTCGTCACGCCCGCATCGAATAACGAAAGCGACCCGTCGCGAGATCGATACAGCCGCCAATGGACGACAGCATCTTTCAAGGGATCGTCCGCCGCCGGATTTTCAATCTGGCAGTTCACAATAATATCGCGCGCGGAAAGCGTTTGCGATCCGGTCACGTAGAGCGTGCGCCCGGCGTAATCCGACAACAGATTCTGATAGATCGGCGTCACATACTCAGCAAAGACAGTATAATACGTCTCGCGCTGATCTTCCCTGAGTTGACGAGCATACTGGCCGAGCGAGAAATGCGCCGCGCGGCGCATATCCACATATTTCTCGACCAGCTCGCCGATACCCTTGTTGCGCGCCGCCTCGTCCGCGTTCAGCAAGAACGGTTTTGCTTCCAGCATAATGCCAGCAATGAAGGTTTCGGCTTCGTCATCAGCGAATGCCGGCGACAGCGCGCTGAACAATAGCGCTGTCGACGCGCAGATGATCGCTGCAATGCGTCTCCCGATATCGACGCTGACGCCGCCAAAAGCCGTCATTGGGCGCGCGCTATTCAAGATCTTCGAAATCATCAAAGGCGCCGATGTCTGGCAAATCTGAGAAGTCCGTTCGTCCATTTCTGATTTCTCGCTGTCGTGTCTGCAGATAGAAGCTGCGTTGCGCCACGTAGTAATCCAGTGAGTTGGCTTCGAGTTCCTCAAGGGGTTCGATAAGTGGTTCGCGTACGGATAATACCCCTAAACCAGTTCGCGAATAGCGCGCATATTGCGCCGGGTTGCCGCTCACGTAAAAGACTGGGTCCATTAACGTCCCGACGCCCGCGCCAAATCCATCTCGCAAAGTACTGGGGCCAAAAAATGGCAAATAAAGATACGGACCAGAGTCGAGCCCCCAAACCGCGAGTGTCTGACCGAAATCCTCAGAATGCTGCGGGATCCCAAGCCGTTCGGCCGGATCGCCCATGCCCGCAAAGCCAATTGTCGTGTTGATCACGAAGCGGCTCGCCGTATTGCCGGCGCGCTTAAACTCGCCTTGCAATAAGTCATTAATCAAAATCACTGGCGTCCGTAGATTAGCGAGCAGATTGGCGAAACCCTTCCGTTGTTTCTTGTGGGTGACCGCGCGATATCCTTTGGC
Source organism: Pseudomonadota bacterium (assembly GCA_039183665.1). Lineage (GTDB taxonomy): Bacteria > Pseudomonadota > Alphaproteobacteria > Caulobacterales > Parvularculaceae > Hyphococcus. The sequence continues at coordinate 133 of JBCDBM010000157.1, read as the reverse complement.
CAGCGGAACTAGAATCGCTTTGTCCAGCGTCGTGTTGATCGCGAACATCGACCGATTGAACCCCTCCCAGGGGTCAACATTGTCTGTTTCGTCCGCATCAACCTCAAGCGCCTCGGCGTCAAGAGCGCTCATC
>JBCDBM010000156.1:0-7766 GCA_039183665.1 Pseudomonadota bacterium | reverse complement strand
GCAGCGCGCATACTAAAACTGGAGCATCAATTGTATCCCGAATGCGTGCGTCTTGTTGTTGAGCAAAAAGCGCAATTGAATGGCGAGTGCGTCGAGCTGCTTATCGATGCAGACGCCCGGGCCGCCCTGACAAATCCATAAATTCGAGCGCCCTAGTCGACCGCCTTATCCAGGCGCTCCAAGAACGCACGGATCCGCGCTGCGTTCGCGCCTAAATCTGACGTGCCAATGCGCGATTTTGAGCGAACATCAACACGCGTCATCGCATTGTCAGCGCTAATACGAACGACGAAATCGTCAACAAATCCGTACCAAAACGACGTGTACGTTGCTTCGATCAGCAATCCGTTTTCGATCTGCTGTTCGCCAATAATCTCCATGCCCATATCGCCCAGAATGCCGCGCACGGTTTCCGCAACACTCTCAACGCTTTCGCCATAAAGATGGGGCGCGATATCTGGAAACGCCTGTTGTTGCGCTTCGGTCACCGTGAGGTCGCTATTCATGACGCTCGCATCGCCAAGGTATTCGGGCGGGTTTCTACGCTCAGCATTAGCGCCCGCAACGATCATAGGCGGGTTTTCAAAATCCGTGGTGATATCGTGGATCGGCGGATTAGACTGAAACGCCTCATTGAGTTTCACCGGAACCATGCTTGCTGTCCCGCCGGCGATCACCGCGATGAGCGCCAGTGGCGCGGCGCCGCGCGCCACAAACAGAGACACCACAAATGCGATCGCGGCGACGCCCGTCGCGATCATGACGGGAAACGCAAGGGTGCGAATGAGTGATAAGCCGTCGGAAAACCCCCAAAGTCCCATTTGGGAACCAGGCCCAGAGACGGCGATTGCTGCGCCGAGCCCAATTGCTGCGATTGAAACCAACCAGATGAGAATTTTCATAAAAGCCCCCGAAACGCGAATACCGCACCCATTCGCGCGTAGGATATCACAACCAATGCAGAATTTTCCAGCTCGCCCCCCGTTGAACTGCAGTCGCGTCACTCCCACTTATGCAGCGCAGCACACAGAAGGCGTTGCATGCCCAGACCGGTGACCGTCACGCTATCTCATGATCTAGGGATTGAAGAAGCCCGCCGCCGGGTGCGCGACGGTTTTGACGGCATCAAAAAAAACCTCACTGGCGGCATGGTTTTTAAGTTCACAGAAAACTGGGCAAGCGAGAATTCTCTTGAATTTGAAGCGCGCGGACTTGGTCAACGCATCACCGGAACGATCGATGTCTTTCCCGCTCATGTACGGATTGAAGCAGTTCTGCCATCGGTTCTAGCGGCAATTGCGGAGACGATCGTCGGCAAGGTGGAGCGCGAAGGCCAAATCTTATTGGAAAAGAAATAGACCGCTGTTTTGTTTAGCGCCTCGCGCCGCGTTCTTACTCGACAACTACTTTAATGCTGAAAAGCAAAAACAATTACGCCGCTTGCGGAAGCGAAAGCAATTCTCGCGCCTCGGCCGGTGTCGCGGGCCGACGACCATATTCAGTGCACAGTTCAGCGGCGCGAGCGACGAGCGCGGCGTTAGAAGGCGCTAGGTTTTCTTTGTCCATGCGCACATTGTCTTCCAAGCCCGTTCGGATGTGACCGCCCATCTCCAAACACCAGCGATTGACAGGGAGCTGATCTTTACCGATCCCTGCGGCGACCCAAGTCGCATCCGGTAAGAGCTCTTTGAGTTTAGCAACCTCAAATTCCAAAATGTCGCGACGCGCTGGCAGCGCATTTTTTACACCGAGTACGAATTGAATATGCAGGGGCCCGCGAATAATACCGCGTTCTACATAGTTGGCTGCATTGTACAACATCGCCAAATCAAACGCTTCGACTTCCGGTTTTATATCGTTATCCAACATCAGTCCGGCCAGTTCTTCGATGAGGGCTGGCGAGTTGTCATAAACCCGCGTCGGAAAGTTGCATGACCCGGTAGAGAGCGAGGCCATGTCGGGTTTGTGGTGAAGCATCGAGCCGCGTTCAGATCCCTTGCCCGATCGACCGCCCGTTGAAAACTGGATGATCATGCCGGGACAGTGTTTGCGAACCCCGTCTTGAAAGGCCGCGAATTTGTCAGGATCTGTAATCGGCGAGCCATCGTCATTTCGCGAATGGATATGGACGAGCGTTGCGCCCGCCTCGTAAGACTCATGGGTAGACTCGACTTGTTCCGCGACCGTTATCGGGACAGCTGGATTATCAGCCTTTTGCGGCACGGAGCCGGTAATCGCCACGGTGATAATACAGGGGTCGGCCATCGTCAGTTTCCTCTCGAACGAGCGATTTTTTCGAGAGACCTAAGGCAAATTGTGAGCGCTGTCGAACTGATCACAGTCCTCAAGCGGCATTATGTCCGCTGCTCGGACTCACAATCAATTTAGCCCCAGGCTTGCCCAATGCTGCCATGAACATAGCCGCCATCGACAACCAACGTGTCGCCGACAACGTAATCTCCGGCGCGAGACGCGAGATATACGGTCGCGCCGGCCATATCCTCTGCGCTGCCCACGCGCCCCGCGGGAATGGAGTTGCCGACCGCCTCGGTGGCGTCTCGCGCGGCGATGTTCATTTCAGACGGGAACGCCCCGGGCGCGATCGCGGACACGCAAATATGGTCGGCGATAAGCTTCGCGGATAAACGGCGGGTGAGTTGAATGACCCCTGCCTTTGAGGCTTGATAGGGATAGGTTTCCCATGCATTGATTTTTATTCCGTCTACAGACGCAATGTTGATCAATTTCGCGGGCCGATCAGCGCGTGCGGCCTTTTTTAACATCGGCGCAAGCTGCTGGGCCAAATAAAACGGCGTTTTGAGGTTTAGGTTCATAACCTTATCCCAGCCGTCTTCCGGGAAAGTCTCAAAGGGCGCGCCCCAAGCAGCGCCGGCGTTATTCACCAAGATGTCGAGTTGATCGGTTTCGTTTGCCAAGGTCGACGCAAGCGCCACGCATCCTTCAACAGTCGATAAATCCGCTGTAAAGGGGATGCACGCACCTAGGGCCGACAGGTCTTTTGCCGTTTCTTCACACGCCTCTTTTTTTCGCGCAACGATGAACACTTTCTCAGCGCCATAATGCAAAAAACCCTCTGCGATCATTTTGCCAATGCCGCGCGAGCCGCCCGTCACCAACGCTATGCGTCCGTCGAGTGAAAAAAGATCCTTCATGGTGTTTCTCCCGCGCCAAATTGCTCACGCCAAGCCGCAAGCTGCTCTTCTTCGATTTTTTGAAACAAAACCTCTGGCGGCGTGAATCCCGCGCCAGGGGAAAGCCGTTCCAGCGCATCTTTAACGCTAACCGGCCATTGAGCGTCCGCCTCTCCATCCAGTCCAAATATGGCGAACATTTTGTCCGCTGCAAACGGAATCACGGGTCTTGATAGCGTTGCAAACAAGACAATTAAATTAAGCGCGCATCGAACTGAGGCCGCCGCTTTGTCTCGGTCGGTCTTAATGGCCGTCCACGGCGCCGCCACCTGCAGATACTCATTTCCCGCAGCCCAAATCGCCCTCAGCTCGGCGAATGCTTTTCGGAACTCCATCTTCTCGAGGCATTCTGTATACGTCTTTAAACGACCCTCGAGCTCCTTGATAAGCCCCTCTTCCGCCTCCCCATAAGCGCCGCCCTCGGGCGTCGCGTCGCCAAACCGTGCGCTGCAAAAGCGCGTAATGCGATTGACAAAATTGCCCAGCACGTCCGCCAGGTCCTTGTTCACGACGCCGGCAAATTGCTCTAGCGTGAACGATGCGTCATCACTTTCCGGTGCATTAGCCATTAAGCTCCAACGCCAAGTATCGGCGGGCAGCAAGTCGAGCGCCTGGTCCATAAAAATCCCGCGCGATTGGCTGGTGGAGAACTTGCCGCCATACCACGTCAACCAATTCAAGGATTTCAACGTGTCCACGAGTTTCCATGGCTCTTCAGAGCCCAAGATCGTCGCCGGGAAGCTGACCGTGTGGAAGGCCACATTGTCTTTGCCCATGAACTGAACATAGGAAACGTCGTCCGCGCCCTCATCAACGCGCCACCACCGGCGCCAATTCTCATTGTTCTTCTCAGCCCACTCTTCGGTGGCTGCGATGTAGGCAATGGGCGCATCGAACCAAACGTAGAAAACTTTCTTTTCAAAACCAGGCCGCGCCGCGCCGTCCTTGGCGACCGGTACGCCCCAACGGAGATCGCGGGTAATGGAGCGATCACGCAGGCCCTCTTTCAACCATTTGTTGGCAATGGATTTCGTCAGTGTCGGCCAATCAGTCTTTTCGTCGACCCAGGCCGCAAGCTTATCCTGCATTTTAGATTGCAAGAGATAAAGATGACGCGTTTCGCGGGTTTCCACATTGAAAGAACCAGAAATCGCCGAATAGGGTTTGATCAACTCAATGGGGTCGAGCAGCCGTCCGCAATTGTCGCATTGATCGCCGCGCGCCTTCTCATAACCGCAATGCGGGCATGTCCCTTCCACGTAGCGGTCCGGTAGAAACCGTTGATCGTCGACCGAGAAAATTTGCGAATCAACGCGCTCTTCGATGAGGTCTTTTTCTTCGAGCACCGCCGCAAAATGCTGCGTCAAGCGGTGGTTCGGCAAATTCGACGACCGCCCGAAATGATCAAATGAGAGCCCAAAGGCTTCGCCCGCTTGGGCCTGAATATCGTGCTGCTCTGCGCAATAGGCTTCTACGGTTTCGCCGGCCGCGCGCGCGGCGAGTTCGGCCGGGGTGCCATGCTCGTCAGTGGCGCAAATGAATAGGACTTCCGCCCCGCGCTGACGTTGGAAGCGCGCATAGACGTCTGCGGGCAGCATAGAGCCCACGAGATTCCCTAGATGCTTGATGCCATTGATGTAAGGCAGGGCCGAAGTGATGAGAATGCGGGCCATGAACACCATATTCGCTGATAAGTAAGCCGCGTCTATACCGGCATGTCGCCTGTTCCGGCAAGGCGGTTAGCAGCGGATGGGGCAAGCGCCTTTACGGCGTCAACACGATGTTCGCCCCGTGACGGCCTCTCTCCGCCGCGTCAAGCCTTGACGATTTTTTGCTGGAGGTTTTTCGACGAGGTGGTGTGCTGGAACTTGAGTTTCTTTTCGGGGAAAACGTAGTGGAACGCCCCATGCGCCATCAACGCGGCCTCATGAAATCCAGATAGGATCAGCTTCAATTTGCCCGGATACCACGCCATATCGCCCACGCAAAAAATGCCGGGCGTCGAGGTTTCGAACTTCTCCGTATCGACGCGCACGCGATTTTCATGAAGGTGAACGCCGAACTCCGCGACGGGCCCCAAAGACATCGTCAAGCCGTAAAACGCGATGAGGTTATCACAGGGCAGCTCAAACGCGCCCTCCTCTTTTGACTCGCCAACGACAGCCTCAAGCAGGCCATCCGCGCCGACAAGACGCTTAATCTGTCCCAGTTTGAAATCGATCTCACCCGCGTCCAAAAGCGCATGCATTTTTTCAACGCTGTCGGGCGCCGCGCGAAAGTCCGACCGACGATGCATAAGGGTCAGCTTCTTCGCAATAGGGGCTAACGCCAAGGTCCAATCCAGCGCAGAATCGCCACCGCCAGCGATAACGATCGTTTTATCTCGGAAGATCTCACTTTTGCGGACCGCGTAAAACACGGATTTTTCTTCATACGCGTCGATCTCAGGGATGGGCGGTTTCTTCGGTTGGAATGAGCCGCCGCCCGCCGCGATGCAAACAACCGGCGCTTCGATCACCGTGTCGAGGTCCGTGCGTAAGCGCCACGTATCATTCGTAGTTTTATCGAGTGAGACGGCTTTTTGGCCGAAATGAAATTTCGGATCAAATGGGGCGATCTGGTCGAGCAACTGTTCTGTCAGTTGCTCGCCGGTGATGGATTTGATTGCCGGTATGTCCAGGATGGGCTTCTCGGGATAAAGCTCCGCACACTGTCCGCCAGGTTTATCGAGCGTATCAACGAGATGCGCGCGCACCCCCAAAAGGCCAAGCTCGAAAACTGAAAATAATCCGACTGGTCCCGCGCCGATGATCACGACATCGGTCTCATAACTTTCGCCCGACGGCTCAGAGGCCGGGGAAGTCACCGCCATTCGATTTCACACAAGATAGCCATGGTCAGGCCCCGTAGGTTGGCGCCGATTCTACGCGAGGAAAAGAGGGGAAACGGCATTAATCCGAACAGGGCGATAGTTATGCACTGCACGCAATACGGGCCGCATAGGCGGCCGCAGCGCACCCCAACAACCTGTGTCCGATGGGGACACCGCCATGTCGTCAAGATATGCGCGCGAGAAACTTGCTTCACAAATACGTGCGGCGCCGTTCGGCCGCAATTCGGTCAAGGTTCGACCGCGCATTCAGCACACCATCGAAACTTCAGACGGGCGGCGGGGTTTTAGTCGGAGAGCGTGATGACAAGCATGTTTGGGAATTTCGGCGCGCGGTATGATGCTGCGCCTGCACACGATACGCCGCTATATGGCGGCCCGGTCGCCAGTTTCGTTTTTTTCTTTGTCGATCTCATGCGCGGGATTTGCGCTGGGGTCTTGGGGATGCTTGGCGGAACACATTTGACACAGTCCGCCTCAACGTTGAGCGCGAACGGCGCCATTATCGATCCTTCGGCGAGTTTCTGGGAGCAGATCGCAGCCGGCGGCTTGTCCGGCCCGATTGAGCTGATTGGCGCCGTGGCGTTATTCCTGTCGGCGCGCGGCGCCATCGCCCGTACGCTCGGTGTTTTGTTGTTCGTTGCTTTTATGGTCGCCTATACGAATGGGTACACTGCGCCGGATATGATTATGGGGCTTTCCACCATATTGGCGCAAATCGCCGACGGTCTTTACGCGACGCAAACCGCAAGCTTGCAATAGGCCTGCGCTCTCCGACATTGCCAATCTCATGGCGATCGCGCTAAACGCATCCGGTTTAGCGCGATACGACAATGCATGAAAACCCAACTTTTGACAAAGTCCCTGAACTGAGCTTACGCGCCTTTTTGCAGGGCGATGTAACTGAGCGCGCCGCTTTTCAGGCCGACCTTTTTGCTGGACTAAAGTACTTCGGCTTCATTGTTTTGCGCGACCACCCGGTAAGCAGGGAGTTGCTCGCGTCCGCCTATGAGTTAAGCGCGGCATTCTTCGCTCGAACGGAATCGGAAAAACAACAATACTCCCGGCCAGATGGCCAACGCGGCTATACGCCCTTCGGGCGCGAACACGCAAAAGACGCGTCAACGCCGGATCTCAAGGAATTCTGGCATGTGGGCCGGGAGTTCACCGAAGGTTCGGCCCTTGCCGCGCTTTATCCCGCCAATAATTGGCCCGACTATCCGGAGCGTTTTCGAACGACATTTCTGGTTATATTCTCGGCTTTAGAAGAAGCCGGTCTTCTGTTGTTGGACGCCCTCGCGCCGTCCCTCGACGTGTCGCCGGACTATTTCCGCCATATGGCGACCGACGGCAATTCAATTTTGCGCTTGTTGCATTATCCGCCAATCGCTGTGGATGTCGCCCCTGGCGCTATCCGCGCCGCCGCGCATGAAGATATCAATCTCATCACCATTTTGCCTGCCGCCGAAGGCGCCGGGCTCCAATTGCTAGATCGACACGGTGTATGGATGCCTATTGAGACGGACCCGGATAATCTCATTGTCGATGCGGGCGATATGCTGGCGCGCATTACGAACGATCTGATACCAGCAACGACACATCGCGTTGTGAATCCGACCGGTTCCAACGTTTCGCGCTATTCGATGCCGTTCTTCATGCACCCG
>JBCDBM010000155.1:0-7820 GCA_039183665.1 Pseudomonadota bacterium | reverse complement strand
GCGCGATTGAGAAATTCCCGTCCCTCCGGTGTCGCATTCACGCCGCGCGCCGTTCGGGAAAACAGCATGTAGCCGATATCTTTTTCGATGTCGGCAACCGCTTTTGTGAGGGTCGATTGGCTGACATTGAGCGTGCGCGCCGCGGCAGAAAACGATCCTGCGCGATCAATGCCGACGATTTGGCGAAGTTTGGTTGAGCTAAACAAGGGATTAGTTTTTTCGATATCTTGCGCGTATTATCGATTTGATACCACGACAAAAAAGCTCTTACAATCGCCTGCGATAAGTACGGAACCGAGTTCGTGTTCGCTGCCCAATGGCTGCTACGAAGGAGAGCAAACGCGAGAGTTTATTCTGCGCTGCAGCAGAGCGCTTGATCGGTCTAGCCCAGATAACAAGCAGAGTCTCCGAGAGCACAAACGCTTTGTGAGCGCTGATACATGCATTGCGCAAGAGCGGTAAGGATAAGGCGACAAACTCAATGTCGATATTTGAAGCTGAGTTTAAAGTTCAGTGGGCGGATTGCGACGCCAACAATCACTTTCGGAATACGGCCTTTCTCGATTACGCCGCTCAAACGCGATTCTTGTATTTCAACTCCGTTGGTTTCCCGCCGGCCGCTTTCGCCGAGCATGGTATCGGCCCTGTCGTCCTTGAGGACAACGTCACCTATCGCCGGGAACTGCGCTTGCTCGAAGACTTCGTGGTTCAATTTGAGGCGTCCGGGTTTAATGCGAACGGGTCTAGATTCCACCTCATCAATCGAATTCTAACAAGCGATCGCAAAGTCTCTGCAGAAATCCGATCAAAAGGCGTGTGGCTTAATCTAAAAAAACGCGCGCCGACGCCACCTCCAGACAAACTGCTCATGGCGATGCAATCATTGGCGAAAAGCGACGACTATGCGGATATCGATTAATGAGCGTGCGGCCGTCAGTTATCCGTCAAATTCGACAAGCTCTCATGCGCTAGAAGCGAAATAACCCTCTAGAGAATTCGTCCGAATGCTACCAACGAAACTGCAAGTGATTTTGGGCCACGCCATCGATCGACCATCGATGGGCATGGATGTGTTCGACCACATGCTAAGACGATCGGAGGCGCAATGATCACGCCTGATCAATTCCCGCGGGGCGGGCTTCCAGAAGCGCTCGGCATGTCTGTTATAGGCGCTGGTGAGCATTGGCTGGAGGTGGCGCTTACGCTCGGCCCGCATCATATGCGCCCAAGCATACAGAGCGTCCATGCGGGAACCTTGGTCTCTTTGGCGGACACCGCATGTGGTTTTGGCTGCCTCGCATCGCTGCCGGAAAACGCGGCTGGCTTTACGACGATCGAGCTAAAGACAAACTTCCTAGGCGCCGCCAAAGACGGGCGCATTGTGTGCCGCGCGGAAGCCGAACATTTGGGACGCACCACTCAGGTTTGGGCCGCCACTGTTCGACATGAAGACTCAGGCCGTAAACTTGCGAAATTCGGCTGCACACAGCTTATTTTTTACTAAGGCGACCGCTCAAATCCCCACTGAACTGTTGTATGCAGTACACAGATATTTATAAGTCTTGTCTCGGGAGGAACTTACGATGTCAAAAGAAAGCTCGCCCAGCCCCTCATCCGTGAACTTGGGAATGACTAGCCTCTTGAACGCGGCGGCGGATACGACGCCTGATCATATCGCTACTGCGATGGGCGATCGAACACAAAGTTGGTCGCAACTGCGCGAGCGGGTGGCAAGGTTCGCGAGCGCGCTAAAACGGCTCGGCGTGTCCGCGGATGATCGCATTGCTGTGTTGTCTCTTAACAGTGACCGATACACGGAGCTGTATTTTGCGTCGTGGTGGGCGGGCGGCGCGATCGTTCCGATGAATTTGCGCTGGTCCGTGGACGAGAACGTTTATTCGCTTGATGATTCTGAAACAAACATATTGGTCGTGGATGACGTTTTCATGCCGATGGCCCGTGAAATCATGGCGAAGGCAAAAACATTAAAGACCGTTATCCACGCAGGTGAAGCTGAAACGCCGTCGTCGTTTTTGAACTATGAGGCCCTAATTTCTGAGAACACCCCCGCAGACGACGCCGCGCGCGCCGGCGAAGACCTAGCCGGATTGTTTTACACTGGCGGCACCACCGGTTTTCCCAAAGGGGTCATGCTGCCGCAACGCGCCCTTTGGTATAACGGGGTCGCTGCAGCAAAACACTTGAGACTGGATTCGGATACAATTTATTTGCATGCCGCGCCGATGTTTCATGTTGCCGACAATGCGGGCGGCAATGGCATCAACGCGGTAGGCGGACGTCATGTTTACGTACCGTCATTCACACCCGACGCCGTTGTAGAGACGATAGAGTCCCAAGGCGTCACGGCCGCGCTCATGGTGCCAACAATGATCGCGATGTTGCTGCAATCTCCCGCTTTTGACGCCAGTCGATTATCATCGCTCAAGACCATTCCCTATGGCGCCTCGCCAATGCCCGAAGGGGTGTTGCGAGAAGCGATGGAAAGACTGCCCCACGTGGATTTTGTTCAAGGATATGGCCAAACCGAAATGGCGCCGCTGGTCACGATCTTACCGTCCGACTATCACGTGCTCGAGGGACCCAAATCCGGAAAACTTGCTGCGGCAGGACGGCCCATGGTCGGCTGCGAAATCAAAATTGTGAGCGAAGACGGCGAAGTCTGCGACTACAATGAAGTCGGTGAAATTGTCGCCAAGAGCCCGGGCGCCATGCTCGGCTATTGGAAGCTGCCAGAGCAGACCAAAAAGACCTTGAAAGACGGATGGGTGCACACCGGTGATGGCGGATACCGCGATCGGGACGGCTTTATTTTTATCGTGGATCGTCTGAAAGATATGATCGTGACCGGAGGAGAAAAAGTTTTCTCCGCTGAAGTGGAAAGCGTGATTTCCACCCATCCAAGCATCGCAGAAGTCGCGGTCATTGGGATACCGGCGAAACAATGGGGTGAAGCGGTCCACGCGATCGTCGTTCCCAAACCAGGATCGACAGTGTCAGACGAGGAAATCATCGGGCACTGTCGCGATAAAATCGCGAACTATAAATTGCCGCGAAGCGTGTCGATCCGCACAACGTCGCTGCCGCTTTCAGGCGCCGGAAAAGTGTTAAAGCGCAACCTGCGAGAACCTTATTGGAAAGACAAAGGGCGGACGGTGAACTAAAAATCGTTCGGCAAATCTTTGATCGCTAGCGGCGCTTATTGCTGATAACGTCCGCATCGAGCGCTAGGGAGCCGTGAGCGCGCTTTCAACGGCGTCATTGAAACGACCGAGCGCGCCTTCAAACCGTCCGAACACCATCGTCGCGTTGGCGCCGGAACCGCAGTTCGCTTGTATGCTCTCGCCAATCGTAAAATCTTCGTCGAGAGTCATCATGGTAATTTGATGGTTTTGCCGCCAATGAGCGTCGTCTTTATCCTGCGCGTCCGGTCCAATTGTGGGCGCGAGCGTCGCCAAGCGAAGACGCGTTTGGCTTGGCGACAAAGGCTCTGTCCTCACCCACACAATATGATCTTGCATGACCAAGAGTTGAGATGACGGAAACAACGTATAAAGAACATTAGCGTGATCACGCAAACGCCACGCCTCCCGCCCCGCCTCCGTTAGCGTTCGCATGCTTGTGCGCGGTAACACGGATCGCATATGAGCGTTAAACATACGATAAGTGGAAAGATTGTCTTCAAAATGGGGGCCGATGGTCTTCCGATGGGCAACTCGAAAATGATACGCCTCGATACCGCCTTCAACCAGTAACTTCCAATTGGCGTCGCGAACCGGCGTATCTTCAGCCGCGATTTTCATGGTCGCGATTTCAAGCGCATCAAGATCACTTGCAACGCCATCAAACCAATCGGCGATATGTTCAACGTCGCTTTCCTGCGACCAAACCCAGATGAATCCGAACCGTTCGATACAATTTAACCGGCGCAGTCCAAACTCTTTGACGTCAATTCCGGGAAAGCCTTCCTGCAAATGCGGCGCAGCGATCAAATCTCCGCCGCTAGAATATGTCCACGCATGATAGGGACAACTAAATCTCTGTTTGCAACCAGACGCCTCATCCACCAAGCGCGTGCCTCGGTGTCGACACACATTTAAAAACGCGTTCACACCGCCTGACTTATCGCGCGTGATCAGCACAGGAAGACCGCCGACCTCACAGCGCAAGAACGACCCCTTTTCAGGCAACTCGCTCACATGCGCCGCCGCATTCGGACACCGCTGGAAAAGTTTCTCCTGTTCCGCTTGAAAACGTTCAATACTCAAATAGTGGTCGACCGAATTCCGACTCACGGCGTTGTCCAAAAAAGCAGATCTTGTCTCTTTCAACGCCAACAACTCATCAATCAACGTCAGTTCCGTTTGTCGATCCATCGATTGCGCCTCCCGTCCTTACCGATCGGTAGGCACCTTGACTTACCTATCGGTAAGTGTCAAGCCGGTAGGACCTCGCAGCGGAGTCCGAGATGACGAAATCTACGCGTGATCAATTGCTTGAGACGGCAAGAGGGCTGTTCGCCGAACGCGGGTATTATGGCGTCAGCATTGCGAATATTGCGGATGAATTGGGCCTCACAAAACAGGCTCTGCTTTATCATTTTCCGAATAAAGACAAGCTTTATGGGGAGGTTTTGCATCAGATCTCGATGGAACTTGACGCTAAAAAACAAGCCGCTCAAGCTTCCAGTGCGAGCGCCGAAGATCAGCTAAAGGCACTGTTGCACGCCCTCTTGCCCGACCGTGACGATGATGCCGTTCGCATACGTCTTCTAATGCGCGAATTGCTCGACAATGTGCATCGGGCCAGCGCTGTCGAGACGTGGTATTTGAAACCGTTTTTGATGGATATAATCGACCTGGTAAAGTCAATTGGCGGCTGGTCAAGAGCTTCCGATAGCGACATCCTCGCGTTCATCTATCAACTCCTAGGCGCTGTGAACTATTACGCAATATCCGAACCGACCTTACGCGGCATATTCGGCAGACGGAGATTTAATGCGCTCAAAAAAGCCTTCGCGCCGCAGCTCGACGCGATGGTCGACTCCGCCATTCGCCAGCCACTCCGACCGCAAACAAATTGAAAATCACTGCTGTTAGACATCGAATACGGGCCAAACCGTTAAAGAGATAACGAGCGTCATCGAGAGACTAAGCGCCCGACAGTGTACACAAAACCCGAGCGCAGGCATTGCGCGATGGAACGACCGACATTGGCTAACAGCGAGACCGCTTGAAACAAGATGGCTGACAATTCTTGGCAGGCGCCAAGCCCTTTTGCAATTTTGACAAAAGTGGCTAGCCTCCGGGCTCCATAGAAAAGAACAAAAGTGTCTTGGGGTTGGTTGATGTCGAACATTTATAAGAACAAATTATCCCTGGCTGGAGTCGATATTTCTAGTGAGAGCTCTGAAGCACTCTCGCGGCTCTTCAAGCTCATCCGCGATCAGAAAATCCACGGGATTTCCTTCAGCCCCTATATCGAAGGCCAGAGTCCGGGCGCTAAGATTTCCGATTCTCAAATTCGCGAACGCCTGAGTATCATTCAGCCTTATGTGAATTGGATACGCAGCTTCTCGTGTACGGATGGTAACGAGCAGATTCCAGCGATCGCGAAGGAGAGCGGCCTAAAGACGCTGGTTGGCGCATGGATCGACGATAATCGAGAGCAAAACGAGAGCGAGCTCAATAACGCGATCAATGTGGCCAATAGCGGCGCAGCTAATATTCTAGCGATCGGGAATGAAGTCCTGTTGCGCGGCGAACTCTCAGAAGATGAAATGATCGGCTACATCACGCGCGCGAAGAAAGCGGTTAAAGATGTCCCCGTTGGCTATGTCGACGCATATTTCTTGTTTGAGGATCATCCCCGGGTTGCCGAGGTCTGCGATGTGATCCTTGTGAACTGTTATCCGTTCTGGGAAGGCTACCCTTCCGAACATGCCCATGTTTACATGAAAGAAATGTATCGACGCGCGCAGCGTGTTGCTAACGGTAAAAAAGTTATTATCGCCGAAACCGGGTGGCCCAATATCGGGACCCCAGAACGCGCAGCGGTCCCCTCGCCCGAAAACGCCCTGAAGTACTTCATCGACGCCTATCAATGGGCGGACGACGAAGGGGTTGAGATATTTTACTTCTCTTCGTTTGACGAAGCATGGAAGGTCGATAAAGAGGGCGATGTCGGCGCCTATTGGGGCTTGTGGGATAAAGACGGCAAGCCAAAATACCTCTAGTGAAGACGCGCATCTGACGACGGGAGCAGTAAATACAGTGGTGTTCGAATTTGGAAATGCGATTTGCTACTCTGGCTATCGCGAGGGGCAAAGTCCAATACATCAGTCGTACCCATCCTATGACCAGATTCGCGAGGACCTCCTGATCATCGCCAAAAACTGGCGGTACATTCGGATTTATGACAGCGGTCCGCATGCGGAAACAACGCTCTCTGTCATTCGCGATGAGAAGCTTGAGTTGCAGGTTATGCTCGGCGCCGGTTTGGAAGCGGAAGCGAGCAATCCAGGCTGCCCTTGGGGCGGCCAGTATGACAGCGAGACACTCGCCGCCAATCGTCGCGCCAATCAGAAAGAGGTAGAACGGCTGATTGGCCTAGCGCTCGCTTTCAAGCGGCAGATTTTCGCGGTTTCGGTTGGGAACGAAGCAAGTGTCGATTGGACGGACCATTTGGTGCCGACCGAGACGTTGATTGACTATGTTCAACAAATAAAACGCCACGTCGCCAAGCCCATTACCTTTTGCGAAAATTATGTCCCTTGGACCCAGAAACTGGACTCTCTTGCAGCTACGCTTGATTTCATTTCCATACATACTTATCCGGTTTGGGAGTATCGCTCAATCCACGACGCGCTCGAGTATACGAAGCAAAATTACTATTCGGTGCGCGATCGCTATCCCGAAAAACCCGTCGTTATAACTGAGGCAGGCTGGACAACAAGCGCAAACGGTCGCGGTATTGATCCGCACAACGCCTCTGAAGAACTGCAAGCCGCGTATTATGGTATGCTCATGGAGTGGACCAGTGCGGAAAAAATACTGACGTTTGTTTTTGAGGCTTTTGACGAACCCTGGAAAGGATCATCTGATCCTCAGGAGCCAGAAAAACACTGGGGATTATTCAAAGTCGATCGAACCCCGAAACTCGTCATGCGCGATCAGTATGCAGAGCTGGTTTCCCAATAGCATGCGACGGCGTGACGTCTAGCTGTTTGCTCGGTAATACTGATCCCGGTTGCAGGCCCGCGGCGAATGGGCAGCGGTCGTACGCTACTTCAGGCTTTCCAAAAGCCGATTGAGGGGCACCGCAGTGCGGCGGCAAACCGTTCGCAACGCAAAACTCGATTGTAACCGCTGCACGCCCGGCAATGTCGTCAGGATGTCATCATGAATCCGCTCATAGTCCTCAATGCCTGCGCATAAGATGCGCAATAAATAATCACTGTCCCCGGACATCAACACACAGTCCATAATCTCTTCATGGCGCTGAACGGCGTCCTCAAAATTCGCCAACGTTTCTTTGGTTTGATCGCGCAGGGTTACGCGGACATAGGCGCTTGTGGGACGCCCCAATGTGGGCGCATCTAATATCGCCGCGTAGCGCTGCACCAAACCAGCATTCTCCATCGCCTTCACCCGTTTATGGCAAGCCGATAGGGACAGCCCCACTTTCTCGCCGATGTCTTGATAGGACGCGCGGCCGTCGCGTTGGAGCTGATCAAGTATTTTGACATCAAACGAATCAATGGGATAATATTTTTCCATATATTGTTTTTATTGCATATTTTT
>JBCDBM010000154.1:0-7893 GCA_039183665.1 Pseudomonadota bacterium | reverse complement strand
TGATGGGGCCAGAATCGACCTCTGCAGATACAAAATGCACCGTGCACCCCGCAATCTTTACACCCGCTTCAATCATCCGTTCATGCACGTCAAGCCCTTTGAAGGCAGGCAAGAGAGACGGGTGAATATTGATAAGCTTGCCGCGCCAACTGGTTACAAACGCGTCTGTTAGTTTCCGCATGAACCCTGCCAAGCAAACAAAATCGACTTGGGCTTCGCGCAGCGATTCGGTGAGCGCCGCGTCAAACGCTGCGCGCGACGGGTAAGCTTTATGATCGATTGTCGTGGTTGCGATGCCAGCCGCCGTCGCCCGATCCAATCCCTTGGCGTTGGGGCGATTAGAAATAACTAGCGCAATATCAGCCGGATAATCAGGGCGCGCTGCCGCGTCGATCAAGGCTTGTAGATTGGTGCCTCGGCCCGAGATGAGCACCGCGATTTTCGCGCGCTTCATGACGCCGCCCTTTGCAGCTCGCCTATGATGCGCGCCTCAACACCGTCTGCCTGGAAGTGCGTCAGAACCGCATCAACGCCATTCGCATCAACGACAAGCACGCCGCCGATACCGCAATTAAAGGTGCGGCGCAGCTCCGCGTCGCTCAGCCCGCCCGTTTGTTGCAACCATTGAAACAGCGGGGGCAAGGCCAGTTGCGCCTCGTCAAAATGTGGTGTCAGCCCATCGCTCAGGGCGCGCGGGACATTGTCCGTCAATCCGCCGCCGGTGATATGCGCAAATGCTTTCACCTGGCGGTTTGCGGCCAGCGGCAAGACCGAGCGCACATAGATCTGTGTTGGCGCAATGAGCGCATCGCCGAGGGTTGTTCCGGAATCAAAAGGCGCTGGCGCGGCAAGGTCCGCTTTCTCTTCAGCGACGATTTTCCGAATTAAAGAATAACCATTTGAATGGGCGCCCGATGAGGACAGGCCAATCAGAACATCTCCCGCGACGGTCGGGCGCGGCCAAAGATTGCCGCGCTCCGCCGCTCCGACGCTAAAGCCCGCAAGGTCGAAATCGCCCGGCGCATAGACGCCTGGCATTTCGGCGGTCTCGCCGCCAATGAGCGCGCAGCCGGCTTGGCGACATCCGTCAGCGACGCCGCGCACGACGGCCTCCGCAACTTCAGGCTCCAGTTTGCTAGAAGCAAAATAGTCGAGGAAAAACAGGGGCTCTGCGCCCTGGGCTAAGACGTCATTGACGCACATGGCCACAAGGTCGACGCCGATCGTGTCGTATTTCCCCATGGCGATTGCGAGCTTTAGTTTCGTCCCGACCCCGTCGGCGCCGGCGACCAGAATAGGATCGTCAAAGCCCGCTGCTTTCAGATCGAAAAGGCCGCCGAAGCCGCCAAGCGCGCCGTCTGCGCCGGGGCGCGCGGTTGCACGGGCCAAGGGGCCGAAGGCTTTGGCCAACGCGTCGCCAGCGTCTATATCGACGCCCGCTCGTTTATACGCATCGTTCATGGGATCGTCCTAATGGAAGCTGAAAGCCTTGTGCAACGGGCCGGCGCATTTGACAATCGGGCTCGTGTTCGCCGGCGCAGGCGGGTATAAGGGTCGAGCGGCGCGCTTGGTACGGGCGCGACTCTGAGTTGGGATAAGGTCGAATGATTCGAGCAGTATTTTTATCGGTTCTGTCAGGGCTTTGCGCTTTGGGCATAGGCGCCACAGCGGGCGCGGTTGGAGAGGACGTTTTTGTCGTGCCGCGCGTCTCCGTGCAGGCGTCAGCGTCGAGCGCGACAGCGGCGAAAGCCGCGGCGCAAACCGAGGGGCGTCGGCGCGCCATGAACATTCTCCTTCGACGTTTAACGGTCGAAGAGGACTGGCAGTATCTGCCGCGCTTTGATGAGCCGGAGGTTCCTGTTGACCCCGATGCGGAGACCGAGGGCGAAACGGCGGCCCAACCCGCAATTCCTGATGGCGGCGTTCCGACGGCTGATATTTTAGGGTTGGAATCGATCAGTCCCTACGGCGTCCCGCAAGATCCGCTTTTGGCTGAACCATCGATTGAAGATACGTTCGCCGCGGCAGGCCGCCGCGCGATCACGCTCACCAATCGAGACCTAGAATTGTTAGAGTCGGGATTCGAAGTGTATGATGAGAAAAGCTCGTCGCGCACCTACCGCGCGCTGATCACCTATCGGTTTAAGCCGAGCTCGGTGCGCAAGCTCCTAAAAGACGCGCTTATCCCTTACAGCGAAGCACAAACCCGGACAGCGCTCGTGCTGCCGGTGCTTCAAACCGCGAACGGTCTTTATCTTTGGGAAGAGAACAATCCCTGGCTTGCGGCCTGGAAAGTGCGCCCGTTCAACAATGAACTAACCCCGTTGATTGCGCCGCTGGGGGATTTGGAGGATGCAGCGTCTATCAGCGCCGAACAGGCGTTGGACTTGGACGCCGCGGCCCTGGAAACGATGGCTTTGCGCTATGGCGTCAGCCAAGTCATCGTCGCTCACGCGTTTTTGCAGCAGGCTGAGGGTGAGGACCGCTTGCGCGTTCGGTTGATTAACGGCGTGCGCGAGTCCGGCGAGCTGCGCCCGCTCGATACGCTCGACGACTTTGGCTTTGGGCTTGAAGACGATCTAAGACCGCCGATCTCGACTTTCGAGTCTGCTTCGCCGCTCAATCAGGGCGGAGTAGGGGCCGAGGCGATTGCCGCTGGCGCTGGTGAGATCCTGGCGGAAGGCCGGTACAAACAACCAAGCGGGAATTTCCCCGAATTAGCGACGGCGTCGATTGATGCCGTCATCGCCCGCTACGCGAAGCCATGGAAAGAGCAGACGCTTATTGACCATACGGCCGCCTCTTTGCTCGCGGTCAGCGCCTATTACAAAAGCATGAGCGAATGGTCTAAAATTCGCTCCGCATTGGTTTCAACGCCGTTGGTGGGATCGGTGCAAGTGCTCGCCCTTTCGCGCAGCGGCGCGGAAATGGTCGTGCGCGGCTATGGAGATCCGAACAAACTTGTGATCGCCATGGAAGCCCAGGGCCTTGCTTTCTGGTCCAATGACGGAGAGCAGTGGCAGGTGGCGACGCCCACGACCGCGCAAGACGTTCGGCGCACGGATCGTCGTCGAAGCCAAATGCCCGCGTCAATCGAGGACCGAACCGCGTCCGTGGCGGGCCCTTATTGACCAATTTCGACGACAATTGCGGCGCGAGCGAGCAGTTGCCCAATCAGCCCCAAACAGTGCAGCGGTCATTCCCGCTTCCAGCGCGATCCCGATATGATCGAGGCTCGTATGTCGTGACCAGCGCCAATGAAGCCGCGTGGCGCGTTGCTCAAGCATGGGTTCACGCTGATGAGCCGGCTTTGGTCATTTGCGGACCGTCCGGATCGGGCAAAACCCATCTTGCCGGGATTATTGGCGGCGGCGACGACGCTTTTGTTGATGGCGCATCGCGGCCGCCTGCGAGCGCGGATCGCAAGATCGCCATCGCCGACAACCTACCCGATGCTGATCCGGAACGGTTGGCACAATTGTTTGGTTGGTCTGGCGCTAAAGAATGCCGATGCGTTTTTGTCGGCGCGGGAAACCCCGGCGACTGGGCCCTTGGCGTTTCCGATCTACAAACGCGCCTAGAAGCGGCGCCGAGAGTGTCCTTAACCGAGCCCGACGAGGCCCTCATTCGCGCGGTGATGAGCAAAGCGTTTGCGGACCGACAACTCCGCGTCGACCCGGCTGTTATCGAGTACGCGGCGCCGCGAATGCCGCTCACCTTCAAAGCGGCCCATCGCTTTGTCGACGCCGCAGACCAAGACGCCCTGGCGGAAAACAAAAAAATATCGATCGCGCTCGCTCGGAAAGTAATCGACCGGCTTTCTGATCTGGGTCCTAACGCGTAAAAGACGCGAGAAACCGGTAGCACGTTCAAGATAGGATGGAGATCGGTCATGGCTGGCGCGGATGAGGGCCTTCGCCCTAAAAGCGATCCGACACATGCAAAATCGAAAATTGATCAGTCGTCGCCTGATCGATTTATCAATCGAGAGCTGTCATGGCTCGCGTTCAATTGGCGCGTGCTTGAGGAAGCCTCCAATGAACGTCATCCGATCTTAGAGCGGCTGCGGTTTTTATCGATCTCGGCGAGCAATCTCGACGAGTTTTATATGGTCCGCGTGGCGGGTCTGCGCGGCCAAGTGAGCCAAGGCATTTCGGCGGTGAGCCAAGAAGGCCTGAGCCCCCAAATGCAGCTCAAACAAATCAAAGAGCAGGCGATTGCGCTCATCGAAGAGCAGCAAAAATGTTGGCGGCATTTGCAGCCCCTACTGCGCGAGTCGGGCATTCTCGTGCTGGATGATGACGAGCTGACCGACAAGGAAGCCGCGTGGTTGGAGAGTGAATTTGAACGTAATGTCTTTCCCGTCTTGACCCCACTCGCGCTGGACCCGGCGCATCCCTTTCCGTTTATTCCCAATGCCGGCTTTGTTTTGTGCTTCGAGCTAAAGCGCCCCGACGGCCGCATTCAAAAAGCGCTGCTCCCAATCCCCACGAAAATGTGGCGTTTTGTGCGTTTGCCGAGCGAGGATGACGGGGCGTCGCGAAATCAAACGATCAGGTTTTTCTCCCTAGAAAAGACCTTAGTGCGCTTCATCCACCACGTCTTTCCGGGCTTCGAGATTTTGGCCCATGGCGCGTTCTGCGTGTTGCGCGACTCGGATGTGGAGGTGGAGGAGGAAGCTGAAGACTTGGTGAGAGTCTTTAAGACGATGTTGGACAGACGCCGCCGCGGGGATGTTATTCGCGTTAAGACCGATGCATCGACGCCTGAGCATTTGCGTGCGCTCATCCGCGAGAACTTGGAGACAGCGAATCCCGATCACGTATACGTTGACGGGATCTTAGGCCTTGAGCAAACAAAGGAGCTCATCTCCAACGATCGACCCGATCTTCTGTTCCCGCCCTATGAACCCCGGTACCCGGAGCGCATCCGAGAGCATGGGGGCGATTGTTTTTCCGCCATTCGCGAAAAGGACATCCTTGTTCATCACCCCTATGAGTCGTTCGATGTCGTCGTGCAGTTTTTGGAGCAGGCCGCACGTGATCCAGACGTGCTGGCGATCAAACAAACGCTCTATAGAACCTCCAAACAATCGCCAATCGTCGAGAAGCTCATTGAGGCTGCTGAAGCCGGTAAAAATGTCACCGCGCTTGTGGAGCTAAAGGCGCGCTTTGATGAAGAAGCCAATATTCGTTGGGCGCGCGCGTTGGAGCGCGCGGGCGTGAATGTTGTCTACGGGTTTGTTGAACTCAAAACGCACGCGAAGCTCTCGCTTGTGGTTCGCCAAGAAGCGGACGGCGCGCGGGTGTATACGCATATCGGGACCGGCAACTATCACCCCATCACCGCTAAAATATATACAGACTTATCGTTGTTTACGTGCGATCCGGTCTTGGGTCGCGATGCGGCGAAGGTCTTCAACTACATAACAGGCGCGGCGCCCCCGCCGGATCTGGAGAAGCTCGCGATCGCGCCAATCGCGGGCCGCTCGCTTATCACCGAGCTTATTGATCAGGAAATTGCTAACAAGAAGAACGGCAAAAAAGCCGCCATCTGGGCGAAAATGAACTCGCTCGTCGATGGCGCGCTTATTGATAAACTGTATGAGGCGTCTCAAGCGGGTGTTGAAATCGATTTGGTTGTTCGCGGCATCTGTTGCCTGCGCCCGGGCGTTCCAGGTCTTTCCGAAAACATTCGAGTGAAGAGTATCGTCGGACGATTTTTGGAGCATGCGCGGATCTATTGCTTTGGCGCCGGCGACTCTTTGCCGAATGACGATGCAAAGATCTATGTCGCATCCGCCGATTTGATGCCGCGTAATCTCAATCGACGTGTTGAAGTCTTTTGTCCAATTGAGAATCCGACCGTGCATCGACAGATCCTCGACTATATTATGGTCGCCAACCTCAATGATGAGGCCCAAAGCTGGCGGTGTTTGCCGGATGGCGCTTATAAACGCGTTTCCGGGCCGAAAGGGGAAGATCCGTTTAGCCTGCACGAATACATGATGACCAATCCCAGCCTTTCAGGACGCGGCGGCGCGATCAAATACAACGCGCCCAAGAAAATCAAACCCAAGAAATAACGCGTGCGTTCCGTGTTTCGATCAGGAAACGAAGAAAAAAATCGACGCAGATCGGTAAACCGTCTCTATGCTTAACCCCTCTCACACCGCCTTGGGCAACTGCAAAAAACGCGCTGTGGTCGACATCGGATCGAATTCGGTTCGTCTCGTAGTTTATGACGGGCCGGCGCGCGCGCCGCTGGCGATTTGCAACGAAAAAGCTCTGTGCGGGCTCGGGCGGAACATGACGCCTGATGGTCGCTTAGATCCCGAGGCCGTTGAGCTCGCATTGACAACCCTGAAGCGGTTTCGAGAAGTCTTGCGCCAGCATGGAGAACCCGAAACTTTCGCGATTGCGACGGCGGCCGTGCGCGCGGCCGCAGATGGAGAAGCCTTTGTTGAGGCGGTTCGCGATATCGGATTTGAGGTGACGGTAATTTCCGGCGCGGAAGAGGCGCTGTTAGCAGCCTATGGCGTTGTTTCGTTCGAGCCAGGCGCGACGGGTTTGGCGGGCGATATGGGCGGCGGGAGCTTGGAGCTCATAAGACTTGTCAACGGGGATTTACAAGAGAGCGACAGCCTCCCGATTGGTCCGCTGAGCATTATGCGTAAAGTTGCGGAAAGCAACAAAAGTCAAACGCAGCTCATCGCAAAGGCTCTGGACGCCGTTCCTTTCGCCAATGATCGCACGATCGATAAGTTATATGTAGTCGGCGGCGCCTGGCGGGCGATCGCGCGAATTCATATGTCACAGCGAAATTATCCGCTTGCGGTGCTTCATCACTATGAAATGCCGAGCGCTCATGCTCTTGGCATTTGCCAACTTATCGCCCAGCAAAGCCCCGGTTCGCTTGCCAGCATCCCTGGTATTCCGCGTCGACGCATTGATACGCTACCGATCGCAGCGGCGGTGCTGGAATCGATCATCCATCGGACAAAGACAAAAAAGGTGGTCGTATCGGCGGGCGGGGTGAGAGAAGGGCTCTTGTATCGGGCGCTTCATGAAGCGGAACGCGACAATGATCCGCTGCTGGAGGCGGCGTATTTCTTTGCATCGAAATTCTCGCCCGATGCCGCAGATCAAACAGCATATGAATTTTTGGAGCCTTTGTTCAAAAACGCCAAATGGGGCACGCCGCGCGTGCGCGAAGCAACGGCGGCGCTGATTGATATTGCTGCGTATTTCCATCCGGCGCCGCGGGGGCTGCAAGCGTTTCAAATGGCGCTGCGCTCGCCGTTTGCCGGCATCCGCCATGAAGAGCGTGTTTGGATCGCCCTGGCGCTCTATCATCGCCATGAAGGGCGGTCTTTGCCGGTGAATGAACCTGTTTTGGACTTGCTCAACGAAGACGCGCTGGAAAGCGCCATTCAGTATGGTCTTGCGCTTCGGTTTGTTGCGGCTCTTTCGCCGAAAGCGCCGACAGCCCTCAAGGGATGTCGTCTTGAATTGGACGACGGACGGCTTGTTTTTTCGGCGCCCGGCGAAAAAGAAGCGTTTATGGGCGAGACACCCCGCCGTCGGTTTGAGGGGCTGGCCAACGCTTTAAACGTTCGGGCGGTTGAGATTTCCGCCTGATGTTGTTCTAAGAATTTAGCGTACTTCTGTGAGGCAGAGCGCGCCTTTATTCAGCTGCAAGGCAAGTTCGCCGCGTTTGAGCTTCAGCGCCGCGTCGCCGAAGACGTCGCGCCGCCAGCCGCGCATTGCAGGCACATCCGCATCGTCGTCGCGGGCGATTTCCTCAACGTCAGACGCAGAGGCGATCAATTTTGGCGCCACGTCATAGGTTTCGCATTGGTGCTTTAAGAGCACCTTCAGGAGATCGACGATC
>JBCDBM010000153.1:0-7923 GCA_039183665.1 Pseudomonadota bacterium | reverse complement strand
GTTTGACGCATATGTCCAAACACGCAGTAGATCTTTGGCAAAAGCAGATTGCGTATCGCGGGCTTCAAGTAGGGTTTCGGCGTTCCGTCCAAGTCGTCCTTGATACGATCCGAAGTTTGGGATCTCCTCGCGCAAGCGTTTGAGCTCAGCTTCCCATACAGCTTCCGAGGCGTAGAATGGCGTCAGATCCCAGCTGTAGCGTTCATCGACTGCGCTTTCGTCGGTGCCCTGCGCCAACGCCTGAGATTGGGCTGGCAAGATAATCGTGCAAACTGCGAGAGCGCTTGCGCCCAAAAAACAACGGATCTGCGATTGGAAAGACTTCATGCTCGATTGATTGCCTCATTGTCCTGACGTGATCATGCCAGATTGATCCCAATCATCGTTATGAAGTCAAGCACGCTGCAGAATCCTGAAGGGAAGTTAAAGGGTTCAATCATCATGCCGCCGTTCCTCGTATCCGCCAAAAGTCAAAAGGCTTCGGAGTTGAGGGGGGATGAGAAACCCGATGCCCGCTTATGCTGCGTCGGGTTGTGGCGCATTTCATCGTGCGGTCAGGGACCCAGGCGCATCGCCCAGAGATGGTTTCGATATATGTCTGTGTACCGATGTATTCGCGGTATATGGCGAATGCCACAAACAACACGGTGGGGCTAGGGTGCGGTTACTGTCGGAATGACAGCGCCGGCGACGATCGTCGTCATGATCGCTGTTCTCGCGGCTTCTACAGACGCCACGGTTGCGCCTGTCGCAAGAAGATCCCCGTCTTTGATCGCTTTGATGCGCGCTTTGTTGGTCTTCAACAGGGCGCGATCAAAATTGTGGCGCAGGACATCTGCGCTATCGGCAAGCGCAATCATGACGCTAAGCCGCTCGTCAATGCCGCCGTCGCCTGTGATCGCCGCTTGCAATTGATCTTTAAGATCAGACTCGAGTCTTGGTGATGCTTCTGGCCACGTTGATCGTGTAAACACACCGAACAGTTTCGATGTTTCCTTCTTCAAGGCGCCAAGGTCGCATAGCTCATCAGCCAGCGTGGGAACCAGGGCTTTATGATTGCCAAGCCTCGTGACCCAACTTTGCAGGTCTCTTGGCTTCTTGCTTTCCGCAATTTCGGCCATAATGAGATCAAGAAAAGCGCCTTGGCTGTCCAGCGAATGCGTAATCAAGAGCTCAGGTTTCTTGGCGTCTGATACTGTAAGCGCGCCGCGCAATAGCAGTTCCGAAATCGCCGCACCCGCAATGGCCGGTTTGTAGAAACCAGCTTTCGGGCTGCCGCTTTCATCCTGTAAAGTCAGCAACAGCAAAGCTTGGGGCAGCGTTAGCGGCGACGTCATAAAAACAGCCTTCTTAAGGTTTATCGTTACACAATAGATGGAGGGGCGCTGTCATCATTCAAGTGCCCTCGCTGCGCATGGGCTTGAACAGTTAAAACCACTGGTTGCGTATTTGATCGCCCTACAGTCGATCTGTATGGTGATTGTCTCGACGAAGGCTGGGGGCGCGGGACTTCCAGCTCAAAACCTGTTAATCGGCAAAAAAAATTACAGACATCCATGAGATAATTGTGCGGAAACTCTCTGCGATATTAGGCCTATCGGCAATCGCGCTTTTCTTGGGCAGTCTTGTATCGTTCGCAAGTCTGACGCCGGGGTTTGATATCGTAAATGATGCCGTCAGCCTGCTTGGCGCTGCTGGCCAACCCTATGGCACAGCGTGGAATGTCATCGGTTTTGTCTTGGTCGGGTTTTTACTGTCAGGGTTTGGCGTCGTTTACGGTCTCTCGATACAAGACCCGTTGGTCAGTCTTTTCTTGGGGCTTTTCGGATTGGCCTGCGCTTGTATCGCCTTGCCCGTTCAACTTGATCAGCCAGAAGCCCTTCAAACCAACATACATATCGAGATCGTGTGCGTTTGCATGGCTTTTTGGTGCTTTGGTCTGGCGCGACTGCAAGCAAAAGGCGCCATGGATAACGCTTTAACAAGATATGCGTCAGTGGTCGCCGTTGTCGCCATTGTCCTATCGAGCGTCGGTCAAGCCATCGAGCTTCTATCAATCGCGCACTTTCAGCGACTTTTCTTCGGCGGGATATTTTGTTGGATCGTTAGTGTCTCGATATCGACTCTACGCCAACAGCAAAGCTCATCTCATATTGAGATAGAACGATAAAGCGCTGTTTATGAGTGTCCGGCTTTCGCCAGACGGCGACATAGATTATTCAACACGTATGATGAGTTTAGGTTACAAATTCGCCTTTTTCTTCAGAACGCTTTTGGTCAGGCGGAGATCAAAACTCGTCGTATTACAGGTCACGAGTTTATGACTCTCGCCTTCTTCCAGGGTAAACAGAGGTCAGACCAGGTAGGCCAAGATCTTGGAACACAGTGCTAACGACGGAAAGAAATGGTCACTTGTCGACCGTATTATAGCGCAGCGAATTTCTTGCGCACCCTGGTAATATTCAGAGTTAGTTTCGTTGGAATGCACACATACTGAAGTGGAAAGAGCGAAATACAAATGAAGCAGAAGATCAGCAAAAACTGGGATGAAAGTAACATCCCGGACCAGACCGGAAAGACAGTTCTCATCACAGGAGCCAATATCGGTCTTGGCTTTGAGACAGCGCGCATGCTGGCAGGCAAAGGCGCGCACGTCCTCATGGCGTGTCGGAACGAGGCGCGCGGAACCGAAGCTCTTAATGCCATTCGAACGATACATGGTGAAGCGAGGCTGGCTCTGTTTTCGCTGGACTTGGCCGATCTTGAAAGCGTTGCAAAGCTCCCCGCCGCATTGCGCGAAGATGGCATTTCAAGACTAGACGTGCTCATCAACAATGCTGGCATTATGATGCCGCCTAAACGCCAAACCACCAAGCAAGGCTTCGAAGCGCAATTCGGCATCAACCATTTGGGTCATTTTGCATTGACCCGATCACTCTTTGACATGCTGTCACCTGATGGAAGGATCGTGAATGTTGCATCAGGGGCAGACCGCCTCGGCGGTATAAACTTCGACGATCTGCAATGGGAGACCGACTACAATCCTCAAAAGGCTTACGGCCAATCCAAGACGGCGAACCTCTTATTTACCTATGAACTGACACAGCGTCTGGCGGCTGCCGGCAGCCAGAAAATAGCGGTCGCGGCTCATCCGGGCGTGGCTGACACCAATCTTGCGGTTGGAAGCACATTTAGCAAATGGGTTTGGTTATTGAAAATTATGAATGTCCTGCGCCTCGGCCCAAAACTCCAATCTGCTGAAATGGGCGCGCTGCCACAGACGTATGCCGCTACAGGCGAGATTGAACCTGGCGCTTATTATGGTCCTGAGAAAATGTACAATGGTTACCCAATTCGGGCGGATCATCATAGGGCGGAGCATTCAACGAATCCAGACCATGCTCTTCGTCTATGGGAGATCAGCGAAAAATTGACCGAAGGGGCATTTTCTATTTGAGCATTCGTGCACTGCCCGGGAAAAACGGGTCCGAAATTTGAGTGAGAGTCGGCTCGAAGACAATTTTTCTAGAAGCTCGCCTGTGAGTCTCATCCCTGTTTGGAGCGCTCCGTCGAACGGATCTTTTAAAGCGCGAAACTGGGTGACAGGGATTTTTGTTTTGTAAAACATCCAACCTGTTACGGGACATGTATTTATAGCGTATCCTGTCTTCCTATCCATCTAGATTAGCTACGTTCTA
Source organism: Pseudomonadota bacterium (assembly GCA_039183665.1). GTDB lineage: Bacteria > Pseudomonadota > Alphaproteobacteria > Caulobacterales > Parvularculaceae > Hyphococcus. Next base: position 4,225 of record JBCDBM010000153.1, on the reverse strand, counting down.
GTCTCAGAATTACGACGCCTTAAATCCGACGTTGAGGTGGTCGATTACTGGTCTCAAATACGCTTGAGAATGGATGTTAAGAACCAAGCAACTCATCCGGCAACGCGCTTACAAAATTGGATACGACGCGCGTCTATTTCAGGGCGTACAAGACTCACGCTAATGTCCGCAAGGCCGCTGAAAGCAGTCATACGGATTTGCTGTACGCATATCTCCAGAGGGTCATTCTCGGACCTTGATCCGGTCCCGTTTTTCGCACCTTATGTCATAGGTTGCGGGCGACGCCTGCGCTTTACGACCATTGCATCAACGCGTCGGTCGTGCTCTGACGCATGGCATGGACGCCCCCAAATCCCAATCCGCTATCGCCTCTGAGACGCAGCCAGGCGCTGAAGGCAGGGCGACAAGCCCGCGCGCGCGCCGCGTTGGCATCGCCCTGCTGCTGGCGGGCGCCGTTTGCGCGGGCATGGGCCAGACGATTATTTTCTCCATTCTTCCGCCCTTCGCGCGCGAGCTCGGCCTTTCGAACATGGAAGTCGGCGCCATGTTCATGACAGGCGCGACATTTTTCGTTATCGCGGGCCCATATTGGGGGCGGTGGAGCGATCGCGTCGGGCGCAAACCATTTTTGATGGTTGGCTTTATGGGGCTAACGGTCTCGCTGTTCACCTTTGGCTGGGCTATTCGCAGCGGGCTGTCCGGCGCGCTCTCTGGCGGCGCGTTGTTTGCGTTTATGATGTTCACCCGCTGCATCTATGGCGTATTTGGCTCTGCGGGTTCGGCCGCCACGAACGCGTATATTGCGGACCGCACCAGCGCCAGCGATCGAACCGCGGGTCTCGCCGCCGCAACGGCTGCGTTTGGTCTTGGCGCGATGATCGGGCCTGGTTTCGGCTCAGCGTTGGGTGTTCTCGGGCCCGCGGCCCCTCTATTCGCCATTGCAGCGCTCGCATTGGCTTCGACCATCGCGCTTTATCTCTTTTTGCCCGAGCGTTCGCGACCGGTTGAACGCAAGCGCGCGAAGCGCATGACGCTGTTCGACAGCCGGTATCGACAGTTCTTGTTATTTGGGCTCGGGTTCGGCGTTATCAGCGCCGTTCCCATACAGACGATTGGCTTTTACTTCATCGATGCGCTCGAGTTCGAGACGGATATCGCGGCGCAGTTCGCTGGCGTCGCCCTGATGAGCGGGGCGATGGCGTCGTTGTTCTCTCAGCTTGTGGTGGTCCAGCGATTTCGCACGCCGCCAAATGTCCTCATGCGATTGGCGCCGGTGCTCGGTATAATCGGCAGCGCGTTGATTGCCGTTGGCGGCGCCTTTGGCCCAGTGATTTTCGGCATGATGCTTGTTGGGTTCGGCACTGGGCTGGCCGTGCCGGGCTATGCAAGCGCGGCGTCGCTCTCGGTCGACACGGATGAACAAGGCGGCGTCATCGGCTTGGTGAATTCATCGAAGGCGGCAGGGTTTATTGTGGCGCCGGTCATTGGGTTCAACTTGTATGATATCAGTCCGCAAGCGCCGTTTATTTTCTGCGCTGGGCTTGGGCTAGCCCTGATGGCCTTTGCGATGCTGAGCCGCGCCATCGCCAATGCGCGACCCGAGCCTGACGCCGAACCGCCGCTCGAAGCAGTGGAACGGCCCGCCTCGGCGCCTTATCAATAGGGCGCAACACCCCCGGTTGAGAAAAGAATGCGCTCATGACCCGCAAGTTAGAACCTGGCCCGCTCGTGATCGCCTCTCACAATGCGGGGAAGATCAAAGAGATTACGGCCCTGGTGGCGCCTTTTGGAATTGAGACAACATCGGCCAAGGCGCTTGGGTTCGACGTTCCGGACGAAACGGGCACAACCTATGCTGAGAACGCAGCGATCAAGGCGCGCGCCGCGGCAAAGACCGCCAATGCGCCTGCCCTGTCTGATGATTCAGGCCTGTCGGTCGCTGCGCTGGGCGGCGCGCCAGGGGTTTATTCCGCCGATTGGGCCGGAGATCCGCGCGATTTTGGGCGCGCTATGGACCGTGTTGAAACGGCGCTTCAAGATCAAAAGGCACAAGACCTTTCTGCAAAATTCATCTGTGCACTGTGTTTGGCATGGCCGGACGGCCACGAAGAGATGTTCCAAGGCGAGGTTCTTGGACACCTTACGTTTCCGGGGCGCGGCGACAAGGGGTTTGGGTATGACCCGATTTTTGTCGCTGACGGTTACGACCTAACCTTTGGTGAGATGGAGCCGGAGAAAAAACACGCGATTTCCCATCGCGCCGACGCGTTTGCGCAACTCGTCGCTACATGTCTGTCGTGACGCCGCCGCTCGGCGTTTATGTGCATTGGCCCTATTGCGCGCGTATTTGTCCGTATTGTGACTTCAATGTTTACAAACAAAAACCAGTCGATGCAGCGCTGTGGCGAGACGCATTTTCTGACGACTTGCGGTATTGGGCGGCGCGCCTTGAGGGGCGACCGCTCCGAAGCCTTTATTTTGGCGGGGGCACGCCGTCGCTGGCGCCCCCAGGCATTATTGACGGCGTTATCGAAACTTGTGCTGATGTATTCGGATTTGAGCCCGACGCCGAGATAACCTTGGAGGCCAATCCCACTGATGCGGAGCAATCGCTGTTTCGGAGTTTTGCGAAGGCTGGCGTCAATCGGCTCTCTTTGGGCGCACAGTCTTTGCGTGATGAGGCGTTGCAGTTTCTGGGGCGCGACCACGGCGCAGAAGAGGCAAAACGCGCGATCGCCCTTGCTAGCGAGATTTTTCCGCGCGTCACGTTCGATCTCATTTATGCGCGCGCGGGTCAGCGCGCTGATGATTGGATGGCGGAGCTTGATGAAGCCCTTTCCTTCAACCCGGGGCATTTGTCGCTTTATCAATTGACGATCGAACCGGGCACCGCGTTCGATATCGCCGTCGAGCGCGGACGCTGGGCGCCTGCGAGTGAAGACGATGCTGCGGCGATGTTCGATCAGACCAACGCGCGCTTAGAAAGCGCCGGCTTGCCGAATTATGAAGTCTCCAATTACGCAGCCGAGACCCAACGTTCGCAACACAATCTGCTTTATTGGACGGGTGCAGATTATATCGGCGTCGGTCCTGGCGCCCATGGCCGAATTACGGAAGGCGAGGCGAGATTAGCGACGTTGGCGCCCACGCGCCCCGAGGCGTATCTGAATGCCGCTGCGCCGAGAGCGAATGTGTCGTCGCTTTCAGCGCGTGATCGCTTGGTGGAGCGGTTCGCTATGGGGCTGCGCTTGACAGAGGGTTTGCCCTTAAGGGCTGACGATGTGTTTTTCAAAGAGCCGCACGCGCATGATGCGCTTCAGAATTTAGTTGGCGATGGCTTGCTGATTTGCCGAGACGAACGGTTAGCGGCGACGCCCTCGGGGCGGCGGGTTTTGAACGGCGTGCTTGACGCGCTCCTGAATACCGCCGCGCACGGCGCTGATTGACCTGCGCTCAGCTTCGCGATTTATACTCACGAATGGCGGCGTTTGTTGGCATGGAGCGGTAAAGGTGGAAGAGGCCTTTTGGCAGTCCCGATGGCGCGACAATAATATCGGGTTTCACGAAGATCGGTCGAATGCGCTCCTGCTCGCGCACTTTAAACAACTTGGTCTTGGCTCCGGCGATACGGTTTTCGTCCCCTTGTGCGGTAAAAGCGTTGATTTGGATTGGCTACGCGGCAACGGGCTCCACGTTAAAGGCATCGAATTCAATGAAGGCGCGGTCCGCTCCGTATTTGCGCGCAACGCGCTTGATCCTGATGTGAGCAAAGTCGGCGATCTCAAATTATACGCCAGCGACGCCTTAAAAATATTTGTCGGCGACCTTTTCGCCCTTAACGCGGATATGCTGGGCTATGTGTCGGCGATTTACGACAGGGCCGCCCTTGTTGCGCTTCCAGGGGAAACGCGGTCGCAATATGCGGCGCATATCCGCGGGTTAACCGAGCGCGCGCCGCAGCTGATCGTCAGTTACGATTACGACCAAAGCCAGACGGAAGGCCCGCCCTTTTCCGTACCGTTCGACGACGTTCAACAGCTCTACAATGATCATTATACAGGCGAGTTGCTGTCGAGCTTGCCCATATCTGGGCCATTGGCGCAGCGCTGCGATGGCAAAGAATATGCGTCGCTGCTGACACCGCGCTAACGGGCGCGCGGTCGTCCGTTGCCGGATTATTGTCGTCTTAGACTAAAATGAGGGTCCGAAGCGCTGCGGCGCCGGG
>JBCDBM010000152.1:0-8024 GCA_039183665.1 Pseudomonadota bacterium | reverse complement strand
TTGGACTGTCGCCCATCGCCGCATCGTCCATCGGCCGCGTTTATAACTCTTCCCTTTACTCGCGAATGTCGTTTCATTGATTTCAATCCCTTTCGATAGCGCGCTCTTTTAAGATCGCGACAGATCAAGCCTGGAATTTTTGTTGTGACGGCGGACCGGAAAATTGTTCTTCATGTTGGATACCCCAAAGCAGCAAGCACATGGCTGCAAACGAAAGTCTTCACGACGGAGAACGGCTTTCAAAACCCTTGGCCGCCGCACGAAAATGAGGCGCTCGAACAATTCGTCTGGCGCAATAAGTCCGATTTTGCGCCCAGCGATGCGCGCAGCGCGTTCTTAAGCAAAGGCGCCGAGCAATCTGCTGCGGCCGTCATGAGCCACGAGGTGCTGGTCGGCGACCCGGTGCGCGGGCGCTATAACGGTTTCGAAACGGCCGATCGGTTGGCGTCTGCATTTCCCGACGCTTGCGTCGTCATCTTTTTTAGAGCGCAGCATCGCTACGCCTATTCTGCGTGGTGCGAGCACATCAAGCGAGGCGGCGTAACAAGCCTCGATGAATTTTTGAGCAGCGACGACGTCCCCCATGGCTATCGCGCGTTTTGCCCAATAGAGTTCTTACGCTTCGATGCGATGATCCGATATTACCGCGAGCTCTTCAGCGCTGAGCGCGTTCTCGCCTTACCTTTAGAAGCGATCCCATCGGGGCGCGCCTCTAGCGAACTCGCGATGTTTCTTGACGAGCCGCGACTTGAAACGGTTGATCTTGGCGTTTCGTATGCGGGCATGCGCAGCAGCGCCATTCATGCGATCCGGCAGCTCAACCGCTTTTTCCCGTACGATCCAACGCAACGGCGCTCTCGAAAATTCGTGTCGCAACAGGCCAACCGCATTCATCGACGCTGGCCGAAATCCGCCCATGACCGACGCCGAGCGGCGGACGAAAAACAGGTCGCCGAATTTCTCTCGGGCCGTTTTAGCGCGAGCAATCAGCGGCTTCAGCGCTTCACGCCCGTCGATTTGAGTGAGTTTGACTACGAATTGGATTAGGCGCGCAGCGCGTCGAACCAGGTCTGGTCTAGATCGCGTCTACGATCGAAATGTAATAGACGCGTCCGGGCTGGTCGGCCGGCGCCGCCGAACCAAGCACGACAAAATCTAAATCATCATTGGACGCCGCATCTTCTTTGACGCGCCACACGACGCTTTCACCGCCATTTGACAATGTCTCTTCGACGATTGGTTCGGGAAAGCGATAGCGAGACCCGAAGCTAGCAATGGCGTCATCGCCCTCAAGAGCCACGGCGCAGACGCGAAGCGGTCCGGCGCTGGATTGGATTTCGCCCGTGACGACAGCTAAGGGCGCTGCGGTGGTTTCGAGCGTCGTCACGTCCTGTGGCGCCGTAGGCTCTGTCCAGATCGTATAGGTCGCGTCCGAAATCTCTACATCCGAGAAAAGACCGCTAAAATCCAGCACGCTTGTGACGTAGTTGGGCGCCGGCGCTTGGGTATAGGCATCGTTCTGGAAGTCGTCGGCTGGATTGAGGCCCAGCGAGTGCTTTCCGATGCAATTGAGATTGAACAACCACATTTTCTCGCCGATGGTCTCGGCGTCATCTTGACCCGCCGGCGGCGCGCTGAGATCAGGCGTCCCCCCGCAAGCAGAGAGAAGGCTCGCCAAACACAGCATCATCACGCATACCCGCGCCGCCAATCCAGTCATCATCGAGCTTCCGTGTCCGGGCCGAGCATTAAACTGCCGCCACAACTTTCTTCGCGGCGTCTTCAAGGTCGTCAGCGGCCGTGATTTCTAAACCAGAACCGTCAAGGATCGCCTTGCCCTTATCCACGTTGGTGCCTTCCAGACGCACCACGAGCGGCACCGAAAGACCGACCTCTTTCACCGCTGCGACAATCCCATCGGCAATCACGTCGCACCGCATGATGCCGCCGAAGATGTTCACCAAGATGCCTTTAACGCCAGGATCGGACGTGATGATCTTGAACGCTTCGGTGACTTTTTCTTTGGTCGCGCCGCCGCCCACATCGAGGAAGTTCGCCGGATCGCCGCCAAATTGCTTGATGATGTCCATAGTGGCCATAGCCAGACCGGCGCCATTCACCATACAGCCGATCGAGCCGTCGAGCTTGATATAGCTGAGATCAAAATCAGACGCCTTGAGCTCCATCGGGTCCTCCTCGGACCGATCGCGCATATCAAGGATTGCCTGATGGCGATAAAGAGCGTTTGAGTCGAAGCCGACCTTCGCATCGAGCACCAGAAGATCGCCGCCTTTCGTGACGATAAGCGGGTTGATCTCCAGTAAGCTCATGTCCTTTTCCGTGAACGCTTGATAGAGCGCGGGGATTAGCTTGCCGCATTGTTTGGCGGTCGCACCCTTAAGGCCCAGCGCATGCGCAATGCTGCGAGTATGGTGGGGCATGCAACCGGTGGCCGGATCAATCCGGATCGTGGCGATTTTCTCTGGGGTTTCCTCGGCCACTTCTTCGATGTTCATGCCGCCTTCCGTGGAGGCGATGAAGGCGATTTGCCCGGCGCCTCGGTCGACAAGCGCAGAGAGATAGAGTTCCGTTTCGATATCAGAGCCGTCCTCGATATAGACGCGGCCGACCTCTTTGCCTTCAGGCCCCGTTTGCTTGGTCACCAATGTGGCTCCAAACATTTCACGGGTGAATTGCGCCGCTTCCTCTGGCGATTTGGCAAGCCGAACGCCGCCCCCTTCGCCAGCAGAGGCCTCTTTGAATTTGCCTTTGCCGCGCCCGCCCGCGTGGATTTGCGCCTTCACCACATAAAGGGGACCTGGAAGCTCTTTCGCCGCGGCCTCCGCTTCGGAAGCGGCGAAAACCGGCCGGCCGTCCGCAATCGGAGCGCCATAGTCGTTGAGGAGTCTCTTAGCTTGATATTCGTGAATGTTCATGCGCGTGCGCCTTCCGCGGCTTTAAGGTGAGGATGGCTAAGCTTATACATCGGCCGGCGCCGCGCACAACCGCGCCCAAGCCCTCGATTTAGGCAGACGGCGCCAGCGCGTCTAACAAACCGGCGGCAAAGGTCGATAATGTGTCGTCTCGGGCGCCCATGACGATAATTCTGTCCCCAGAGCGGGCCGCCTCAAGCAAAGCGGCGCGACACGCATCCCGATCCTGAAGCGCTGTCGCGGTTTTTCCCGTCGCCACAACGCCAGCGGCGATATCCGCGCTTGAGACGGATCGGTCTACCGTACCTCCAAAATAAGCAGGGTCGGGCATGATAAGAACATCATCCGCTTGCAGATTATCTGAAAAAGCAGCGATAAACTCATTTTTCATCTTCTTCAGCGGACCGAAACCGTGGGGTTGGAACATGATGAGAAGCCGCCCCGGAAATTCATGGAGCGTCTTTAACGAGGCAGTGATCTTGTCCGGATTGTGTGCAAAATCGTCGATAACGGTAACGCCGCTCGCCTCGCCTACATACTCAAGACGCCGTCGCACGCCTTCGAAACTGGATAGCGCGGCGCTGGATGTCTCAATATCGACATTACAGGCTGACGCCGCAGCGATCGCGGCGAGCGCATTTGAGACGTTATGACGACCGGGCATTTTGAGCTCAATGGTCATGGCGGCGCCGCGGGCGCGATCGACCACTTCGAACGCGACGCCAAAGCGTCGCGGCTCAATATTGCGCGCCATGAATCCGGCCGTCTGTTTTTCCAAACTATAGGTGAGCGCTTTTTTCGACCACTTATCGGCGAGCGCAGCAGTTTCAGGATGATCGAGATTCAAGACTGCAACGTCAGATCTGTCGACAAAGCCGCCGAACAAAGCGCGTAGCTCGTCCATGGATTTATGGTCCAACGCGACGTTGTTCAGAACTGCAATGGTCGGATTGAACCCGGCGATCGAGCCGTCGCTTTCATCGACCTCGCTGACGAAAACGTCGCCCGAGCCAATCCTGGCGCTCGCAAAGGGCGCATCCTCATCAACGAAATTTTTCATGACCGCGCCATTCATCACGGTCGGATCGACGCCTGCCTGGTCCAAAATCCAGGCGATCATCGCGGTCGTCGTCGACTTGCCGCTGGTCCCGGCAACCCCGATCGAACGGGGCGCGACGTTAAAAAGCGACGAGAGAAGCTCAGGACGAGTAACTCGCAATGCGCCGATTTGGCTGGCCGCCGCGATATCGGGAACGGTTTCTTCAACAGCAGCGGACGCGACGATAATCTGTTCGGGGCGCACAACGCCTGAGCCGTCTTGGGCGTAAAGGCCGATCCCTAAGCGCTCCAGATAGTCGAATTTAGCGCCGGTGCGCCCTTGGTCGAGCGCCCGGTCAGACCCCTCAACCCGGTGCCCCGCCGCCTTCACAATGACGGCCAGCGGCAGCATGCCCGAGCCGCCAATGCCGCAAAAAAAGTAATCTTTTGACTTTTCCATCACGCCTTCGTCGTAACGCAATTTAAGTAAGAAGTGGTAAGCATATGAACGGTTAACCGATGGCTAAGCGCAAACATATCGCTCTGGTCTGCCCAGGCGGGCGGATTGAGAAGAGCCTCGCCGACAAAGTCGACCAGATTGCGGCCGACTTCGAGGACGCGCTTGCGCTCACATTCCACCCGCAGTGCTTCTTAGAGGCCGGTCACTTTGCTGGCCCTGACGAGATGCGCGAAGAGGCTTTTGTCGAGGTTGCGAACAACCCCGCTATCGACGCGGTTTGGTTCGCCCGCGGCGGCTATGGCGCGTGCCGGTTCTCGGACCGGGCGTTCACAGCGCTGAGCGACGCGGCGCGCGAGAAAACCTATCTGGGGTATTCGGACGCGGGTTTCTTGCTGGGCCGGCTTTACCGCGAGGGCATAGGCCGTCCGGTTCACGGCCCAATGCCCGCGGATTTTGCTTGGGATAACGGCGAAGCGGCGGTTCGGCGCGCCTTGGCGTGGTTTGCATATGGCGCGCACGAATGCCTGGAGCCCGCCGCAGCGTCGGGCGAAAAAACCCTCTCGTTTAACATCACGGTATTGGCTCATCTCGTGGGCACGCCATGGACGCCCGATTTTTCAGACCACGTATTGATGCTCGAAGATGTTGGCGAGTATCTCTACCGCATTGACCGGGCAATGTTCGCCATCACGTCAGATGAGAGCGTGCGGCGCGCGAAAGGGATTAGACTTGGCCGCGTTAGCGCTGTGCCCGAAAACGATCGCCCCTTTGGACAAAATGCTAAAGAGATCATCACGGATTGGTGCGAACGCGCCGGGATTGCCTATCTCGGACCGTCCGATATTGGTCATGATGCGGATAATAAGGTCGCGCCATTTGGGCTTGCGGCGCCGAGCGCTTAGATTGCAACGCTAAAAATAACGGCCGAGCCATATGCGCAATTCAGCGTCGGGGGTCGCGGCCGTCATGCCGAATAAAGCGCCCAGAAAAACCGAATAGTCCTCCGCAAAGCGAGAAGAGTAATAACCGCCAATTTGATGCCGTTGGTCCCCGAGCTTCGGAAAATCCGCTGTTGAGCCGTAAGAGTTGAAAACTTCGACGCCCACCGCGCCGCCGACCTCGAGCGAGCGTTGCGCTTGCCATCGAGACGCCACTCGCACGCCGTCGCCAGCTGACGAGCCGACTTGTTTCACCACCAGAAACAGGCCGCGCGCGCGCCAATTTTCTGCAACCGTGATCTGGTTTGTCCAATTAAAACCGAATTGCTCCGGACGATTCTCGTCGCGGTACCGCGCATCAAATCTGAGACCCGACTGCCATCGATTGCCGTCAGGCGTAAGCTGCCACAAAAGCTCGGCCTGGAGATAATCGAAGTCGAGCTTTTCGCCGTCTGGCTTGTCCGTTTTCACCAGCACCCGCCAACGCAAATCACCGTTGAGCGCGCGCTGATAATGAAAGCGCTGGGCGAACGCGCCATCGTCCACGTCAATGCCGGCGCGGTACTCTGCCGATGAGTGCCCCTCCTTCACGGTGGGCCCAAAAACCGAGCTGGTGTTTTGCGCAAAGCCGGGCTGCGCGGCGAAAAACGCAAGCCCAGCAACGAGCATCGTCAAAATGAGTTTCAAGACGCTGCCCCCCATACCGCCTTCTAAACAGAGCCCCTTGCCGCCATCAGTTGACGCGCGTGTCCCGCTGTCAATTTCATCGCAATTTGGACCTCCCTACGCGCCGCTTGACAGAGTCGACAACCATCATGGCAGCGCGCGGGAGACAATGACGCTATTCCGGGCTGTACGGCAATGACGAGTGGTGCAAATTAATCTTCAGATCACCGTCCTCATTGAGCACGTAGCCAAAGGAGTATTCCACTTTGGTTTCGGCTCCATCTGGACCGGTGAAGTAGTAGTTGCCCATGGCCATTGCAGAATTGTCGTCGGCGTAAATGCCATTGCTCTCCCAACGGACATTCGTCCAGCCAGAGATAGCGAAACCTTTGTCTTCGGTGCCCTCTTTCCCGATGAAGTAGGCTAAGGCTTCATCAAACGTTTCGCGGAACTGGTCGTCTGCCGCCAATGTGGGCTTAAACATGACGTCCGTCTCGCCATAGGCATAAAGGGTGTTGATGTGTTCGGTGGCTCTGGCCGCGTAATCGCCGCCCTCAGTATGGACGCTCGCAATCGCGACGATTCCTTCGCCCCACTCAGTTTGAGCCGCAACGACGTCTTCCGCCGTGATGCCGGCCGGGGCCGCAGTTTCCGCTTCAGCCGTATCCGCCGTCGCCGTGTCGGCGGCGCACGCCGTTAAAAAGAGCGCGCCAAGAGCGGTTGTAACGCCATATAATTTCTTCGACATAAAGAGGTCCTCTATCTCCGTTCGCCCGGCCCCGCACCTGCAAAGCCATTCGCCAAACCGATCCATTTAGGGTGCAATCGGTCGCATCCAATTCATCTAACCATAAATTATAATAGATTTTTCCTATCAGATAGTCGGTAGCGCTCCCCTGCGCGCCTCTTGACTTTTATAGAGCTTTCGAGCTTTTTCCCCGCTCTTCCTGGAGGTTTGTTATGGGTGTCACCGTCGCCATTGTCGGCGCTACCGGAAATGTTGGGCAAGAAATGCTGGCGATCCTCGCTGAGCGGCTTTTTCCGGCGGATGAGGTCTTTGCTGTTGCGTCGCGTCAATCAATCGGGCGCGAGGTTTCCTATGGCGACAAGACGCTGAAGTGCAAAGCGCTGGAAGACTTTGACTTCTCCGCGGCCGATATCGCGTTGTTCGCGGCCGGCGGGAGCGTGTCTAAAGAGTGGGCGCCACGCGCTGCTGCCGCGGGCGCGATCGTTATCGATAATTCGTCCCACTTTCGCATGGACCCGGATGTACCGCTCATTGTCCCTGAAGTGAACGCGGACGCCGTTGCGGGCTATGCAAAGAAAAACATTATCGCCAATCCGAACTGCTCCACAGCGCAGCTTGTTGTGGCGCTCAAGCCGCTGCACGACGCGGCAACGATAAAGCGCGTCGTCGTTTCCACATATCAATCTACGTCCGGCGCCGGTAAAGCCGCGATGGACGAGTTGTTCACCCAAACCAAGGGCATTTACGTGAACGACACGCCAACACCGGAAAAATTCACAAAGCAAATCGCCTTCAACGTCATTCCTCATATCGACGTCTTCATGGAAGACGGCTTCACGAAAGAAGAATGGAAGATGACCGCGGAGACGAAAAAGATTGTGGACCCAGCGATCAAACTCACCGCCACCTGCGTGCGCGTGCCGACGTTTGTTGGACACGCCGAAGCGGTGAATATCGAGCTGGCCAATCCGCTCTCTGATGACGAAGCGCGTGAGATATTGCGTGAAGCGCCCGGCCTACTCGTCGTCGATAAGCGAGAAGACGGGGGTTATGTGACCCCGGTTGAGAGCGTCGGTGACTTTGCGACATTTGTGAGCCGTGTTCGCGTTGACCCGACCGTAGATAACGGGATCGCGCTCTGGTGCGTCTCAGACAATCTGCGCAAAGGCGCCGCATTAAACGCGGTGCAAATCGCCGAATTGCTGCTCAATCGCGGGCATATCAAAGCCGCGGCGTAGCTG
>JBCDBM010000151.1:0-8128 GCA_039183665.1 Pseudomonadota bacterium | reverse complement strand
TTCGGCGGCAGGGTTTCCTCGAACGCCAACAGGTTTTCCGGGCGCGCGAATTCCGCCTCTAGGGCGTTGATATCGGCGACAGGGTTAAAGGGTTCGCTGAAAAAAGCGGCTTCCGCCAGCGATGGCGCACTGCGCGTACCGTCGTCAAAGCCGAGCCAGTCTCGGTCGCCACCATCATGGGTTAGCCCGTTTTGACCGGTAGACGCGAGATCCACGCCCAAAGACAGCCCAACATCAAAGTAGAACTCATCGGGCACGGCCTTGGTGCGCAATTCTACGAGGCCGCCGCCAAACTCCCCCGAAAATTCGGGCGAAAACGTCTTTTGGACTAAGGATCCGGATAAAAACGACGTGGGAATAAGATCCAGTGGAACGACGCGACGCAACGGTTCCGGACTCGGCAAAGGCGAGCCATTGAGCGTTACTGAAGAATACCGTTCGTTCAGACCACGAACGATAACGAACTTCCCTTCGGCTACGGATATGCCCGACACGCGCCCCAAAGCCGCCGCGATGTCGCTATCGCCTGTCCGTTCGAAGGCTTCTTCGTCCAGAATACTCGAAATCTCAGATGTCGCGCGTTTTTCGTCGGGAATTAGTGCGCCGCGAACGACGATTTCGTCTCCTTGCGCAAAGGCTGCTTGGGATGCGGCGAGCGCCGTCGTTCCCATAAGCGCGCCTAGCGCAGTATTATGATACCTATTCATTTTCCACCTTTAGGGCCTATTTGGCCAATTCTCAGCAACCAGATTTTGAGCCGAGGGCGGGGACCTGTTGGGCGCCCCGCCCTCTCAGGCGATTAGAGACCGAGCGTCCAACCAGCGAACCAAGTGTCGCTGGCGTCCTCCATTGCGCCGATATAGGTCGCCGCGTCGAGGTTGCCGCACGGTGACGGCAGTACTGCATTTGCGTTGGTCGCCGCAGCAGTCGTTTCCGCGGCTGGAATGCTTGCAAACTCAGCGTCGCAGACCGTCACCGGGTTTGCCGCCGTCGTGGTGGTTTCGTTTGACCCTGGCGCAAGAGATGTCGTGAACCCGGCAACGGGCCCAAGAGTCGATGTCGCGTACTCATCAACATCGACAAGGTTTGCAACCGGCAGGTCGTCTGTGTCTTTTTGCTGTGTCGCGTTGTCGGCGAGAACGATGCTGACATAGCGAGGTTCGGAGTCCGGCGAGAAGCCTGATTCATCGTCATACTCGAGACCTTCCCCAAAGGATTGGATTGTGCCGTTGATCAGTGCGCCGTCCGACCCTTCGCGGAAGATCGCGCCTTCGCCGGCTTGAGGAACAGTAACGAAGCTGCCCGGATTGTCTTCATCAGGCACCAAAATCGGCGTACCGCCAGAGTCGCGGATGACATCGTTACCGCCGCCAATGAAGGTAAAGTTAGCAATCACGGGACGCGACCGTGGCAAGTTATCGCGAAGCGCGCCGGAGGAACCGCCATTGCCGTCGCCTTCAATGCCATTGTCGTCGCCCTCATTTTGAACGACGATTGCGTACTGAACGGAGCCCGTCCAGCCATCGGTCCAATCAAGCGAGTCATCGCCGGCGCCAGAAATGACGACATGTTTGGCGCTTGCTGTGCCGCCAAACCACTCAATACCGTCATCGGCCCCATTGATGACTTGAACGAAGTCAATGTCCGTGTCACTGCCGACGCCCTGCAGCGCGATAGCGTTCAGCTCATTTGAAGAGGTGAACTGGAAGCCCGCATAGCGAACCTGCATGAAGTTGATTGACCCGGAGTCGTCGGCAGGAAGACCGCCGCCGTAGAAGCCAGAACCGCCTTCACCTTCGAGTTCGCAACCTGCCGTGCCTTCCGTCGCCGTTGCATCGTCGCATTCATTCAACGGTGCGCGACCATTGATTGCAATGCCGCCAATCTCGCCAGTGACGCCGGCTCGGACGCTATCGGCGCCATTTTCGAGGTCAGAGCGTGAGGTCAAGATAACCGGCGCGGCCGACGTTCCGTTAACGTCGATCGTCGAGCCGCGAGAGACGACCAACAGGTCGACAATACCCGATTGCTGGTTGCCGAAGATGGTAACGCCCGGCTCTACCGTAAGGCTACCGCTATCTGCTCCCGCCGTTGGGCTCGCCGCATCAGACCCTTGGTCTTCGCCAACGAACACGGTGCCGTCGAGGCGATAGAGATTGCCCGCCGTCAAGTTCACATCGCCGATCACTGGATTGTTGATGACGCAGGTACGCGCCTCAGTCCGGTTCAAGTTGATCGCCGTCGGCGTATCTGTTGTGATTTCGCTCGTACCTGTTGGGCAGCCGGCAGGCGAGGCAAATGGAATGTTCACCGCCCAACCGGTCGTCCAGTTGTCAGAAAGCGATTCGGTGGGGCTGAAAGCGCCCACATAGTCCGCGTCCATATCGAAGAGCGGGTTTACTGTTTCAGGAGAAACCGAAATCGCGTTGGTTTCGGCCGCGCCAGGAAGAACGCCGTTCAATGACGTCGCCGCACCTTGCACGTTGTCATCACCAGCGTTGAAAATCTCTTCGCTGTCCTTGAGGTTCGTCGCGTTGCCCGCAACGATGATCGAGTTAATCGTCGGATCGATATTGGTCCCTTCGTCGTCCCATTCGAAGCCTTCGCCGAACCCGGTGATGATGAAGTTCGCGACGTTGGCGTCTGTGCCTTCACGAAGCAACAGGCCTTCGCCTGATTGAGGAACCGTCTCAAAATCGCCGGGGTTGTCTTCGTCGGGAACCAAAATCGGATCACCGCTCGAGTCGCGAACGACGTCAGTGCCGCCGCCGATTAATGTCAGGTTCGACAGATCAGGATTGGAACGAGGCTCATTGTCGCGAAGCGCGCCTGAAGAACCGCCATTGTTGTCGCCTTCGATACCGTTGTCGTTGCCTTCATCTTGAACAACGAGGCCGAACTGCATTGAACCTTGCCAACCGTCCGTCCAGTCGAAGCTATCGTCGCCTGCGCCGGTGACAATAAGGTTGCTTGTGTCAACTGTGCCGCCGAACCATTCGAAACCGTCATCCGCGCCGTTATCGACCTGCACGAAGCTAAAGGTCGTACCGTTGCCGACGCCTTGCAGCGCGATGCCGTTAAGTTCGTTGGACGACGTGAACTGGAAGCCTGCATTGTGAACGCGGATATATTGGAAGTCGCCCGAGTCGTCGCCAACGTCGCCGCCGCCGTAAAAGCCGGATCCGCCCTCGCCTTCAAGTTCGCAGCCCGCTGTGCCTGGTGTCGCCGTGGCGTCATCGCATTCATTCAGCGGCGCCGTCCCGTTAATCGCGAGACCGCCCCATTCGCCCGTGTTCGTTGAACCATTTGCGGTCAAGTCGTCTTCTAGGTCTTGCGCAGACGTGAACACGATTGGATTTGTCGCTGTGCCGACAAGCGTTGCTTCGGAACCGGGCCGAATGACCAACAAATCAACAATACCTGGCTGGCTCGCGCTGACGAATTGCTGTCCTTCCGCGAAGGTGACGTCCGCCGATCCGTCCGTGCCGTCGCCGATGAATACCGTGCCGTTGATCAGAAGTGGATCCGCCGAGAATGGAATGTTCACCGCGCCGGTGATCGTGTTGGAACCCACTGGCGTTAGTGAGCAAAAGCTCGTTGTCGCCCCGCTCGGAAGCGAAACATTCGTGATGAAGCTCGTACCGGTCGGACAGGCCGTCGAAGTGGACGGCGCCGTCGACCGCGTCGCAAAGTTTGACGTACCGGAACCGCCGCCAGTGTTGGGCGCCACCACGATCGGCGTCGCATCGCCTGGCGTTAAGACATCGTCTACGTCGGCTTGCGTGCACGCGGCCACAGCGATGGCGGCGCTGCCGGTGAGTAACAACGATCGGATGGTGTAAAGGCTCATGTTTGAATAACCCCGTGGCGTTCAATTAAGGTCCAAATACGGAATGGATCGGCGACGCCCCACGCGCCGTCACATTTGGTGCGATAGATGGGCGGCGTAACAACACCGTGACAGCTGATTGGCAGTTTTATGACAGCCGCGATTTTCCAAAAATACGCAGTCGCAGCGCATTTGCGCACAGGTTGCGCCTTAACGTCCGTGGACGGTATTATCTCTGAATACAATCAGATAGATGATCGATATCAGCGCATTTGGGTTAAGACGCGTATCGACTCCGAAAGGGAGAATTTCCGAGCATGCACTGGGGCATTCCAGCAACAGTTTTTGTCATCGGTTTGTTGTGCGGGAGTTTCCTGAACGTCGTCATTCATCGCGGACCGGCGCTCTGGGGCCTCGTTGACGATAAGACACGAGCGGGCGGACTGGCCGCGCCAAGATCCTATTGCCCTGCTTGCGGGAAAACCCTCCACGCAATTGATCTGGCGCCGATCTTCAGTTTTTTAATGTTGCGGGGACGGTGTCGGTTCTGCGACGCGCGGATCTCAAAACGGTATCCGGCTGTGGAGTGCCTTGCCGGTCTCGCCAGTGTTCTCGCCGTTTATACATTCGGGCTTTCCGCGCAGGCTCTGTTTGCAAGTTTGTTTCTGTGGGCGCTAATTGCGCTTGCGGTTATTGATTCGGAAACAGGCTTTCTGCCGGATGCGTTGACTTTGCCGCTTTGCGCAGCGGGCCTAGCCGTGAACGCTTTCGGCGGCTTCGCGCCCATCCAAGATGCGCTCATCGGCGCGATTATAGGGTTCGGCGCTTTCTGGGCGATAAGCGCGGTCTATCGGGTGCTGCGCGGTCGAGAGGGTCTCGGTCTTGGCGATGCGAAGCTTCTAGCGGCCTGCGGCGCGTGGCTTGGATGGGCGGCGCTGGCGCCAATTATTTTCGTGGGGTCGCTCGCCGCGCTAATTGGGGTCGCGGTGCATGGGATCGTCGATCGCCGCGTAGACGCTCAAGCGCCTATCGCTTTTGGGCCAGCATTGGCGGCAGCCGCCGCGATTGTCATGTTTGCGCCGGCAAATGATCTGCCGGCTGGATACTGGTGATTCGGGAACCGACCGGGCGACAAACCTAAATACTACTTGCCTTGGAAGTTGGGTTTTCGCTTTTGAAATAACGCGGTCACGCCTTCGCGGAAGTCATCCGTTTGAAACGCGGCGCGCTGGGCAGCGGCTTCAAAGGACGCCGCTTCACGTAAACCCGATTGCGCCGCAGAGCGGAAGGTTCGCTTTGTGAGCGCCATGGCTACGGGTGCGCGTTCTGCGATCTCGGCAGCCCAGTTTAGGGCGGTGTCTTTTACCGCTTCACTCGGCTCGACGCGATTAACCAGCCCCCATTCGAGCGCGCGGGCCGCATCGACTTTCTCCGCCTCGATCGCAATCTGGAAAGCGCGGGCGTAACCCAGCTGTTGCGTCAACAACAGCGACAATCCGCCATCAGGAACAAGGCCAATATTGGCGAAGGCGGGCATGAGATACGCACCCTCGCCGATAACGCACAAATCACATGTAAGCGCGAGCGTCATGCCAATACCGGCCGCCGGCCCCGTAACCGCTGCGATCACGGGTTTCGGCATGGTCTGCACCACGCCCAAAAACGCCCCATATTCCGTATTCAAGATGTCTTCGACGCTATCGTCTTCCATTGAGGCGGAAACGTCGGCGCCCGCGCAAAACCCGCGCCCCTCGCCGGTGACCACAACGGCGCGCACCGCATCATCCGCAGAGGCGCGCCGCACCGCCTGGAGCAGGTCAGCACGCATATCGGCGTTAAAAGCGTTGAGTTGATCGGGTCGATTGAGCGTGATCAGGGCGACGCGCTCGGTTGGGTTCTCATATTTGACTGTCACGGGCATTCTCCGCCGTTTTTCGAAACCACTCTGGGTGTTTTCGCCTTTCGGACGCCCGATTGCAAAAGATCTCAGCAGTCCGCGTCAGCCGGCGAACAGTTGCAGTCACCGCCAGCATGACGCGGCGCGCCCGCCAATTCGCAGCCCGCGTATTTCAACCTATTGAGACTGTTGCGGTTCGGCGGCGGCATCCTTGAAAAACGCGAGGAGCTTTGCTGCTTCTTTATCCACATCGTGACGTTCTTCCACGCGCCGACGCCCTTCAGCGCCCTTAGCGCGCAGTTGATCGGGCGTTGCCTCGAGCGCGCCGCGCATGGCCCCAATCAGATCCTCTTGGGAACCCGCGGGGAGCATCCAACCGCACTCTTCGTCGACGAGCTCAGGGATACCGGCGATATAGGTTGAGATGACAGGGCGACCCAGTGCAAAGGCTTCCATGATGACCACAGGCAACCCTTCGGCGTAGCTCGGCAACAACAATGTGCGCGCCTTGGCGACATGCTCGCGCACCTCGTTGTTGGCCATCCAGCCCGTAATCTCAAAATTATCTTCAACGCCGCAACGTTTGATTTCAGCCTCAATCGCCTCGCGGCTTTCGCCATCACCAATCAAAACGACTTTCACATCCGGGTAGTCGGCTTTCAGAGCCGCGACAGCGCGCGGCAACTGCGCTTGGCCTTTTTGCGGGCATAAACGGCCGACGCAAACGAAGGTGCGGTTCTCCGCCTCAAACCCGTCTTGATATTCGAAGCCGCTCATCTCGAGCGCACAATGGACTATATTGATCTTGTCCGCCGCCTCCTGAGAACTGAACCGAATGAGTTGCGACTTACAAAAATGCGTAATCGCTGCAATGAAGGCAGCGCGATCAATTTTTTCCGGAAAGCTCAACAACGGCGCATCCGTCAATTCATCAGGACCATGAACAGTTGAACTATAGCTAGGCCCGCCCAGGATATTTGCGAGCATGGCGACCGACGTCGAATTCGTCAAAAAGTGCACATGCACATGGTCAATGCCGTCTTTGGCGGCGCGTTGACGGAAGTAAATTGCCTCCAAGAGATAGGCGACGTGGCGAACAACGCCGCCGCGCGCGCCCACCAGCATCGACCACCACGGTTTAACAACGCGCGCGAGACCTTTGGGGTTACCGAGGATCTCTTTGAAGAAGGCTGCGACGAGACCTTTAGTGTTGCCCGTCAAAAAGTAATGCGTGCGCGGAATTTCAGAAATATCGGCCGGGTCGACGAGGTCTCCATCCCACTGACGCACCGCATAGCGGTGGACCGGTTGGCCCGCTCGCTCCAGCGCTTCGATCTCGCGACGGATGAACGTCGTCGAGGTCAGCGGATAGGTGTTCATCAAATAGGCAAGTTTCATGGTCGACCGATAGAGTTTGATGAGGCGCAAAGCGCCGCCGCTTAAAGCTTTTGCTTCATCGCGCCTAACGCTGTCTTAAAAGTCTCGGCTCTTGAAAGGAATTGCGGCGATTTGAAACGAATCTTCGAACACGATGACGCCCGGTTTCCGGCTTGTCAGCATTTCCGATTGAGTTCCGTAACGAACCAAGACTTTCAACACGTCGCGTGACTTGGAGATGTGTTCGCTAGCAGCGGGTTTGAACCATGAGAAAGCTTTTCCGTGGGCGTGCGGCCGCGCAGTTTTCGAAAAGCGCGTCGGAACGTTTAGGTTTGTTTCGAACCAGCGCAACGCTGTTGTTAGCGTTTTGATATCCGCCTCATTGGGGACGCCGCTTCGACTGAGTTCGTACGCCGCGTCAAAAAAGCCAACCTTCAACCCTGTTACGGGTTCTCTATCGGCCGTGACAAAGCGAACGAACTTATCGACCACCGAGCTTGAATTTTACGCGCTGCTGCGGAAAGAAACGATTTTTGTCGGGGTCGCCGGCGGCTCGCCGCGCTCCGCGGCGTCCACATGCTCCATGCCCTCGATCACGCGGCCCCAGGCTGTGTATTGGCCGTCGAGAAATGACGCATCATCAAAGCAAATGAAGAATTGGGAGTCGCCGCTGTCGGGATCTTGCGCACGGGCCATGGAGCATACGCCGCGTTGATGACTCTCGTCATTGAATTCGGCCTTGAGCTTTTGACCTGAACCGCCAGTGCCGTCCCCGCGCGGGCAACCGCCCTGCGCCATAAACCCGTCGATGACCCGGTGGAGCGTTAGCCCGTCATAAAAGCCGTCATCGGCGAGCTCTTTTATTCTCTCAACATGCACCGGGGCTTTGTCGCTCAGCAACTCAATCGTCACGGGGCCGGTTTCAAGTTTCAGGATCAGCGTTTCGCTCATCGTTCGATCTCTCCATTGATTTTAACAGGGACTTTGATGTCGCAAATGTCCCGGACAAATCCGTTTTCATCGAC
>JBCDBM010000150.1:0-8183 GCA_039183665.1 Pseudomonadota bacterium | reverse complement strand
CTTGGCGCGCCGGTTGCGGTGAGGCTCCATGGCCCGCATTTCCTGGGAAAAGTCGATGAGATGGGGCCTGAAGACCATATTCGGATCAAAGCCGAAGGCGTTGCGATCCGAGAGGCCGAAGCGATAACATCGCCGTCTCCAGGTTTGTTGGAAGAAACAAAGACCTATTATGGCGGCGCCGGCGCCGCCCATCGCGCCATACCGAACCCCGTCGAGTTTCCGTCCGACACGGATCTCTGGCGGTTCGAGGCTTGCGATCCCCATCTTGTTCTTTTCGTGGGGCGATTCGACTTGCGCAAAGGCGCGGACGTTACGCTTGCCGCCTTCGCAATGGTTGCGGAAAAGAACCCGAGGGCGCGCCTCGTTATGGCCGGACCCGATCGGGGGATTGTTGGCGACGACGGTGCGCTCATTCATTTTCCCGAATATGCGCAAGCGAATTTGTCTGAAGATGTTCGCGATCGCGTGGAGTTTTTAGGATCCGTTCCCTACGAGTCACTCCTAGAATTGCGCCGTCGCGCTTGCGTTTATGTCTCGACCTCGCGATTCGAATGCTGCGCTTACGCGGCGATGGAGGCATTAGCGGCGGCCTGTCCGGTTATCCTGTCAGAGACTTTTGGCCCCCCAGAATTGCTCAATCTCGGGAAAGACATTCTGACAGCGCCGATTGGCGACGCGGCCGGAATCGCCAAACATATTGAAAGCGTTCTGGGCGATCCTGAGCGCGCTCAGGCCTTGAGCGCCGCGGGACGTGCTGCGGCCGAACGCCACTTCGCGCCAGAAATCGTCGCCGGGCAATTGGCGGCGTTCTATAAAGAGGTCCTCGCCGCCCGCAGCTAACCGTCTAGTGACGGCAGCACGGGCGCGAGCTATGATAACGCCGGAACGGCTGTTCGCGTAAGACTAAGGGGATGCGCGCAGATGAGCGCTGCAATCACGAGTATTCTCTACACGGCCATTGCCGCCGTCGCAGGGTTTTTTCTCGCTCCTCGAGAGCGCCAGTTTCCTGTCATCAATATTGCCGCCTATTGGGTGATTGCCGCGGCTCTTGCCTTTTTGATGCTCCATCAAAAGCTCCTTGTGTTTGGCGCGCTGGGGGTTGTCTTGGGCGTCATCGCCCCGTTCCATCCGGTCAAGCGGGTGCTGTTTTACTTAGCCGTCTTGCCCGCTTTACCGCGGGACATGACGGTGCTCGTTCCGTTTCCGGGCCTGAACTATCTCACTTCGATGGACCACGCGAAACTGACGGCCATCTTCGTGTTGGGACCCGTCTTTATTAAGGCAATCTCGATGACGCCGGCGAAACCGCTGCGCGAGATTGAGCCCATCCTGATTGGCTATGCCGGCCTTATCACGCTGATGTCGTTTCGAGACCTGCCGTTCACCAGCATGATCCGCTTAGGGATTGATATGTCGCTGTTGATCGTGGTGCCCTATGTCTGTCTCAGTCGCCTGATCAGAACATCTGAAGACGTCAAACAGGCGATCATGGCGACCTTTGTGGGGCTGATCATCGCTGCGGTTATCGGGTTCATCGCCGCGGCGCAAAGCTGGAATTACTACGCGCAGGTGCGACGCGGTCAGAGCTTTTACGACTACACCCTTTATCGCAACGGCATCATTCGCGTCGCCTCTACCATGAACACCACGCTGTTGGGCTTAATGATGGGCGTCGCGACCGTGATGGCGATCCGGTTGCACGATCTCAAAAAACTAAACTTATTCTTCTTTGTCGGCCTGCTCGGATTGTTCTTGTTTGTGTGTTTCGCCACCGGGTCTAGGGGCGCATGGTTGGCGACCATCGCCGTTATCGGCGCTTATTTCATTTTGCCGCGCATGCCGAAAGTTGGGTATACGATCTTTCTCGTTGCCGCGCCCTTGGGGGTGGCGGGCGCTGCCGCCTACATCATGGGCGGCGGCGAGGCTATACAGGACGAACACGGCACATTCGAATATCGCGCATTGTTGCTTGAGGTCGCCTGGGAGCAAATCAAAGATAAACCATTCTTTGGCTCGACCACATTCCTTGAATCGCCTCGCTTTCAGGTGCTGGTACAAGGCCAGGGCATTATCGATTTGGTGAACGTTTTTCTCCAAGTGGTGCTATATTATGGCGGCGTCGGGCTCTTCCTGTATACCGCATCGCACATATTACCGATCGTTGCGGGCGTTCGTTTGTTGGGCCGCACGGCGAAAAAGAAGAAGCGCTTGTCCGATGAAGTCTACGCGGCGCGCAAAACGCTCGCTTTAGTGCTCGCAGCGCATATGGGCTATATCTTCATGATCGGCACCACCAGCGCAATGTCGTACATTTATCAATACGGGATCGTCTTCATCGTGCTTTCAGTTGCGCAAATTCGTGCGCTCAGCGCCCAGCTCGCTGAAGAGGCGGCCGCCAAAGGCATTGTCGCTGTAGAGGATATGACGGATGCGGATCACTATGTGCCGCGTCCGCAGCGTGGTTTGCAGGATCCCACCGGTCGCGCTATTCCGAAGCCATACGGAGCCAGGTTTGTCCGCCGTTTCTAGCATGCGGCAAATGCTTGAGACGCGCGTGCGCCCGGCGCTCGGCGACGGAACCAGCGCCCTCGTCGGGTTGCAAATTCTGACGGCCGTCTTGCGGCTTTGCAGCAGCATCATTCTTACCAGGTTGCTGGTTCCGACGGATTATGCACTCGCCGGGATCGTCACTGCCGTCCTTGTGACGCTAAATCTGGTCGCCGATCTCGGGCTTTTTGCCTATGTGACGCGGCATGCATCCGCCGATCACAATACCCTGAAATCGGTTTGGACGGCGCGGCTGTTCCGCAACGGCATCCTAGCGTTGTGCATGTATTTTGGCGCCGGCGCGATTGCATCGCTCTATAATGCGCCCGAACTAAAGCTGGCGATGCAAGTCGCCGCCAGCATCTTTATCATCGATAGTTTTGCGTCTCTCAGCCTCTTTACAGCGCAACGCGAAAGACGCGTGCTTCGGGTCAGCGTGCTCGAGTTTGCAAAGTATGCGCTCGTTACGTTGGTGACGATCATCGCGGCCGCCTATTTGCGCAATTATTGGGCGATTATCATTGGATCCTTCGCCGGATCGCTGTTCTTTCTTTATGCGAGTTATCGGCTCATTCCGGGCCCGATGCCCGGTTTTCGCATTAATCGTGAAGAGTTGCTTGAGCTGTGGAAATTTTCGCGATTCATCATCCCCGCTAGCTTGATCAGCATCGTCCTCACGCAAACCGATAAATTCTACTTCGCGAATTTCTTCTCAAAAGACGAGCTGGGCAAATTTATGCTTGCCGCTTCTCTCGCCATCCCGGCTGGGACCATCGTTAAACAATATTCGCTTCGGGTGTTTTTTCCCCTCTACGCGCAAAAGCTGCGCGCCGGCGTCCCGGAACCGCAGCGCGTTTATTACGACTCACGCTGGCGCATCACGCTGGCGTTCGCGTTATGCATCGGCGGGGTTATCGGCGGGGCGGATCTGATCGTGAAGATCCTGTTCAACGAAGACTATGCGGGGACGGGCCTTTATCTCTCGCTCATCTTTCTCGCGCCGCTGGCGCGATTGAATACCCAACCAGCCGAGAACGCCGTGCAGGCTCATGGCTTTATCCGCGCCACGCTAACCGCCAATGTCTTGCGCGCTTTGTGGATTGGGCTCGCCGGCGGCGCGGCTTTCTGGTTATTCGATCCCTTCGCCGTGGTGGTGGCGATCTGTTTGAGGGAAATCGCGATGATTCCGTTTTTCTGGTGGAACCAGCATCGCTTTAAAATATTTAATCTTTGGCGCGAGCTGATTGTCTACGCGGTGGCGGGCGTGGGCGTGCTTATTGGTTTCTCTGGGAAATCGGCCATTTTCGCGCTCGTCGAGAACGGGATATTGCCAAACTTTTAGGTTGCATTGCAGCAAAATTGTTAAAAGTTAATTTCAGGCCCTCAGCCAATCTTCTAAAAGAAAACGGTCTTCCGCGCGGCGGCGCGCATCGCACTGCCCCGGCGCAATTAAGCCTTTGTGAGTGAAGCGAGCCTAATACCTTGTGAGCGTTAACCATAACGCTGCATAATTTTTCGCGCGGATTGATTCGAAAAAAGACGCGGCGAGCGGCCGCGAATGTGGGTGCTGAGTGAGTAAACGGGTCTTCAATTTTTCTCTCGCTGCGGCGCCACTAGCACTCGCGACATCTCTGGTTGCGATGTCCGTCGCTGCCCCGTCTGCGCGCGCTCAAGACGCCGCAGGATCTTTATACCCGTCAGATATCAGCGTCGCTCTTCCAGGCGCGCCTCAGGCCGCGCAAGCCGCCGCCCAAACACGGACATTTGGCGCCATCGCGGGGGCGCGTCTCGCCACTGTCGATACAGCGATCGCGGCGCCAGGCGCGCCCATTGCCCGCGCGCTCGGCCCGGCCGCTTATGTTCTAACGGGAACAAGCGCCCATGCGGAATTCCAGGCGGCAATCCGCCGCGCGATCGGCGCCCATCCAACCTATCATGCACAGCTGACCACGCTCGACGAAGCGCGCGCGGCGCGCAAAGAGGCGCGCTCCAGCTTAATGCCGCAAATTGGCGCGCAGCTTATTGGCGATTACACCATCTCTCGTGATTTCGATCCCAACACCGACAACGTCGTAGAGTCACTGCAGCCCCGCGAGCAGGTCACCGCGGCGCTCACCGCATCTCAATTGGTGTTCGATGGCGGCGCCACCTTCCAGCGCATGAAAAGCGCGCGCGCTCGCAGCGCAGAATTTGAGAACGCCATCAGTACAAGGATCAACGATCTGGCGATGGGCGCGCTTGCTGCGTATCATGACTTGCTGACCCACCAGGCGTTGGATGCGCTTGGCGGCGCATTTATCCGCCGCCATGAGGGTATTCTCGACGACGTGCGAGAACGCGAACGATTAGGCGCAGGCTCAATGGCCGACGTGACCCGTGCGGTCGCGCGACTGGCTGCGGCGCGCGCTCGGGTCGCTGAAATCCGCGAGAGCGCCTTTCTGGCGGAAATCCGATATATGGAGTTTTTCGACCAAACACCGGGCATCTTATCGCGCCCCACAGTCGCGGGCGTCAATGTAGCTAGTCGCGATGAAGCCACGCAGATCGCTGCGACCCAAAATCCGGAAATAGCGGCTGCGGTCGCGCGCGCCGATGCGGCGCAGGCGGATTATAGCGCCGCCAAGGCAACGCGCTTGCCCGAAGTACGTCTATCGGTCAACGCGGTTAAATATGACGTTTTCCAAGATGGCGATGATTTTGATGTTCGCGCGGGCGTCAATTTGAACTATCAGATTTTCGGCGGCGGCGTGCGATCTGCGGCCATCGATCGGGCCCGATCCCAAGCGCGCCAGCAAAAATACGCCGAAGAACAAACCCGCATTGATGTCTCCCGTGAGGCGGCGATCGCCTTTGAGCGCACAACGGCCGCTAATATCCGACTTCAAGCGTTGGAGGCGGCGGTGGTGGCCCACGACACAACGCGTGACCTTGTTCTTGAACGCTACAAAGTTGCGCGCGGCGATTTGATTGATGTTCTGCAGTCGGAGAATGATTATTTCGAGGCCGGCGTCGCGTATCTCACCGCATTAGCGAACCGAGATCTCGCCATTTACAATATGATGGAACATACCGGCGATCTTCTAGAAACATTCTCGCCGCGAACGACACATACCGGCAGCGTCGCAGACATCGCCCGCGAGTTTGTCAGTGAGGACGCGGCGATTCCCGCCAGCGGGGACGCTCCCGATACGATTGAAGAGATTATCGCAGAGTCCGTAGAGTTGAGCGAGGGCGCAGATGAGTAAGTCAGACGGTTTCCTCAAGGAGCTCGCACCCACGGATCATTGGCTCTACGGGCCCTTGCGCGACAACTCCAAGATTTACGGTCAAACGGTCCTTGCGGCGATCGTGGTCAATGTTCTCGGGCTGGTGTCGTCTTTCTTTATCATGACGGTTTATGACCGCGTATTGCCGAACAATGCGGTCGAGTCCCTCATTGCCCTGACGATCGGTGTCGTCATAGCCCATATGTTCGATTTCACGCTGAAGTCTATACGCGGCTATTTTATCGATATCGCCGGTCAACGGTTGGATGCGAGCGTTGGCGCGAGCGTATTTGATAACATTATGGCCATGCGTTTGGGCGCCCGTCGCGGCGGGTCGGGCGCAACGGCGGGCGTCGTTAAAGAGTTTGAGAATTTGCGGGACTTCTTTAGCTCCGCAACGCTCGTGACGATTGTAGATTTGCCTTTCATCTTTTTGTTCATCGCCGTTATCGGGCTTGTTGGCGGGCCAATCGCCCTCGTGCCGCTCATCGGCGTGCTCATGACGCTGGCGATTGGCGTTATTATCCAGCCGCTCATCATGAGCCGGACGAAATCTTCCATGGCGACCGGCCGGCACAAACATGGCGTTCTGATCGAGACGCTCAACGGCCTTGAAACTGTGAAAAGCGTGCATGCGGAAGATCTGATGCGGTCGCGCTGGCGGGCGAGCATGATGCGCCAGGCCAAAATTTCTACGATCGGGCGATTTTTGTCTCAATTCGCAGTGAACGCCGCAGGCTTTGCTCAACAGTTCTCGCAAGTGGGCGTCATTGTCGTTGGGGTCTTCCTCATCAGCGCCAATGAGATTACCACTGGCGCGCTCATTGCCAGCGTTATTTTGACCGGGCGCGCGATGGCGCCCCTCGCGCAAGTGGCGACGCTTTTAAGCCGCGTTAACGACGCTTTGGCCGCATACAAATCGCTCAATGAGCTGATGACCGCCCAGTCTGAAATTGAGCCGGGCCGCACCTATCTGGAACGCCCAGACTTGTCCGGCAAAATCGAATTTCGCGAGGTGAGCTTTTCCTATCCCGGCGCCACGACGCGCGCCTTGGACGAGGTGTCGTTCACCATTGAGCCCGGCGAGCGTGTGGCGATATTGGGCAAGAATGGTTCCGGCAAAAGCACGATTGTCCGCCAGCTCACCGGCGTTTTCCAGCCCAGCGACGGTTCGGTGCTCGTTGACGATACGGATGTGCGGCAAATCCATCCTAAGAATTTACGCGAGAACATTGGCGCCGTTTTGCAGGATGTGTGTCTATTTTCCGGCAGCATCAAAGAGAACATTGCCCTTGGCGCGCCGGACATATCCGATGACGATATTTTGCGCGCGGCAAAGGTTGCGGGCGTCCATGAGTTTGTCGGTCAAACCGCGGGCGGCTACGACCAACCCTTGGCCGAGCGCGGCGAGGGGTTGTCCGGCGGACAGCGCCAAGCAATCGCGTTGGCCCGCGCTTTGGTTTCCAGACCCTCGATCTTGTTACTCGATGAACCCACGAGCGCGCTCGATAGCGATTCGGAAGCGGCCCTTTTGGCGCGCCTTGATAAAGCGACGGACGGCTGCACGCTTCTTGTCGTCACGCACCGCATGTCGATGGTGAAACTCGCCGATCGCATTATCGTGCTCGACCAAGGGCGCGTGGTGATCGACGGTCCGCGCGATGAGGTTCTTCAAGCCATGGCGGCCGCCCGACGCCCCGCCGCGGTGCGCCGCATCGGCGCGCCGAAATTGGTCAAAACCACGAGCGCGGCGTAACATGAACACTCAGTCTACCGCTTTGACCACACAGGACGATGCACGGCTCGCAGAAGACGCGATGCCGATCGAACCCTCGCGCGCGTCTCAATGGCTGCTCTACATCATTGCCGGGCTCGTTGCGTTTACGATTATCTGGGCGTCGGTTGCGAAACTTGATCGCGTGGTGCGCGGGCAGGGCCGTGTCGTGACGTCCAACCAGCTGCAAGAACTTCAATACCTTGAAGGCGGCATCGTCAAAGAGATCCTAGTTTCCGCTGGCGAAACAGTCGAAGCTGGGCAAGTCTTGGTGAAACTGGATCCCACGCAGATGAGTGTCGAATACATTCAGGGCCAAGAAGGATTTAATCTGCTTGCGGCGCGCATCGCCCGACTTGAGGCTGAAGCCGCGTTAAAGCCGCTCACATTGTCTGCGCAATTAGAAAGCGCCGCCCCGTCTATCGCCGCGAATGAACGCGCGCTTTTTAGAGCGCGCCGCGAAGAGCTTAATGCGTCGATGCAAGTAGAACAAACAAAGCTCGGTCAGCGCCAGCAAACACTGGCGGACGCGGAAGTCTCGTTTTTGACAGCAGATGAAGCGTTCAATTTGGCCGCCGAAGAGCTCTCCATGATGG
>JBCDBM010000149.1:0-8224 GCA_039183665.1 Pseudomonadota bacterium | reverse complement strand
CGTTTAACGTTGTCAGTGGTTTCGGGTATGAGATTGGCGACAGCCTGACTACGCACTCGCTCGTGAAAGTCGTCACGTTTACCGGTTCCACGCGCGTTGGAAGCCATATCGGCGCACTCTGCGGCAAGCACAAGAAACGCGTTATTCTGGAGCTCGGCGGCAAGAGCCCGCTCGTGGTAATGGCCGATGCTGACCTTGAGAAAGCAATCGCTGGCGCGGTGCAGGGGATTTTCACGTATCAGGGTCAAGTCTGCATGGGGTCGAGCCGAATCTACGTTGAGCGCGACATCTATGATGCGTTCTTAGAAAAGTTCACAGCTGCGGCAAAGGCGCTTGGCATGGGTGACTTGCGCGATGAAAGAACCACGCTTGGACCAATTATTTCCGAGCGGCAACGAAATCGCGTACGCAACCATATTGAAGACGCTGTTTCTAACGGCGCCACTCTCGTCACGGGCGGTGAATGGACGGGCAATCGTTGCAGCCCGACAATCTTGACGCACGTAACCCCGGAAATGGCCGTCTTCGAGGAGGAGACCTTCGGGCCTGTGGCTTCCGTGTACCCGATAGACTCGTTCGACGACGCGCTGGAGCTTTCAAATAACTCCAAATACGGATTGAGCTCTGCGATTTATACATCCAATCTTGAAGACGCAATGAGGTATGTGCAGGGCGTCAAGTCCGGCATGGTGCATGTGAATGCGCCAACACTTCACGATGAACCGCATGTTCCATTTGGCGGGGTCGGTGAAAGCGGTTTCGGAAGAGAAGGAACCGAAGAAGACATTAATACGATGACAGAGTGGAAGTGGGTAACGATTCAACTTTAAGGCGCGCAGCGCTGCGCGAGTAGGAGAATAAGAAATTGGTCACTTTATATCATCATGGATCATCAGTTTGCGCCGCGAAAGTTCGCTTAACGCTCTACGAAAAAGGCGTATCGTTCGATCCGATCTATCTTGATATTCTCAAGGGCGATCAATTTGACCCTGACTATTTAAAGCTCAATCCGAAAGCTGTCGTGCCGACGTTGGTCCACAACGGGCATGTGCTGACAGAATCAACATTGATATGTGAGTACATAGAAGAGGCATTTGACGGTCCCAATTTGGCGCCCGCCGATCCCGTCAAGCGTCATTCCATGCGAACATGGGGGCAGGCCTTAGATGTTGAGTTGCATATAGCATGCGGGGTAACGACATTCGTCGCCAGTCATAGACATACGATAAAACGTCTCGGTCCTGAAGGTGTAGAGGAGTTCTTGAACGCAACCCCCGAACAGTCAGTGACATCTGAATGGCGTGATCAAAAGCGTCGACTTATCGAATTGGGTTTTGACGCTCCGGACGCAGCTGGGCATATCAAGACTTATGACCGCTATCTGCAAAAAATGGATGATAAGCTTGCGGATAGCGAGTGGCTCGTCGGCGACGACTATACTTTAGCCGATATCAACATGGTCCCCTATGTGAATCGCCTCGACATGTTGTCGATGTCTGGGTTGTGGGAGGAAGATCGCCCACACCTTGCGCGCTGGTGGTCGCAGGTAAAAGCCCGCCCGCATTTCAAAGAGTGCATTCTCGACTGGTGTCCAGAGGATTTAACAAGCGACCTCAAAACGTTTGGGGCGGAGAGCTATCCAGATGTTCAGCGCGTTCTTGGTCGGAAGAATTGAATCGGAACTAGATGAAAAGGTCATCAAGCATGGGATTGCTAGACGGTGAAGTCGCGATTGTAACAGGCGCAGCGCAAGGTATCGGCGCAGAAATAGCCCTGGCTTGTGTACGCAATGGCGCGAAAGTCGTGGCTTCTGATTTGCGTGAACCATCGGAAACGCTAGCTGCTATCAAAAAGGAGGGCGGGACCGCCATCGGCGTCGTTGCGGACGTGACCGACGATAGCTCTCTGGCTACACTTGTGAAATCGAGCGAAGAAGCGTTCGGCCCAGTGTCTGTTCTTGTCAATAATGCAGGCGTGTTTGGCACACTCGAGCTGAAGCCATTTACCGAGATTACGAACGAAGAATGGGACTTCGTCATGCGTGTCAATTCGCGCGGCGTTTTCCAGGCGAGTAAAGCTGTTCTCCCGAGTATGCGGAAGGCGGGTAGAGGCGCTATCGTCAATATTGGCTCGGGCACGATCCATCGCGGCGCGCCGCTTTTCATGCATTATGTCGCATCAAAAGGCGCTGTCTTTGCGTTGTCGCGATCATTGGCCCGCGAGCTCGCTGATCATAATATTCGTGTGAATTGCGTGCTCGCCGGTTTTACAGCGAGCGGCAGCGTTATCGAGCATCCCGAAATGATCGATCGTTTTGGCGAGTACACGATCAACGCCCGAATGATCAAGCGCGAAATGAAACCCGACGATTTGACGGGAACAATCGTGTTTCTTGCGAGCCAAGAAAGCAAATTTCTGACGGGGCAAGCAATTAATGTCGATGGCGGCGCAATCTCTTACTAGTTAGTTCGCAACCGAGTGGGAGCCAATTTTTGTCACAATACGGAATATTAATCGCCGTTCTTATCTACGAGGCCGTCACAATACTTGGGATTGGTTGGTGGATTGCGCGGCGCTCTCGCCAGTCGTCCGCCGAGAAAGACTCCTTCACGCATGGCGGACATGGACTTCCGCTTCCCGCAGTCTCGTTGACGATGGCGCTAACGGTTCTTGGAGCTGTGCATGTTCTTGGCGTGTTCGAGATGACATGGTTTATGGGCGCGTCAGTCATTTGGTTCGGGATCGCTCATGTTATTCTCTTAACGATCGTTTGTTTGGCGACTGGCCGTTGGGTGCGACGGTTAAAACTATCCACTGTTCCGCAATTTCTCGAAGATGCTTATGGCTTGGAAACGCGTTTGCTCGTTTCTTGCGTGATGGCGGGGGCCATGTTCGGTTTCTTGACGCTGGAAAGCCAAGGCCTTGGCATACTATTTAACGCCATGACTGGCTGGGACATTCGCGCGGGTGGTGTTGTTGGCGGTTTGCTCGGTGTTGCTTATGTGATCTTCGCTGGTATGCGCGAGGTGAGTTGGTTGAATGTGATCAACGCAATCTTGCTCTATATCGCGCTATTGGCGGCAGTTGCCTATGTCGCTTTCGCTTTGCCCGGCGACGGTTATCAAACGGCCGCGCAATACTATAAGGACAATGACCTCGATTTTATGATTAGTATCTGGGGGACGCCTGAAATATTGCTGACGTTCGCCATTCCCATGACGATCGCAGTTGTATTCAGTCAAGCAACGAATCAAATGTTGCTGCAGACGGCGATGTCAGCGAAGACTGAAAAAACGATTGTGCGTTCTTTGTGGATTGCAGCGCCTGTCAACGGCATGTTTGCGGTGTTCGCGGCGGTCCTAGCTCTGGCGACAAAGTCTTGGCCGGAGTTTAATCAGCTTAATGAGAAAGTCGCGACATCAACAATGTTAGTTCAGGTGTTGCCGCCTTGGTTGGCCGCCGCATTACTAGCTTCATTTGTCGGCGTTATATTATCGTCCTTTGCGATGGTTTCACTGGCTGCCTCGACGCTTTTCAGCACCGACATATTCAAGCGTCTCTACAAACCAGATGCGACCGAAAAGGACGTAACGCGAATGACACGAATTTGTATCGTGTTACTCGGTGTTGGCGCGACCTTGCTTGCGATGAATATGCCGCAGATTTTGAAAGGCGTGAATTGGTTGCTTGCGTGGCTCGTGCCAATTTTCTGGCTCTTCGTTTTCGGCCTGTTTTGGAAGCGCAATCAATCAGTCGCGATTACGGCTTTGTTGTCCGCTTGGATATTAAACTCGCTGTGGTCGTTTACACCGCTACCATCCGCGGTTGGAATGGCGAATGTCCACAATGCTTACATTACTCTGTTTGTAAGTGGCGGCGTTATGATCGTGGGTAATTTGTTTGTCGACGGCGCGAAAGGGATCATGAAGCCAACAGTACAACTCGCCAACAAATAGGAAGTCGCATGTTTTGGTCTATTGTTCTCAGTAGTTTTGTCTTGATGGTTGCGATCATCGCAATCGGGCAGGGGCTGTACGAAGTGATAAGCCGACATACTTCAGCGTCGCCCGGTATGCCCAGTGAAGACGAATAGGGAGTAGTTCGTGCAAGAAATATTTTGGATGAGCGGCTGTCTCGGCGTCATGCTTTTGTTCGGCGTTTTCGCTGCGATTGGATATTGGCGTGATCGGCGTCGATAGTTTGAGAGGTCGGTTCTTGGCCGGCGACTACCAAGGAGACTCTGCGTAATGACGCATTCGGCCGACGAGACTCTCGCCAAAGAGAGATTGCTTAAACCCGCTCGACATTTCATCGCCGGGGAGTGGATCGGCGACGAGCGCTCAACGCGCGGCGATGTGTTTGATCCTGCAAATGGCGAGCTTGTGGGGACATATTTTGACGGGTCCGCGGCGCTTAGCGAACAGGCGGTTGATGTCGCCCACGAAGCGTTTTTCAAATCATCTTGGGCGCAATCGCCGCGGTTCCGATCCCAGGTTTTATATGAGTTCGCAGACCGCTTGGAGGCAATAAAGTCGGCATTGGCAGAACAAGTCGTCAAGGAAAACGGAAAGGTAGCCCGGGAAGCGTCTCACGAGATTGATGCGGGAATCTCGGAAGCGCGGTACTATGCTGGGCTATCTCGTAATATATTCGGCCGAATGACCGAAACGCAGCCGGGACATCACTCTTTGTTGTCGCGGGAGCCTGCAGGCGTCGCAGCTATCATCACGCCATGGAATGCGCCCATCACGTTGCTGGTCCGCTCATTGGGGCCGGCCCTTGCAGCGGGTTGCACGACGGTGATCAAGCCCGCTTCGCAAACCGCGGTCTCGCATAGCATGGTGATGCGTTGTTTTGACGGCATTGAGAATTTGCCCACCGGCGTTGTCAACTCTGTCAATGGCGAAAAAGACGTTGGGCGCGTGTTTACAACATCGCCAAAAGTCGACGTTGTGAGTTTTACCGGCTCGAGCGCAACCGGAAAACAAATCATGGCCGATGCTGCGCAGACATTAAAGCGCATGTCTTTGGAACTCGGCGGAAAGGCGCCGGCGATAATATTTCCCGATGCCGATATGAATCGTACCGTTGCTGAGATCACGCGATGTAGTCTTGTGCATGCAGGGCAAATGTGTGTCGCTGTTGCGCGCGTATTGGTGCATAAAGACTGTTATAACGATGTTTGCAGTCGGTTGGCAGAGTCTTTCCGCGCTCACATTACGGGCGATCCGTTCGGTTCGGATACCAAAATGGGCCCTGTAATCAACCGCGCGAACCAAGAACGTATTTGCGGGTTGATTGAGCAAGCTGAAAATGAAGGCAACATAATCGTTCGTGGCCACAAACCGGACGGGGCCTTGAATACCGGCTCATTCGTTACGCCCACACTGTTCGAGATTGAAGATGTTCGCTCCACGCTGGTCCAAAGGGAATTGTTCGGCCCCATCGTCAGTTTAGAGATGTTTGAGACGGAGGACGATGCGATTCAAAAAGCCAATGCGACCGAGTTTGGGTTAGCTGCGAGTATTTGGACGTGCGATATCTCTCGGGCTATCCGCATTGGGCGTGCGGTTCGCGCTGGGAATGTATGGCTCAATAGTCATATGAAACTGATGGCTGAAGCAGAAACCGGCGGCTTTGGCTCCAGTGGTCTAGGTCGACTTCATGGCGAGGAGGGCCTCGACGACTTTCTTGAGACAAAAACACTCTTCATTGACGCGAACACCTGATCCGAAAGTTAGGAGCGTTTATTTTGGGACTCAGCAACTATCTCTCGCGCATTCAATTTGACTTTGGGGCCGTCGCAGTATTGTCTGGAGAGTTGGCGCTTTTGGGCGTAAAAAGGCCCCTGATCGTCACCGACAAAGGCGTGCAATCCGCAGGACTTCTTGATCGCATCACGGATCAATTGGTCAAAAACGCTTATGCTGTATATGCCGATACGCCCTCTAACCCGACCGAGCAAGCCGCGCTCGCGGCGCTTCGGGTCTACAACGGAGAGAACTGCGATGGCGTCATTGCCCTGGGCGGCGGCTCGCCGATTGACTTAGGGAAGGCGGTCGCGCTTCTTGCAAGTCACGGCGGCTCGCTTGGCGACTACAACGTTCAAAAAGGCGGATCAGAAAAGATCGGCGCCATTGCACCGGTAATCGCGATCCCCACGACGGCGGGTACGGGCGCCGAGGTCGGGCGCGCTTGTGTCATGACATTGGCGGACGGAACAAAGTCAGACGCTGTCAGTCTGAATCTCATTCCGAGAACTGTAATCTGCGATCCGGAATTAACGCTCGGTCTCCCGCCAGGCATAACTGCTGCAACCGGAATGGATGCGCTTAGTCACGGCATTGAGACCTACGTCTCCAATCAAATCAATCCGCCAGCCGAAGGCTTGGCCTTAGATTGTATACGGCGCATTGCTGGTAATATTGAGACCGCATATCACAATGGGTCAGACCGAAATGCCCGCTGGGAAATGTTGGCGGGTGCGTTGGAAGGCGGCATGGTTCTGCAAAAGGGGCTTGGCGCTGTTCATGCTCTTTCGAGTCCCCTCGGCGAACTAAAACTCCACCACGGTACATTGAACGCCGTTCTCATGCCGCATGTGTATGAGTTCAATCGCGATGCTGCTCGCGAAAAATATCAACTCATTGCGCGGTTGATCGGACTAAAAAATGAGGATGGTTTGGGGACATGGTTGCAAAAGCTGAACGAAACGTTCGGCATGCCAGTTTCGCTTGGCGCAATGGGTGTGACTAGCGATATCGTGCCGGACATGGCGGAAAAAGCGGCGAGAACGCATCTGAGCAAAACGAATCCCAGAGCCGCAACCGCAGAGAATTACGTGACGCTCCTAAACGCGGCGCTTTGATCAGTTCCGAATTCTCAAAGTTCGGAGTACGCCGTGATTGAGATCAATGTTTGCCAACAACCGAAAGCGCGCGTTGTCCCGGGCAGTGCGCCAATGATTGTTTAAGACTGTTCCCCGAAAAAAGCGCTATCTTACGTCAAGTTTGAACAGGTCTATCGCATTTTGACGACCGATCTGCTGTCGTTCCTCGTCGGTAATCACATCCGTATTATCGAACCAAGTCGACGCGTCTTCCATACGCTCGAATGGATAATCCGAGCAGAAATATAGTCTGTCTTTGCCCAACATTTCTAACGCGCAACGAAACGTTGCATCGCAGAAGTTGCCACTGGTCGTGACATGAAAATGCTGACGGAAGTAGTCGCCCAGTGGACGCTTCCCGCGGTAACCGCGCGCGGAGAAGGCCATGCGCGCATCAATTCGCCAAAGGTTATACGGAATGAATTCACCCTGGTGACCGATTACGATGTTGAGATTTCTAAAGTCCTCAAAGAGTCCTGATCCGCACAAACGCAAGGCGTGAATAGAAGTCTCGACAGAAAACCCCCAAGGGGAACTGCGCAACCACGGGTGATCCATCAGGTTTTCAGATTGAGAG
The DNA here is from genome assembly GCA_039183665.1 of Pseudomonadota bacterium. Lineage (GTDB taxonomy): Bacteria > Pseudomonadota > Alphaproteobacteria > Caulobacterales > Parvularculaceae > Hyphococcus. Next base: position 758 of record JBCDBM010000149.1, on the reverse strand, counting down.
GGACGACCCATGCGTGGGTGAAGGTAAAACGGAACATCGAGATCGGAAACAGTATTCCAAAAGGGACGGTATTCGTCGATGTCATAGTAATATGCCGAGTCTGCCTTGTCGCGAACCGTGTAGCCGTTTACCAACGCACCTTTGAATCCGAGTTCGTTGACGCACCGTTCAAGTTCCGCTGAAGCTGCGCTTGGATCCTGCATTGGCAGCGCGGCAAGGCCCGCATAGCGCGAAGGATGTCTCGCAATTGCTGCGGCGATAACGTCATTTGCCTTTCGCGCAGTTTCAATTGCTTGACTGGTGTCCAAGATTGACTGAATAGCGGGCGCATTTAAGGATAAGATCGCAATTTCGATTCCAGCGCGATCCATCGTTTTGAGCCGCATATCATCGAGGTCTAGAATTTCTTCTGTAAACGCATCAAAGCGTCCTGACTCACCCGCAAAATCCTTGGTTTCCGCCGTTGTCTCGGGAATCGCCATGTGTTCTTCGAAAGCAATTTTGCCTTTCATCACGTTTCTCCCTGGGTGGCTTTCAAAATTATGGAAGCTCGGTTTCGTGTTTTAGAGGTCACTTAAGACTCGATGCTTTGCGTTTCGTACGCGCTCGGTTATTGAAGCGTCTCAGTTGCGATCGTCACGTGTTCCGACAGATATCGTGCTGAGAACTCACTAAGGCGTTGGACTGATCAACACGTAGTTCAAGCGCCGTCTTTGGAAACTTATTTCCGTCTCCGATCGATGTCGGAAAACTATCGG
>JBCDBM010000148.1:0-8225 GCA_039183665.1 Pseudomonadota bacterium | reverse complement strand
CTCCGGACACTTTTGCAAAAGCGCAAGCCTTGCGCATACGGAGCAAAAAAAGAGCCTGGCGCGGCCCCCACAACAATTGTGCAAGAGCAACACTGTTTGCGGGTCAATTGTTGTGGGGGCCGCGCCAGGCTCTTTTTTTGCTCCGTATGCGCAAGGCTTGCGCTTTTGCAAAAGTGTCCGGAGCAAGGACGCAAGCAATTAGCCAAATTGGTCACCCGCGCGATTGGGGTGCATCCTTATCAGGCGGGAGTCTTCGACAGCGGCGTCTCGATGGGCGACGGCCTTTTGGTATTCGGGGTCTGTGATCATCTGCGCAAAAGCGCCTGCGCTCGGATATTCGGCGATAAACGCGATGTCCCACTGCTTGTCATCCGGGCCGATAAGCATGAATTTCATCGAGCCGGACCACACAATCCGGCCGCCAACGCGCTTAAAAATAGGGCCGCTCGCAGCGCCGTAAGCCTTATACGCCTCAGCGCCGGACGCGTCCCGGCCGTCCGTGTAGGCCGCACGGTCTCGAAGACGCACAAGGTTGAGCATATGAACTGCGCCGTCGTCAGGCAGTTTCATCATCTCGCTGAATTGCTCTCGAGTCGGATTAATGAATGTATTCACGAATTTTCCTTCTCGGGCGGCGTCGTTGCACGGTCCATCATGAGGTCGCCAAGGCGATAAGGCGCAAGATGATGAAAAACACTGAGGGCTTGTAAATTCCGCGGCGCTGTGTACCGGGCGCGCGGTTTTGAGTCCGTCAGCGCGCGGTGGATGAGTTCGGCAATCCTTGTGGGAGCAAGCCCATTGCTGTGTTGATCGCCATGCCACCGCTTAAACGCGCCGGCGGCTGCGGCGTAGGGTTCGCCATCGCGCGTATGCGGCTCAAGACCGGCCTGCTCCTGTGCAGCAAAGGGCGTGTTGGTAAATCCTGGCCGCACGAGGGACACCGAAACGCCAAAGGGCTTAAGTTCCAAACGCAACGAGTCCGCCAGGCCCTCAAGGGCGTGTTTTGACGCTGCATAGACGCCCATAAAAGGCGGCGCGAGCCGTCCCGTAATTGAACCGACGATGACAATCCGGCCGCTCCCGGCGGCGCGCATATGCGGGGCGGCCGCGCGCACGACATTCATCACGCCAAAAACATTGGTTTCGAATTGCCGTCGCCATTCGTCGAGAGGAGCCGTCTCCGCCGGACCAGTGACGGACACACCGGCATTATTGACGATGCCAAACAAGCCGCCGCAATCGGCCGCGATGGTCGAAAAAGCAGCCGCGATAGACGCCTCATCGGTAACGTCCATAGCAAGGGGAGTAATTCGATCTCCCGCCAGCCCTTTGAATGCCGCTAGCTTCGCTTCGCTGCGCGCTGCTGCAAAGACGCGAAAGCCTTTATGGGCAAGTTCGAGCGTTGTGGCTTCGCCGATCCCGCTTGATGCGCCGGTAACCAATACCGCCTTGTGCACGTTTGATTACTCCTTTCCGTCGCGCCGAAGAGCGTCGTTCTCGTCGCGCTAAACCAGTCGCGACCGTTTGACGGCAGCTTCAACGAACGAAGCGAATAAGGGGTGCGGATCAAACGGGCGCGATTTCAGTTCCGGATGGAACTGCACGCCAATGAACCATGGGTGATCCGGTATTTCCATGATTTCCGGCAGTGCGCCGTCTGGCGACAAGCCAGAGAACACAACGCCGCTTTCAGCAAGACGCGGCGCCCACTCTTTATCAACTTCGTAGCGATGGCGATGACGTTCGCTGATATCATCAACGCCGTATATCTCGCGAACGCGGCTTCCCGCGGTCAAGCGCGCAGGATAAGCGCCGAGGCGCATCGTACCGCCAAGGTTATCGGCATCGGTGCGCGTTTCCTTTTCGTTGCCGCGGCGCCATTCGGTCATCAATCCCACAAGCGGCGTACCGTCGGGACCGAATTCGGAAGACGTCGCGTCCGTTACGCCCAAAAGGTTTCGCGCCGCCTCAATCACCGCCATCTGCATGCCGTAGCAGATCCCGAAATACGGGATCTCTTTTTCGCGCGCGAATTGGATCGCTTTAATTTTCCCTTCAGCGCCGCGCTCGCCAAACGCGCCAGGCACCAGGATGCCATGGACCCCCGCAAGGGCCGCCGAGGCGTCCTCATGGCTTTCGAACGTCTCCGCCTCTATCCATTCGATATTGACGCGCACATTGTTGGCGATCCCCCCATGGGCCATCGCTTCCATCAGTGATTTGTATGCGTCTTTTAACGCGGTGTATTTGCCCACAATCGCGATCGAGACTTCACCGTCAGGAGAGATTATGCGTTTGACGATGTCATTCCATTTATCGAGCACGGGAGGCGGCGCGGCGCGTTCCCGAAAGGCGTCGATGACCTCGCGGTCAAATCCTTCTCGGTGATAGGCGATCGGCACTTCGTAAATTGTCCGTGCATCGAGAGCCTGAACGACGGCGCTGGGACGAACATTACAAAACAGCGCGATCTTTCGGCGCTCGCCGTCAGGAATGGGGCGGTCCGCGCGCACCAACAACACGTCAGGCTGAATGCCGATCGCGCGCAGCTCGCGCACGGAGTGCTGCGTGGGTTTGGTTTTTAATTCGCCTGCGGAGGGAATGTACGGCATCAGTGTAAGATGCACATAAACCGCCTCATCGCGAGGCAGTTGATTGCCGAGTTGTCGGATCGCCTCGAAGAACGGCAGCGCTTCAATATCGCCTACCGTGCCGCCGATTTCGCACAAGACGAAATCCGCATCTCCCGCGTCAGCAAGTACAAAATCTTTTATCGCTTCTGTGACATGCGGGATTACCTGAACCGTCGCCCCTAGATAATCACCGCGGCGTTCACGATCGATAATCTGTTTATAGATCTGGCCCGTTGTCACGTTATCGGAGTCTGAAGCCGAAACCCCCGTGAAACGCTCATAATGACCCAAATCCAGATCGGTCTCCGCCCCATCATCAGTGACGAAGACTTCACCATGCTGGTAGGGAGACATGGTCCCCGGGTCGACGTTCAAATAGGGGTCTAATTTGCGCAGACGAACTTTATAGCCGCGCGCCTGAAGAAGCGCGCCGAGAGCTGCTGAAGCAACACCTTTTCCGAGAGACGACACCACGCCGCCGGTAATGAAGATATACCGCGCCATGGAAGTCCGTCTTAGCGAAGATTCTCGCGTGATCAAACGGGTTTTTCAGCTTTGACGGAAACTCGTCGAATTAGTTTTCCGACTGCGTCGCGCCGTCGCTGGTTTCGTCGTCCGCAGGCGCTTCATCACCGTCGCCGCTCGATGAGGCGCCAGCGCCCAGCGCGTCCAGGACATCAACACTAATGGGCGCATTCTCATCGCCCGCGCCAATGGAGCCCAGCGGATCGGTGGATAACGGGACGAGAGGCGCATCTTCGGCCGTCAGCGACTCAATGATGGACTCTTCATCGTCCCCGCCGCTGCCCGCCATGATTGCGAGGCCGATAGAGGTTGAAAAGAACAAAAACGCGAGTATCGACGTGGTGCGCGTTAACGCGTTGGCCGCCCCGCGCCCTGTCATCAGACCGCCGGTCCCGCCCCCGCCAATGCCAAGCGCGCCGCCATCCGACCGCTGCAGCAGCACAAAGCCGATGAGCGCAAGAACGATAAGCGTGTGGACGGTCAATAGGACTGCGATCATGGCGGATAACTGCGTTGCCGGTTGGTGTCTGATATAGGCGCGACGGGCCGCGCTTTAAACGCGCCGCGCGCGAGCGGCCGGGGATAGCCAAAGTTCGCGGGCCCGGCAACCCCGCACGTTCATCCCTTTTCAGGCCCGGCGTCGCGAGGAAGCGCTGATTGCGCGTCGATCCAGTCTGCGACCACGTCCCCGAGAACATTTAGCGGCAGCGGTCCGTTTTCGAGAACGACATCATGAAAGGCGCGCAGGTCAAAATCCGCGCCGAGCGCCAGTTCCGCCTCGCGCCGCATCTCCAAAAATGCGAGTTCGCCAACTTTGTAAGACGTCGCTTGGCCTGGCCAAACGGTGTAACGATCCACCTCGCGCTCGACTGTCGCGCGCGCCATCCCTGAATGAGCAACCATATAGTCGATCGCTTCTTGGCGCGACCAACCTTTCGCATGAAGACCCGTATCAACTACAAGACGCGCAGCGCGGAACATTTCAGCCTGTAAACGGCCCAAATCGCCCAGCTTATCGTTTTCGTATAGGCCCATATCTTCCGAGACTAACCGTTCGGCATACAGCGCCCAGCCTTCAAGATAGGCAGTGAACGGCGCCAATTTGCGCATTAATGGCAGCCCAGAAATCGACTGCGCTTTGGAGATTTGGAAATGATGGCCAGGGGCGGCTTCATGATACATCAGCGTCGGCAAGGTCCAGCGCGGGATCGCGCTCATATCGCTCAAATTGATATAAAATCGCCCGGGGCGAGACCCGTCGAGCGCGGCCATCATGTAATAGCCGCCTGGGGCAGAATCCTCCGCGTATTCAGGGATCCGCACAATCTCTAGGGACTGGGTCGGAAGTTTCGAGAAGTAAGCGCCCGCTTGCGCCATCACGCCCTCATTCAGCGTCTCTAGATAAGCGATGGTTTCGGAACGGCCCGCATCACTATCTTCAAAGTGGTGCGCTGGATCGTTCATCAAATTCGATATGCGATCACCAATAGTTTCCCCAGGCACGCCTTCGGAATCCAATATCACCGTCATCGCCTGAGCAACGCGCTCGACCTCACGCAATCCCGCCATATGAATGTCTTCGGCAGTAAGATCCGTCGTTGTATTGGATTGCAAATAGGCTCGATAGAGCGCCGCGCCTTGAGGCAGACGGGCGATGGAGGGCGACGCTGAGGCTGTCGCGAGCAAGGCTTCGAGCTGCGCTATGAGCGCTTCGTATTCGGGAAGGATTCCGGACTCAACGAGTGTGCGCGTTTTCGCGAGCGTCGATTCCCGGAATTTCGACGAAATTCCGTTGGCGGCGTCTAAGCGCTCTGGAAGCGTTCTGAGAAGCACGTTTCCATCAACGCCCGGCTCTATAAACTCTCGCAGGCTCTCAATTGTTTTGTCTAAGACGAAGCGCGGCGGGATAACGCCAGCGTCCGCGTCTTCCGCAATACGTTGTCTCGTAGTTTTAAGGACGCCCACATAGGCGCTGACCCTCGAAACATATCGCTTCGCGCTGCGTTCGTTCACGATTAAATGGGTGTCGGTAAGAAATCTCGGGATGTCGACGGTAACGCCGGAGATTTGGTTAACCCGATAACCGGACCGCTCAAATTCAGCCAACCTGATCAAGTCATCGAAATAGCGCGCCGCAACGCGCCAACTTAACAATTCTTGGCCCTCAAGACCGTCAGGGCCGTATCGATTGAGGCGGTCGCGCACTTTTTTTAACTTCTTCAGTGCGCGTTCCTCGCCCGCACGCGAATAGTCGTCGAGTTTGCCGCTGTGAAAATCGAGGATCGTATTGTCGATGAGCCCAAGCTGCGTGGTGAGCTGTGGCGACAGCAACACCAACTCGATCGTCGCTTTATTGAGGTAATTATTGATCCCGACAGGACGAAACCAAAACCACATTGACGCGATAAATACGCCGGCTGCCAGAACACCGAGGGCGCCGCCCAGAACCATCAGGATAAATCGCTTCGACATTTTCCAGGTGATCGATCGAAATCAGCGTTGCGCAGACGAAAACACATTATCAGACCTAGACCATCACTATCGGGCCCTGCAACCTTAACGCGATATATTCAGGGTCGTTAGCTCAGCTGCCGCCGCTTGCTCGCTCATCCTGTCGATCATCGCAACAATCTCATCGGCCCGCTGGTGGTGGAGCGGATGGCCCGTATCCTCAAAAATAAAAAGCTCCGCATGGTCAATATCGCGGGCTAGGCCTTGCGCATGAATGGACGGATAAACGGTTTTGTCGGCGTCTCCGGCAGCGACGGTGACTGGGATCCTCAACGCATCATACCCGTCCGACATGGCAATGATCTGCGGTTTTAGCGCGACGAGATCTTCCGCATTGGCCTGAAATTCGAGCGGGCGGAACAACAACCCAACCCCTGCCCGCTCATAATAGTTATCGGGCGCGGGGTGCGGCGCAAAGGACTCATCAACGCTGCCCGGCCCCGTCAGCGGGCCGTAAACCGGGATAATCAATCGCCGCAAAAGAAATCCGGCGACCGGCCAACCGGAAACGTTATTGTACCAGGCTACACCGCCAGGCCATTCATGGCTGACCGGCGCCAGTAGAACGAGCCCGGACATCTCATCCTGAAAAGCGAGCGCAAAAGACAGGGCGACCGCGCCGCCATAACTTTGGCCTAAAACGATCGGGCGTTGGAGCCCAAGCGAATCGGCAACCTCTTTAATCAGTGCGGCTTGTCGCGTCAGTTGCGCACCGTCGGCGGGCCTCGATGAGTAACCATGTCCGGGACGGTCGATCATCAGGACGCGCCGATCCTTTGAAAGGCGATCTCCGAGGGCGATCTTCATATCTCGCAGATTGGCGCTTGCGCCGTGAATGAGAATAATCGGCGGCCTTGCGGACTCTTTCGGCCCGATGTCGAGATAATGCAGCCGCTCACCCTCGATATCGAGGAACGCGCCCAATGGCGGGGCGCCGCGCGCCGCATGTCCTGCGCGGCTGGAAAGCCCCGCCGCCGCCAGCAAAACCAATGAAGCAATAATGAAGGCGACCACGCGCATCGTCCCTCGATCGTCAATCTTACTTGGCGGTTGGCGCCGCCATCACGATCGGATGAAAATCATCCGCTTTTAGACTGGCGCCGCCGACCAACGCGCCGTTGACATTCGCCGCCGCCAAAATTTCTTTGGCATTCCCCGGCTTCACCGAACCGCCGTAAAGGATGCGCACATCGGCGCGCGTCTTTGCGCGGATATAGGCGTGCATCTCTTCGATATCATCGAGCGTCGGGGTTAGCCCGGTGCCGATAGCCCATACCGGTTCATACGCTACAACATACTCTTCGGATGTTTCGGGAATTGACCCTTTGAGCTGTTCGGCGGCGACCGCCAACGCGTCCCCTGCTTTGCGTTCGGCCTCCGTCTCGCCAACGCAGATGATGGGCGTTAGTCCCACTTCGAGCGCTGCTTCAGCCTTGGCGCGAACATCCGCACTGCTCTCGCCGTGATCGGCGCGACGCTCCGAGTGGCCGACAATGACGAAGGAACCGCCGGCATCTGCAATCATCGCCGCGCTTATGTCGCCGGTATGGGCGCCGCTCGAGTGCGCATGGCAGTCTTGGCCGCCAAACTGTATGCCTTCGTCAGAATAATGGCGCGCGCATTCGGAAAGTAGCGTGGCAGGCGGGCAGATAAGGACGTCGCGATCTCGCGGTGCCGACCCATTCAGCTTCGTGATTAATGATTCGATTTCAACGATGGCCCCGCTGAGGCCGTTCATTTTCCAGTTGCCAGCGATTAACGGCTTCATCTTTCCAGCTCCCCTTCAAGAAATTCGCGCCGCCGGGGGTAAGCGAGGCCGCGATGGCTGTCCATACGCCATATGGACGCTCGATGGCCGCTTCCCCTTTTGACAGATGCACACTTGTTTGCGCGCTTGAATAACGGATGGGCCGCCCCATTTGGGGGCGAGCGACACTCGAGGCAAACATACATGTTGCAGCAAATTCGCGGCGCGATGAAAGGCGTCGTTGTTTGGATCGTCTTAATTCTGCTGGTGGCCGCATTTGCGCTGTGGGGCGTCCCGGATTTGAGTCAGGTGGGCTCAAATGCAGCGGTGACCGTTGGCGGTAAGAAATACTCTTCGCAATATGTCCAGTCGGAACTAACGCGCGCACTTCAGGCGCAGCGCAATGAAACCGGCCAAGCGATGACCCTGGAACAGGCTCGCGAGACGGGATTTCATAATGACGTATTGAGCAACATCATCACGCGATCTGCGTTGGAGCAATTCCATGACGCCATGGGGCTCTCAACGCCGAGCGCCGTTGTGCGAGATTTTCTGCGTGATGATCCGAACTATCAGGACCCGGTGACCGGTGAGTTCGACGAAACACGGCTCCGAACAATTCTCGCGCAGAACAGTCTCACCCCGTCTGAATTCGAACGCTTGATCGGCCAATCCATCCTGCAAGAGCAGTTTTTCTCCGCGTTTATTTTGCGCGGTCCGGCCCCCGAGCCCATGGTTTCGCCACTCGTGAAACGCGATGTCGAACGGCGAGAAATCGCCTATCTGGTCGTTTCCGATGAAATGGCGGG
>JBCDBM010000147.1:0-8244 GCA_039183665.1 Pseudomonadota bacterium | reverse complement strand
CGTTGCAATATGTCGGCAGTCATCTTTGCCACAGAATTTTCTGCGTTCAATTTTCGTCAGCGGTGTTTTCGAAATTGTCGCGACGCCATGATAGCCCGCTTGGCCCGATACGGCGATGTGCTCATAGCCTGCCTGGCGGATCGGTTTGAACGGAAAATTGTCCTCAAGGCATTTGATCTCTTGCAGGCATAGCACATCCGGTTTCTCTTCTTTTAGAAAACGAATGACTTGATCAATGCGTAGGCGGACGGAATTGATATTCCATGTAGCGATTTTCATAAAGTCTAGGCCGCAGGTCAGGAGAATGCGCGCAAAGGCCTAGGGCGCCCAGGCGCTCGGCGTCAACCCGCCAGATTGCCCTTGCGCCCGCCGCGGGATATGCAGCCCGGGACATGCAGATAGTGATAGAATATTTGCCCGACGGCGTTTCGCTGTGGGCGGCGCTCTTCGTTGTTATCGCGGCTTTTTTTTCCTCAGGCTTGACGGCCGCTTATAGCCTGGGGGGCGGATTGGCCTTGTTGGCGGTGATGACCACGATTTTCCCCCCTGCCGCGGTCGTGCCTGTCCATGGGGTGGCGCAGCTGGGCTCCAATGCGAGCCGCATGGTGATATTGCGCAAAAGCGTCATGTGGCCGATGTTGCTTTGGTTCGCCATCGGAGGGTTTTGGGGGGCCGCCTTGGGCGGTCAAATCGCGGTGACGTTGCCCGTGGCCGCCTTACGTCTCGCGGTCGGGTTCTTTGTTCTTTATACGGTTTGGGGTCCGCGTCCCCCGCGGTTCTCGGTCGGGCCGCGCACGCTTTTCGCGACCGGCGTGGTCTCCTCCTTTGTGAGCATGTTTGTTGGCGCGATGGGGCCGATCGTCGCCACCTTGCTCAGCACGATGAAGTTAGACCGCATGGCGTTTGTGGGCACGCACGCCGCCTGCATGACGGCGCAGCACTCATTAAAGATCGCTGTTTTCGGCGTGCTCGGTTTCGCTTACGGCGAGTGGGCCGCGATTATCGTGATGCTCGTCATCGCGTCATATTTGGGCACCCGCATCGGGGCCGCGTTTTTGCGGCGCATGCCCGAACATGTGTTTCGCGCCGGGTTTCGATGGATCATGACTATTATCGGCGTCTATTTGCTTATCGGCGGTGTGATGGCTTTCTAAGCTGGCTGAAGGTTGGCGACGTCGCGCCATTTGCCACGTCCTGCTTATGCGTCATGTCGTTGGCGCGCGTTAGTTTTTGTTCCGCCTAGTGCAGCTGAACGCGCATGGCGTCTATGCCGTACAGCCCTTGGTTCGTTCCATAGACTGGCGATTCCACGTCGATCCTATCCACTTGTTCGATGAGCGCTTCCAACATGACTTCCATCTCCAACCGAGCCAGATACATGCCGGCGCAAAGATGATCGCCATGCCCCCATCCGAGATTATCGCGCGGATTTCTGTCCACCAAAAACGCGTCTGGGTCCTCATAATGGCGCTCGTCTCGGTTGGCCGCGCCGAAAAAGACGACGACGCGTTCTCCTTGGGGAATATAGACGTCGCCTTCCCGATACTCGCCTTTCGCGAAGCGCGAAAAGCCTCTCACTGTGGCGCTGTGCCGAACGCCTTCATAAACGGCGCTTGAGATCAGGCTGGGATCGGCCTTCAGTTTTTTCCACTGATCCGGGTTCGCCCCAAGATTATAGATCAAATTTGCTTTGGCGAAGATGGTCGTGTCGAGCGAGGGGAGAACATAGGTCGCAAGCGCGCCACGGGCTTCGAAGATTTCCAATTCGCCGCGTTCAGCGGCTTTGAACAGATCATCCGCCCAGCTCCCTTCTTTCATACTGTCGGCCGGCACGGTGGCCAGAAACTCGCTTACTTCGCGCGACGCCTCCATATCTTCTTCCATGTCATCCAAATTGGGGCCAAGCAAATTGAAGGTGGACGCAGCCCAGCGCAGCATGTTTTTCCGCCCTTCCTCAGGCAGGCCGACAAGATGAGAGATCACTGAAACAGGCAGGAACTGGGCAAGAGAACTCACGCCGTCGAACCACCCAGATCCAATCAGAGTCTTCGTATGCTCACTGATGAGTTCCTTTAGTTGGGGGCGGTACTTTTCAATCGGTTTTGGGCCGATCGACCGCAGCAGCGGGCGCTTCATCTTCGAATGCGCTATACCGTCGGTGACAATGATGTTTGGCGGCCGTCCTTCTTGATTGTTGATGAACGGGTTCATCCCGATGCCTTCGGTCGACACCAGCCGATCTGAAGACCGGAGCGCTTTTTTCACGTCTTCATAACGGCCAACTGCGTACATGCCGACATTGCCCAGATAAACCACCGGGCCAAGGTCTCGGATTTGTCGATAATAGGGGAACGGATCTTTCAGCCCGTCATCGGAAAACATGTCGCCATCGAAAATTGGAACATCGGTTGGAGCCGTTTGCGGCATTTCATCTCTCCAGCGTTTTTGTTTAGGTGTTGAAAGATCCAGTGTCCGTTGGGTTGAATGTACTGCGCGCAACAACGTCCAACGCTTCGCGTCTCGGCAATCCGGCCGCTTGCAATATGGTCGCGGCGAGCTCGGCGCGTTGCGATACGGTTAGGCGCCCCTCCAAACACCCGCGAATGAAGGCGGTGGTGCTGGCGGTGCCGAGTGTGAACCAAAGTTCTGAGTCGCTAATTTGAAACCGTCCCGCGCGCATGCCCGCTTCAATCGCCGCGCGCACATGCGTGTCGATTTGCGCTTTGAGGACAGGTTCGCTCTTGGTGTTGTTGACGATGAACCAACCCAATTGCGGATCGGCGACCGCCCGTTCAATCATCAGCTGAATGCTCCAAGCGGCAAATTCAGCGATGTCGTCAAAGTGCTGACGGCCGGTCGCAAATGACTCGCCGATGTCGCTGATCAGCTCCTCCAACGTGCAGACGAAGAGTTCGTCCATCGAAGAAAAGTGGTTGTAAAAGCTGCCTCTGCCGACTTTAGCGTTCCGGGTAATCTGATCGACGGTCACCGCCTCGGCCGGTGTCTGCGCCATGACCGACTTTGCCGCCCCGACGAGCTTTTGGCGGGTTTGATCGCGCCGTAGATGGCGACCGTCTGACAGTGCTTTTTCCGGCATGTTTCCTCGATAATGAGCCCGCTGTTGCGGTGACTGCTCTTTTGTTGCGCGCACCGTATGATAAATTTGACATTAATGTCAAATATTAACGCGCACGGAGTTAACTCGAGGCCATTGGCGAGCGCTCATCGGGCGCGATTAGGCGAGCACGGCCGACGACCGCCCCCGCTGGCTCGTCGAGCCTTGGAGCGCGGATCCAAGTACGTGGTAGGGAGAATTTTCGGGCGCGGTTTCAGAACAGGTTGAACGAGCTGCCGATCAGCCCAACGGGCCATCGACCAAACTCAAACAACCGAAACTTCGCCACAAAGGGATGAGTCTCGGTATCGAACTCAGGGTCAGACGCCGCCACAAGCGCGAGCGCCGCCCCATGAGCAGCTTGGACAGCGCCCCCAACGGCAAGGCGCTTTGAGGCTTCATCTTCCATGTCCCAAATATAAGCGGCCTGCTCCATCGCCTCTTGGGCGGGGTCCGATAGCTTCTCGGCGATTACGGTCATACCCACAGTAAGCGCGTCTTCTGATATGTGAGACAGCGCGCGCGCTGTGAGGTCCGACCGGACCAATTCCTCCGCCTCCCAGGCGGGGCTTTGCAAATCGAGACTTTCTGCGGCGGCCGCCGCGTCTTCCCAATCCACCAACACCGCGGGCTCAGAGTCTGGGAAGCCTAACCCGTCCAGGTAGGACTGGGCGGCCGCGCGCGCGCCGGGCGTCATTGGCTCCCCTAGATTAGCGAACCATGGCACGCGATCGAGGCCGCGCGCGAAACGGGTAATGATCGCCAGGCTTGGCAGTTCCCGCTCTAGGTCTTCTAGGTCGATATCGTCCATCGGCATTATTGGCGTGGTCCGTTCGCAAATAGGCCATACTCAAGGTTTGACCAAAAGATACCCGGCTCTACTCAGGAGACTTCGCGGGCTTACCCTAGTTTCTCGGGAATAGCCTAGCGCCAATAAAAAAAGGCGCCCGACCAGGTTGAGGTCGGACGCCAAGCTGCGCTGTCGCGCCTACGCCGGGAGGGGATGATCCGGCGATACGGCTGACTGAGGACCTGCAAGCGGGGGGGCAACGCTAGTCCTACAAAGTGCCTGCCGCATGGTGTTACATTAACGCATCACAGGCGCATTTTTCAAGCCCAAGACTTAAAAAAGAGTTGCATGTGACAATGCAACATCCAGCTTTTGCGTCGTATTTTCTAATTTTTAAGGAATGTTCCGCCCGCATCCGGCGTTTCGAACAGGCGGTTCGACAGGCGTTCGCCCGTTTTCACATTGTCTAGATCAACCACAGTTACCCCATTTTGGAGATCGCGGACGATCCAGTAGCTGAGGCTCATTTCGGGAGCGGTAACAATCACTGACAATTCGCCTTCGGTTTCGTCGTCGGTTGATGCGAATGTCACCGCCGCAGAGTCCACGCCGCGGTCAACGGCGACGATTTTCGCCTTATCGCGATTGATTCGTTTTTCGAGGAGAAATTTCAGCGGCGTGCGTCCTGCGGGATAGGAGTCCGTGGTGTCGAGCGCTTCATCCTGCACATAAACCATGCCGCCATTGGCGATGATCAAGAGCGGCGAGGGCGGGTTATACTCAAATCGCAAAAAGCCCGGTCGGCGAATATAAAACCGTCCCGATGATACGGCGCCCGATGGCGCGGTCTGCACGAAGTCGCCTGAAATCGTCTCGAGTTCTTCCAGATAATCCATCACAAGCTCGGCGACGTCGTCATCGCTGAGGTCTGCATAAACAAGCGGTTCAAGATCGGGATCGCGCACATCCGCCAAATCGTCGCTGGGGATATCGGGCAAAACACTTGCCGGCGGCGTCCCTGCAATATCAACCGGCGGCGTTGTGAGGTCTGTCGCGGTGTCCGTCTCGGCAATTGGCAGAGCGGTGGTATCTGGAGTAGGGGCCGCAGCCGGAATTGCGTCTTCGATCGCCGTGGGCTCCACAGGGTCCGCTACGATTTGGGTGGGCGCCAAAGCGTCAACATAGATCAAAGAAAAGGCTGAAATCATCGCAATTGACATCGGCGGCTCCTTTTGCAGCGCGACGACTTAATCCCGCCGCTATGTCCCCTTAGCTAAGCGACGCCTTTGACGGAAGCCGGTCAGAAAAAAGGCGCCCGCGAGGCCGCGCGCACACAATATTGTTATCGACAGCAATATCGATGTTTTTTGGCTATGAGAGCGCCTCGAGGCGACCGCCACGCTCTTCCGCGGCTTTGTAAGCGGGACGCGCCTTTATGCGCTCACAAAACGCAGCGATGTTTGGGTAATCTGCAGGTTTACCCGCGCGGGACAAAAAGCCCTGGAGCGGGAAGCTCATCATAATATCAGCGGCAGAGAAATCTGCGCCCGTGAACCACGGATCCGTTTCGAGCGCATCTTCAATAAACTGAAAATGCAGCGCCAGCTGCGGTCCGACAAACGCGTCGCGAACGCCGCCCGCGATTTTCTTTGCGATGGGTTTCGCGAAAAACGGCATTTTGGCCGTCTCCATCTTATTGAGCACAAGCGCTAATAACAAAGGCGGCATTGCCGACCCTTCAGAGTAGTGTAGCCAAAAGCGATAGGCGTCGAATGCGGGCGAGCCCGGCGCGGGGCGCAGCTTGCCGTTTCCATGGCGGTCGATCAGGGTTTCAATAATGGCCGCCGTTTCCGCGTAAACGACGCCGTCGACCTCGACGATGGGGGCTTTGCCCAGCGGATGCACGGTCTTCAACGTTTCGGGCGCAAGGCTGGTTTCCGGATCTCGTCGATATAACTTCACCTCATAGTCGAGGCCCAATTCTTCGAGCGTCCATAGCGCGCGATGCGATCGAGACTTCTCAAGATGATGAACAATGATCATGCGCAAATCCCTATTGCGGCAGGCTGAGAATTCGTCGCTGTCGTCTTTGCAACAGAGTACCGTATATAAAGCGGCATGAAATTCCTCGACCGGTCAAAAATATATGTGGAAAGCGGTGCAGGCGGCTCCGGGTGCGTTTCGTTTCGCCGTGAGAAGTTCATCGAATTCGGCGGTCCCAATGGCGGTGACGGCGGCCGCGGCGGGCACGTATGGGCTGAGGCCGCTGACAATCTTAATACGCTCATCGACTTTCGCTACCAGCAACATCACCGCGCCAAGAATGGTCGTCCCGGAGAGGGCTCGGATCGCACCGGTGCAAGCGGCGCAGACCTTGTTATTACGGTGCCTGTCGGGACGCAGATTTACGAGGAAGACGAAAAAACGCTCATTGCGGACCTCGAACGAACCGGTGAACGTGTCTTACTCGCCAAAGGCGGGAATGGCGGCTTTGGGAACGCGCGATTTAAGTCCTCCACAAATCGCGCGCCGCGCAACGCCAATCCTGGGCAGCCGGGCGAAAAGCTGACGCTTTGGCTCCGGTTAAAGCTGATTGCGGATATCGGCCTTGTGGGGCTGCCAAATGCGGGCAAATCCACGTTTTTGTCGGCGGTCTCGGCGGCCAAACCAAAAATTGCCGATTATCCTTTTACCACGCTGCATCCCAATTTAGGCGTCGTTCGGTTAGGTGAAGCGGAGAGCTTTGTGCTCGCCGATATTCCAGGCTTGATCGAAGGCGCCCATGAAGGCGCTGGTATTGGCGATCGTTTTTTGGGCCATGTGGAGCGCTGTGCGGCGCTGTTGCATCTCGTGGACGGCGGCAATGAGGACGTCGCCGAAGCCTACCGAACTGTGCGCCATGAGCTTCTCGCATATGGCGGCGCACTGGCGGACAAGACAGAAATCGTGGCGCTCAACAAGGCAGACATCTTGAATGAGGACGAAATCGTCGAAAAACAGCGTGCTCTTGCCGCTCAATCGGGCGCGCCTGTAGAGGTGATTTCCGGCGTAACCGGCGCCGGCTTGCGGCCGCTTTTAGGGCTGCTGTTCGAGATGGCGCAACGCGACCGCGCGGCTCAAGACGCCGCCCACACACCCGCGCCTGCCGAGTGGACGCCGTAGCCAAACCGCAATTTGCAATATCGTGTTCAGCGCCTATTTAAGGGCGGCAGCTAAATAGTTCCGGACGCAATTTGCCTGACCACCGTTATCCCGCAGCGCGTGTTATTGGCCTGTTGGGCGGCTCATTTAATCCGCCTCATGACGGTCACCTAGAGATTTCGCGCGCAGCGTTATCAGTCTTACAGATCGACGTTGTCTGGTGGCTCGTTTCACCGGCCAGTCCGTTGAAAAGGCCAGAAGACTACGAAGCCTATGAGGCGCGATGCGCGGCGGCGCGGGCGTTGACCGACGGCGAACGCATCGAAATCAGTGACTTTGAGCGCGAAGAAGGTCTTGTCTATACAGTCGACACCATCGAGCGTCTGGGCGCAACGTTTCGCGACCATCAGTTCATTTGGCTTATGGGCGCAGATAGTTTGGACACGTTCCATTTATGGAAAGACTGGAGGCGGATCGCGGAACTGGCGCCGATCGCTGTGTTTAACAGGCCTGGCTATGAAGACGCGCCAATAGAAAGCACCGCTGCAAAAGCGCTCTCAAGCTATCGTATCGACCCCCGCCAAGCGGATAGAATGGTCACCGAGACGCCGCCGATTTGGACGTTCTTTTCGCAGACCGAGAATGCGACCTCGTCTACGGAAATTCGCGCGCAGGCGAACCGCCTAAACGATTGATGGACCCCCGAGAATGGCTGATCTGAAGGCGCCGCACGGCCCGCTAACATATTTTTTGGACTTGCATCCGGACATCGGTGATTTCCGCCGCGACGCGATAGAAGGACTTTCGCATGCGCAAAAATCACTGTCGCCGAAATACTTCTATGATGCGGCCGGGTCTCAGCTATTCAATCAGATTACCCAGCTCAAAGAATATTACCTTCCCTCTACTGAGCATAAAATTTTCACCCGATATAGCGACGAGATTGGCGCCGCGATTGGCGAGGGCGCGGCGGTCTTAGAATATGGCTCCGGATCAAGCGAAAAGGTCGACTGGCTTTTCGATGCGCTGAAAACAACCACCGCTTATGTCGCCGTTGATATCTCAAAAGATCATTTGATTGCGTCTTCATCTGCAATCGCTAATGCAAACGCGTTTCCGGTCGCAGCGATTTGCGCCGATTTTCATACGCCAATCAATTTGCCCCAGGATTATTTTTCCAATCGCCAGCAATGGCTCG
>JBCDBM010000146.1:0-8331 GCA_039183665.1 Pseudomonadota bacterium | reverse complement strand
TTGGAACCGTGTTCGGCGTCCGCAACAACGGCGGCGTTGTCCGCGTCGCGGTCGCGGAGGGACGGGTGCAGGCGGCCTTCCCAATGATGGTCCGCGGAAAGCCCTCGGGAATGGTCACGCGCCAAGCGCTTATCGCAGGGCAAGAAGTCGCCGCGACCTCAGATGACGGCCTGCGAGACGTTCGCCCGATAAATGTTGAGCAGGTCGGCGCCTGGCGCGCGGCGGCGCTGATATACGAACGCGCGACGCTCAGCGAGTTGGTCGCCGACGCCAACCGCTATTCGGAACGGGAAATTCGGCTCCAAGAGGGCGCCGATGAGCTCGGCGATTTAGAAATAACCGCGTCGTTCAGCGGAGAGGATATCGACGGCCTGTTGTCGATGCTGCCGCAAACGTTTCCCGTCGACGTCCACCGCGATGGGCGAGGCGCCATCGTTATTCGCCAACGATCGCAGGAGTAGCGCGCGAAAGATCGAGAAATTTTCTGGTGTAGGGGCGAACGATCGAGGGGGCGTGGGGGTCACTGGTATGGGGTCGCAGTTGATACTCAATTGCGACGCATATTCGAGGGGACCTTCCGTGGGAATTCACGCTCCAAAACGCCGCGCCAAAAGGGCGCTGGCGACGGCTGCATCGTCAATCGCCATTTTTGGCGCAACCGCGCCTTTAGCGCTGGCCCAAGCGCCAAGCTCGGCGGCGCAGTTTCAAAACATCACTATTTCGGCCGGTCCGCTCAGCCGCAGCTTGCTCGCCGTGTCGGAAGCCTATGGCGTTCCGATCGTCGCGCCGAACGCGCTTGTCGCGGGCCTCGACGCGCCCGAGGTCGCGGGAGCCGAGACCGCTGCCGATGCGCTTCGTCTTCTACTTAATGGGTCAGGGCTCTCCGCCAATCCCACCGACAATGGCGGTTTCGTCATTGTACGCCAGACAACGGAAGCATCCGTATCGCCGACGCGACAACAAGCTGAGGTCGACGACACCATCATCGTCACCGGCACGAAGCGAGGACTGAGCCTTCAAGACACGCAAACCTCCGTCACAGTCGTAACCGGCGAACAAGCCGAAGAACGCGCACTATTCAATTTGGAAGACATCATCCTGCGCGCTCCCAACCTCTCAACCGGCGGCAGCTCCCTTAACGGCATTTCGATCCGAGGCATCAGCTTTGGCGGTGTAGGCGGCGCCGGCAATGGCGTCACGGGCAACATTTATGTTGACGGCGCACCCAGTTCTTTCTCTGCAAATCGGGGCGCTTTGAACCTCTGGGATGTTGAACAGGTTGAGGCGCTTCGAGGACCGCAATCCACTGTTCAAGGTCGCAATGCTCTGGCTGGCGCCATTATCTTCCAGACCGCCGATCCCGAATATGGATTCGGCGTCAAGGCCCGCGTCCTGATTGGCAATGAGAACTCGCGGCAATATTCCGGCGCCATCACTGGGCCGATTATCGCCGATCAAGTCGCCTTCCGTCTCTCGGCTGATTATCGGGAAGTCGATTTCGAGGTCGTCAATCAGCTCAATGGAACAAACACGTGGTTCCAGGATGGCTTGACGCTGCGCGGGAAGTTACTCTTTGAACCCAACGCGCTGGAAGGTCTCAGATTAGAACTGACCGGCGAATATACCGAATCCGATATTGCAAGTGCAAATGTCGTTCAGGCCCCTGTTCCCATCAGCGATCCCGCATTCGGTGATTTCGATCCCTTCGGCAATGAGACCTTTGCCCCCGGTACAACATTCTCGACCATTCAAACGACCCGCTTCATCGCCGACCTCGACTACCAATTGAGTGATCATTGGAGCGTCAAGATTCTTGGCACCTATGAGGAAGGTGATAGCAATAACGCGCTGGGTGTTAATCGCGATATCAACGTCGCCGAAACTTACACAGCCGAATTACGCGCCAATTTCGACTATGACCGACTTACAGGCTGGTTCGGGGGCTATTTCTTCGATATCGGGGCAGATACGACCAGACTCACGATAAGTCCGGTGCCGGGCCTTCCGGTAATTCCCGCTGACACGGTGTTGAACTCTGCGATCGACGTCACAACGCTCGCACGAAACTATGCGGTATTCGGCGATGTGACGTTTGAATTGACCGATAAGCTCAAGATCAATCTGGCTGCGCGTTATGACTGGGAAAACCTTGATGTTTCCGAACCAACAGGAACCCTCACATCGGACCCGCCCGATTGCATCATCGCTCCGTTTGTTCCGGGCTTAGGGGGAAGACCGTGTGTCGAACCTTTTCTCGGTATACTCTTCAGTGGAGATGCACTCGACACAATGTTTGAAGCGTTCCTGCCACGTGGGTCCATCATTTACGATTTTGATGATTATCGATCCGTCTCTTTCAGCATTTCGCGAGGCTATCGTGCGGGCGGGGTGTTTGTAACAGGTGACAGCAGCGGCGGAACAATCATCGGTCGGTATGATCCTGAATTCCTCACCAATTATGAGTTCGCTTTTCGCAGTGAATGGCCGGATGTTGGCGTTACCGTCAACGCCAATGTCTTTTATTCGGACTGGACCGATCAACAGGTCAATCTGCCGGGCATAGCTGGTAATCTGTTCGATCGCCTCATTCTTAACGCTGGAGAATCCGAGCTTTACGGCGCGGAGTTTTCAACAGAGGCTAAAGTGACGAACAAGCTCACGCTGTTCGCCAACATGGGCCTGTTGTGGACGGAGTTTACTGATTTTCCGTTCGCCGTTGACGCGAATGGGGACCCGGTGAACCCTGGCGATCCGCAGTTCGCAAATCTCGACGGCAATAGCTTTGATAATTCGCCGCGATTCAATGCAGCGGCGGGCCTGTCCTACCAAAACGATAAGGGCTTGTTCGCTAATACCAACATTAGCTATTCCAGCGCTCAGTTTTCAGATATCCTCAACTTGCCTGAGAATCGCGGCGACCGGTTTTTTCTGGTCAATGCCCGGGTGGGCTATGACTTCGGCAATTATAGTGTTGCAGCATTTGTCGACAATCTCTTGGACGACCGCGGCGCCCTTGGTCGCAACGCGGTTGGCGTCGCGCCTTCAATAGGCGTTGTGCAAGAAAGCCCCAACCCGAGCTTCACCGTGAACGAACCGCGGCTATGGGGCGTTGAAGCACGGTTCAGCTATTGACCTTAGGCGGCTTCTAAGAGCCCGTGCTTGACGCCGATGTGAGCTGTCCACGTGGCTCCAGCGCATCGAGCCCGGTTGCAACAGGCCTCACGGCCAATGCCGCCGTAATATATTCGTTTTACGGAATAATTCTACAGGGGCTAGGGCGCGCCTTTTGTCCATTCCGCACTGGAACCGGCGGTCTATTTCTTTGGTTCTGGAGAGCGCTTTCGCTTCGCCTCGGAGAGGCGGTAGCTGTTGCCGTTGAGCTCAAGGATATGAACGTGGTGTGTCCGCCGATCGAGGAGCGCGCCGGTCAGTCGTTCCGATCCGAACACTTCAGTCCATTCGTCGAACGCCAGATTGGTGGTGACGATCGTCGATCCGCGTTCGTAGCGCTGTGAGAATACCTCAAAGAGAATTCCCGCGCCGGTTTTCGACAACGGCACGAAGCCGAGCTCGTCAACGATCAGCAGTTTCAGGTTCGCCAGCTGCTTCTCCAACCGAAGGAGCCGTTTCTCGTCACGGGCTTCCATAAGTTCATGGACCAGCGAGGCGGCCGTCGTGAAGCCGACGGCAAGGCCCTTCTGGCACGCCGCAAGGCCGAGCCCAAGCGCGACATGGGTCTTGCCAGTCCCTGACGGTCCGAGGGCGATGACGTTCTCGCGCCGGTCGATATATTCGCCGCGCACCAGCTCCTGCACCAATGTTTTGTTGAGCGAAGGGATCGCTTTGAAGTCGAACGTATCGAGGCTTTTCACCGCCGGGAACTTCGCCGCCCGGATACGCTGGTCGATCGTTGAAAGCATGCTTTCAACCTGCTCACTCTCGATGAGTTCAAGCTCCGTCAGGCGCAGCTGGTATTTGACATGATCGTCGCCGGCCTTTGCGGCGAGCCCCGCCTGCTTCTCATATTCGCGCTTGAAGCTCGGCAGGCGGAGCGTCTTCAGATAATGATCGAGCAGCACTTTCGGCGGCTTTGTTCCCGCACGCGTGGCCGGTGTCGTCGCTTCGCTCATGCCGCCGGCCTTTCGCTGACGAGCTGCAGGTAGGACGCGGCCTGCGTCGTCGCCACCTCCGTCTTCGGCAGATACGGGTAACAGGCGAGATCAAGCCGCGCCTGTCGACGCTCGAAGGCGCACAACGTCAGCTGTTTGACGGCGTCGTACGAGATGGCGCTGAGCGCGCAACGCCTCTTTGAGACCGCGCTCGACCTGATCGATGCGGAAGGTTTCGAGGAGCCGCAAGACCCAGATGTATTCCCGAGCCCCGTGATTGGTTCCCGTCCAATCACTCGGCATCCTCGCTTCGGCGAGCCGCCGGAACGCGGCGAACGTAGGCGGCAACGACCATCCCTCAAGCGGCGCCGCCTGCCCGGCGGGCAAAGCCCGCCAAACTTTCTTTGCGCGCTCCGCGCGCAGGCGCGCCGGGCTTCCTTTCCAGAAGCGCCAGATAGTGGAGCGGATTGAACACGATATCGTTGCGCTCGTAGGACCGCTCATGGCGGGCGATCTCTTCGGTCCCCAGGCAGATAACCACCTTGTCGACAAAGCCTTGGATCAAGACCTGGCCCGGCGGCGAAGGCCGCCAATTTTGAGCATGCGCGCCTTCGTGCGCGGGCGCATATTCGCTCGGCACGGAGTAATCCGTCAGCCGCTAGCGCACGAGCGCCTTGCTCGTTGCTTGTCCCGTGCGCCGATCGCAAGCTTCATAGGTTGCGCCGGGTAGGTCGCGGAAGGCGGCTTGGTCTGCAGCGAAGCGCTCCCCAATGGCGCCGACCTTGCCGCGCAGCCGCTGGGATCGACGCTCAAGACAGGCCTTGATGAGGCGGGCGTTCAATTCGCCGAAGCTTTTCGCACGGGAATCGGCACCAGGAAGTTCCGCCGCGCATAACCAACAAGGTTCTCAACCCATCCCTTGTCGTTGCCATGTCCGGGACGGCCGAACCGGTCCCGGAACAGATAATGACTGACCAGCCCGGAAAACATCTGCGTGCGCTGACGTTTACCGTCGCCGAGAATGCGCGCGACGATCCGTTTGGAGTTATCGTAGAGGATCGACTGTGGAACGCCGCCAAAATGCGCGAACGCGCGTACGTGCCCCTCGCACCAGGCTTCGCGCGTCTCTTGAGGTACGACCGGTGGCGGAAGGATTATAGCGGGATGAAGGTCGATCAGTCCAAGCGTCTGAATGACCTCGAGAGGGAGCATGCGCGGATGAAGCGCCTCGTGGTCGGCGCTAAGTTGGACAAAGCCATCGTAAGGGAAGCTGGTTCGGGGTGATCGAATTCGACCACGGCGGCCGAAAGACCTGCGTGTCCGGCGGAAGCAACCGAAGAAAGGTACGGTCAAAAGTAAACGCTTGACGGCTGAACGACGGGTCTTGCGTCAGGCTGACGCCCAAGCAGGCAGACCATGTCTGGGCAGACGACTTTGTGCAGGACGGAGCGCGCGAAGGTCGCAAGTTCCGCATACTCACGGTCATCAATGAGTTCACACGAAAATGCTTGTCGTTCGACGCGGCGCAAAGGCTCAATAGCCAGAGCGTTATTCACATCAGGTCAGACAACGGGCCAGCATTTGCGGCGCATGTTGTTCGGAAATGGATCGCCAAAGTCGGCGCCAAGACACTATTCATCGAACCAGGATCGCCTTGGGAGAATGGGCGCAACGAAACCTTCAACCGCAAGCTTCGCGATGAGCGGCTAAATGTGGAGTTCTTCAATGACCTGAGCGAAGCTAAGGTCCCGATCAAGCGATCGCGGGAGCGCTGCAACACCATCCGTCCGTATACATCTCTAGACTGAGAATAGCCGGTCCGACGTAAGGGCCGGGCTGCCGGGCGCTCCCCCGAAATCATAGCGGCGCGTTAGTTCGCTGCCGTCGTCAATCGGGGCGAAGTATTTGCTGACGCGCGTTTGGGCGCCGCAACGGCTCAGAAGCGCTTTAAATCAGGGCAGATCTTTCGGCGACGGTTCAGCGCCGTGCGAACGCGTGCTTGAAGCTCCGCGCGACCTTTTGATACTAATTCGGCATAGCCCAGATACGAGTATTGTTTTTGAGTTCGGGCCAATAATCGGGTTGAAGATCGCCGGTTGCGTCTATTCCAATAACCAAGAAATGGTCCTTGACCTTTTCATCTGCGTCCCCGTCACCGTCGAGATCTAGGACGTGCCTTTGATTGACGGATATAGTTCTTATAGGTTCATCACGATCGCCTTCTGCATGCGGCGCCTCTTGGGACGTAAATTTAAAGCTCTCAATCGCGCCGTTCGCTGCGGCCGCCGATGGCGAAAAATATGCGAAGAAACCGAATTCGTAGAACGAAAAACCAATTTTCTTCTTTTTACCCAAGATTGTGAAGTAGCCGCCGATACCGGGATCGGGGCGGTCAGACGGCGCCGTTGCAGGCGATGCGCCTAACGCACAAATAGCATCGAAAACTGCTGAGAAGCGTTCAATTTTTTTTATAGTGAACATTTTTTGCAGCTTAAAATAAACCTAGCATCAAATCTGCGTGGTATACGCAAGTTTTTTGTCGCGGTTCTCGAAAATGTTTTCATTGCTTGATCGTGTCATTTCGCAGCGTTCGGGTGTCGTCCATAAAGGTGTTGATTGGTTGAGCGGGGTTTTTTGAATGATCAGACTGTTATTTCTCGTTCTTCTAACGACTTCCGTCGGATCTGCGAGGGCGGGCGCATCAGCTTCCCCTGTTGGCGATTGCTCAACGGGCGAAAACGCACGATCTGTCGTCGGGGTATATCCGACAGACCCCTTGGTGCTGAATTGCGAAATCGCACGGTTACGAATACGCCGAAATGCGTCTGAAGTTGGGGTTAGCCAATGGGATCTATTGGTTGAGCTCGCTTTCGCCGTCCAATCAGGCCGATCGGCGGATGTGATCCGCCTCGGCGAACGCTGGCTCGCCGGCGAGGTCGCGCCCGCCTCGGCGAATGCCGCTCAAGTTACGTTTGCCGTCGCGCGCGCCTATTGGCGCCTTGGGCGATTGGAAACTGCTCGCGCGCTTCTGAAGCCGCTTCGCGACGAGGCGACGGAAGATTACGCGCCGGTCGACGCAATGTCCTACGCGATCGTTGCGCACCTTTCGCCAACGGTCGCGACGGGCGAGGCGAAGCCCATGCCGGCGCGCCGGAACGACGCCGGGTTTATCGCCGTTGACGGTCGCATCGGCGAACGGGAAGCGTCGTTCGAGATCGACACTGGTGCTGAAATTTCCGCAATCTCCGCATCGCTCGCGGCTGCGCTCGGCGTAGTTCCGGTCGCCGACGTCCCGGCGTTCACCGTTTTAAAAGGCGCGTCGGACGCCGGCGGGTATGACGAGGTTTCGGCGAGGCTGGCGACGGCGTCGAAGCTTGAGCTCGGTGGCGTGACCGTGGAAAATGTGGCGTTCGCTGTCTTGGACGACGCCGAACTCATATCGCCCGAATACGTCGTTTTGGGGACGCCTGTGCTTCGCACGTTAGGCGGCGTTACATGGCGCGATCGCGGACGTGAGATCCTGTTGGGCGAGCCTATGCAGGCCGCGGGCTGCGCCCGCGCCCGCGGCGATCTCTATTGGGCCGATGATTTGCTCAAAGCGGCCGTCGACGTCCGCGGCGAGCGCGTTCCAATATTGCTCGATACCGGCGCTGCGAACTCCGAGGCGTACGCCAGCGGTCTTGCGCATTACGCGCCGAAACTTAAGAAGGAATACTCGCTGAGGACTCCACGTATCGGAAGGATTCGGCGGGTCGCCGTCGGGTTCGGCGGCGAGCGTGTCATCATACGCAATATGACAGTCTGGCGCGGCGGGCCGAGCCTCGGCGGTCCATACAACGCCTTTCTGCTCGGTGAGGAAATCGTCCGCAAGTTTGACTATTTCGCGCTCGATCTGCGATCGATGACGTACGTCGCGGATAAAAGAGTCGCGGCGGCATGTCGACGGCCTTAAAATCGTATGTTCGTCCCGTCGACCGTTCGTGTATGTTGCGATCCGGTGATCTTGAGGCGCATGGTTCAAAACCTCATCTCCAACGCCATCCGCCATTCCGAAGGTACGAGAGTCTTGTTGGGCGTACGCCGTCGCGCGACCGGCGTGTCGATCGAGGTCTACGATAACGGGAAGGGCATCCCGAAAGATCGCCTCACGCATATCTTTGAGGAATTCTCCCGGATTGACGGGGCGTCGTCGGAGCGTTCGCCGGGGTTAGGGCTCGGCTTG
>JBCDBM010000145.1:0-8352 GCA_039183665.1 Pseudomonadota bacterium | reverse complement strand
GGCCGCGGGCGGTCTTGGCTATCTCGCCCTTCAGGCTGGCGGTCAGATGCCCCAAGCGGCGCTGGTATTCGCGATGGCGATGGGATTTAGCGCCAGCGTTGGGTTTGGTGTGGCCGCCGATTTTGCGCGTTATTTTGCGCTCGGCCATTCTCATCTTCACGCAACCGCTGCGGCCGGTCACGCGGCTATTGCGCCCGGCGCATTCGCCATCTTAACCGGCGTCGCTTATTTCGCGGTGAACAGCTTCAACACGAATTACAACGCGGTGGATTGGAGCGCCCTTTGGGTTGGTTTCGCATCGCTTGTGATTGGCGTCGCCGTCGCCGTTTGCGCGGTCGTGGGGTCCATAGCGCTCTCCGCTCAAAACGAACAAAACGCCGTCGATGAAAATCACCGCCAAAGACTATTCGCCAAGGCCTGGAAACCGGTTCGTCTCGCTGCGCCGCCCGCGACAGCCGCCGCCGTGGTGGCGATTGCAGCCGTCTTTGGTCTTATTGCTGTATTTGAGGCGGGCGCGCCGAATATGTGGTCGCTTTCCGTCTTTTTATTTTTGGTTTGGATTGCGGCTGGAGTGTGTTTTGTGTCGTTGCGCGCCGCGATTTTTATCGTCTTGCTGCTCAGCTTCGCCATCTTTCTCACAGGCTATGTCTACGCCATTGCCGGCCTGCCGCCGATCGCGCTGAGCGAGAAACTGTTGGCCTTAGCGTTTTGTGCGATCGCATTGGGGCATTTGAGCGTTGGCTGGCGCGATGCGGCAGATGTTTGGACCCGGGCGAGTGATGTGGCCGAAAGTGCGCTTAGCGATGGCGCAGGGCGCTATCTATACGCCATTGCCGTCGGCGCCGCGTCCCTGTTGGTCGCCGCAGCGGCCCTGTCATGGCCACAAGGCGCAGCGTCCGCGCTGTATCTTGTAATTAGCGCCGCGTTTATCGCGATCCTGGCTCCCCCGATGATGATCGCGCTGAGCGCGAGGCTCGGGGGCGCGCCTCATCAATTGGACGCTGATCTGTGAATGCCGCCCACAAATTCCTGAACCGCCGCGTCGATGGCGCGCCATTCGGGCAAATAGGGCCGTTTAAAACGATAGCTCACCGCGATGCCGTCTGCATAGTCAAGGCTGCGCCAGCACTCGGGGCTCGGGATGTCTTCGCGATCTTGGAAGCAAAACAAAGCGATAAAGCGCTCTTCGCCGTCAACGCCGACGAACAACTCTGTATCCGCGTAACCGTTTGACGGCACGTCCGCACGCTGCTGTTTGAAGGCGAATTTGGTCAGCTGGTAAGGCGTGCGGACGCCGCGCTGATCGACGGTGTTGGGCAAGTAAAGGAGTTCGAAGCGCGTCGCTTCGTCAAAGCTCAGCGAGCGCTCGGAAATCGTGATGTCGATCCTGCGCGTCTGTGGATCATTTTCCACAAATTCTCGTCGGTGCGCGGGCGCATAGCCAATCATGGTCGGCCACAACGCGTATAAGGAGAGTTCCTCACGCGGTCCGCCGCGTCGGGCCCTGGGATAAACGGTGTAATTGGCTGCCGGCGCGAAGGTCTCGCCATAAATCTCGATCGAGATTGGCTCTTCCGTGATTGCCGGGCTTGGGACATTGCCGCTGAGTTCGTCGACGCTCGGCCCAACGTAATAATATAGAAAAATCGCGCAAAGGACGAGCGTTGCTAGAAAAATACCCAACGGATAGCGCCAGCTTGATTCCTGACGCACTTCCTCGCTGCGAAATCCGTAGCCGTTCGTCATCGCTTTTTATCGTCGCCCATGCTCAACACGAGCATGCGTCCTAGCATGGGCGTGATGGCGTGAAAATCCCGGCCTTGCTGACTAGGCCGCGCGGCTACAAGACGTCTATCATTTCGGCGACCAGCGGATGGCGCACCACATCCTCACGCGAAAATCGGACAACAGAGACATTTTCCAGATTGTCCAACTTATCCGCCACGTCCCGCAGCCCGGAGAGACCGGGCAACAGGTCTGATTGCTCAGGGTCGCCAGTAACAACAATTGACGAATGCCAGCCCAGACGCGTCAGCAGCATTTTGAGTTGCGGGTAAGTGCAATTTTGCGCCTCGTCGATCACCACAAACGCGTTGTTGAGCGTTCGTCCGCGCATATAAGCAATTGGCGCGATTTCGATAACGCCTTCGGCGAGTAGCGCTTTCAGCCGCTTCGACGACAACCGATCGCATAGCGCGTCGTAAAGAGGCCGCAGATAAGGCGATAGTTTTTCTTCCAGATCGCCCGGCAAAAAGCCAAGACTTTCTCCCGCTTCCACCGCCGGTCTGGAGAGAACGATGCGTCTTACCGAGCCGGCTTCCAACGCTTCGACCGCTTTTGATACGGCGACATAGGTTTTGCCCGTGCCAGCCGCGCCGATCGCGAAGACCAACGAAGCGGCGTCGATCGCGGTCATCAGTTCTTGCTGCGATTCATTCTGGGCACGGATATTCTTGCGGTACTTGAAGTCTCGGTCGGGCGGGTCGATTGGCGACCATTGTGGCTCGTCAAATAATCGTCTGACATTGTCTGTTTCTTCATAGCTAGAATTGTCGACAAGACGTCGCGCAGCGCGACGGGACGAGCGTTTCGCCATCAGGATCTCCCGTTAATGATGTCAGGTGAGAAAGTGTGTCGACCGACGGGCGAGCGCGACTGCAAAACGCAACTCGCGCAAATCCGAAACAAAAGACGCCTTTGTTCCAAAAGGGCATCAATTCGCCTAACGCCGCCCCGAATCAACTACAGGGCCGACTATAACGGGCTTTTGGTCAACGTCCGATAGACGTCAGGCAATTTCGTGAAAGGTTCAAAAGCATTAACGCGCGTGAGAGGCTATTGCCGCATTTGAGGTTTCACATATTCCGCGGTGATCTTGGCGTGCACTTCGGGCGCGTAGTTTTGCCACGATGTGCGCCCGCGTTTCGCGTCGACGACAAAGATCGACTCATGTTTGTATAAATGCGGCGCCAGGACATTCCGGACCCCGATCGCTGTAAGGCTCGTGGTGACATTCCAGACATTGTCCGCCAATCGAAACGCGTGGCCGAGATTGCGGATCGCAGGCTCAATGCGGGTCGCCGCGGCATTCACAACATCAAAAACCACAACGAATTGCGCGAGCGCGCCGTGTTGCGTGTCCACCGGCGGCGTTGATCGCTCGACAGTCGATGACGAGAGACTAGCGGGTTTGGCTGCATTTTCAGCTGGCGCGGTGTCTTTCGACGTCTCGCGTTTTCCAAACGTCCTGGCGATCGCTTTTTTGTGCGCGGCGCCGCTCAATCCAAACGCGCCCATGAACGTGGTCTCATGGATGGCCTCACGCCATTTCTCTGCGCCGTCTGGGCTGATTAGAGACCATGGCGCCAACCGCCCCTGTTGGGCGAAAGCGTGCATTTGTCGGGGGGTGTACGGGCCGTAGATTTTTCCTTCGACCTTCACACGCCAGTTCTCGGCGGCAAGCATGAGCTATCCTCATATAATCAGGCATTTGCGCCCTTCTTGCCAAACCTCCTTGCAATGGCCGGGCCAGTTTCAACTGGCGCGGGCGCCGCCGCGGCGCCATTAACTTTTGAAGTGTCCGGTTTATCACCGGCTGTTTGTTTAATAACGTCGTCTAGCCGTTCGGCTGAGCCAGTAAAGACGACACCAATACCGTTGTCATGACGGCGCACGACTTTCGCTTTCATCCGTCCCAAAATGAGTTCTTCGCCAAGCGGGGGGCGCGGATCGATTTCGATTGAAGCACCGGTTAACGAAATGTCGATGATCGAGCAGGGGGCGGATCGTCCGTCGGCAAACTTGACGGAGGCGGCGCTATTTTGGCTTATCCGCGGGGCGACGCGCTTGTCAGCGTCGCGGCGCCCGCCGTTAATCATTTCCGTTAAACCATCGGCCATACGGTGCGCGCGGACGCGCTTCTTCGCATAGTGGATCGCAAAGCTGGTGTCGTTAGCGCGAACGACCTTTCCCTCAACCCGACCCAAACGGTCAAAGTACAGAACCACTTTTTCGCCCTTGGCTGGCGGGTTCTTGGCGCGCAAAAGCGCGCCGCCGGCGGATATGTTCGCAACCAAACACGCGTGCTCGTTGCCGTCCGCTGCGAGAAATCGCGCCTTAACCGGCAACTGGATGCGCCGATGACGCCGTCGATCGGCGTTATCGTCAGCATTTGGCGGGATTTGACCGCTGTTTTCGCCGGTGGGCGTTCCCATATCCATTCAAACAAACGATTCTGACCAAGAAGACCAGAATCGTAGGCAGGTTTGGTGAACAAAAGCTTGCCAGACGACGTTGCGGTGTTAATTCAAATGGGGTGTTTTCGCCGGGCGTCCGCCAGCGGGCGCGTTGGCAGAGTAAAGGGAATTGCAGCGATGTCACAGCCGGCGCAAGGAAAGCCATACACGCTGCGACGCCCAAATCGCGGCACAGATCCGAGCCGCGTTTTCAATGTGCCGGGCGTTGTTTTCGCAATTGCAGCATTGTGCGTCGCCTTCTTCGCATTCATGTGGCTTGCCCCGTCCGTCGCTGCGCGGGTCATCGAGGGGGGCGCCGCGATCTCGCCGCGACGCTTTTTGTCCGGTCCCGAAGGCAATGGCGGCGTATTGGCGATGTTATCGCCCTTAATCGCACACATGTTTGTGCATGCGAGCCTGATGCACTTGCTCTTTAATGTCCTGTGGTTGTTCGCTTTCGGCGCGCCGATCGCCCGCAGAATGGGAGCGGTGGATGCGCTTCAGTCGAGCAGCGCGATGGCTGCGGCCGGCATGTTCTTGACGTTTTACTTTTTGTGCGGCGCCGCAGCAGCGCTCACCTATATTTATATGCATGCGAACGATAACGTATTGATGGTCGGCGCCTCGGGCGGCGTTTCGGGGCTCATGGGCGGCGTTGTCCGTTTTGCATTCAATCGATCAAGCTTGTTCGGGCCAGAATACGCCCGCGTTAGCGGGTTGCTCAGTCCATCGGTCATCGCATGGTCCGCTGTCATCATCGTGACGAATGTTGTGTTCGGAGTCTTTGGCGGCGCATTCATGGGCGGCGCGGAAATTGCGTGGGAAGCGCATATTGGCGGCTATATCTTCGGGCTGCTGACGTATCCGTTCTTCGAACGGGCGGCTGCCGGACTTCGCTAGCCGAAGCCTATAAGCAACGCGCCGTTTGGCTTCGACCCAATTGCCGCCGGCTATTGTCGATGCGGGCCGATGCGCGCATGATGTCAACAATAAAACAGTAGGAAGGAAATAAGATGAAGGTAGAAGATATCCTCCATCACAAGGGCGACGATATTTTCAGCGTTCAGGCAACTGACACCATCGGTAGTGCGGTCGATCTTTTGAACGACAAGAATATCGGTGCAGTGATCGTAAAGAATGGCGATGGATCCGTATGCGGTATCCTGTCCGAACGCGATGTCGTTCGCCGCATGGGCGGCGACGCGAACGACGCAGCCGTTGTTCTGTCGTGCAGCGTGTCAGAATGCATGACGCCGAACCCATTCACCTGTTCACCGGTCGCGACCGTGGACGAGGTGATGACGCAGATGACGCAGAAACGTATCCGACATCTTCCGGTAACAGATAATGGCCAGCTCGTAGGCGTGATTTCGATCGGAGACGTTGTAAAGCGGAAGATCGAGCAAGCCGAAAACGAAGCCGCGGCCCTCAAAGAGTATATCGCAGGCTAGATATGCGAGGCCGCGTGCGCGACCTCGCAGCTAGCATTCGATTCGGCGTTATTCGGCCGCGGGCGGCAACAGAACCGCGTCGATGACGTGGACAATGCCGTTCGATGACATCACATCTGCTTGCACGACGCTCGCGCTGCCGACGCTTACACCGTCCGTGCCGTCAATGTCGACCGACGCGCCATTCACCGTCTCCACAGCCAGAGTCTGGCCAACGAGGTCTGTTGATTTCGTTTTCCCGGCCACAACGTGATACGTCAGGATGCCGACGAGCTGGTCCTTGTTTTCGGGCAGAAGAAGGCTGTCAAGCGTTCCCTCGGGAAGCGCTGCGAACGCCGCGTCGGTAGGCGCAAATACCGTGAACGGCCCTTCGCTCCGAAGCGTTTCTTCCAAGCCTGCCGCTTGAACCGCTGCAACCAACGTGCTGAACGAACCGGCGGCAACCGCGGTGTCGACAATATCTACTTTTGCAGCGTCACCGTGGTGACCAGCGTAGGCGCCGGTTGCGAGAAGAGAGATCGCCGCGGTGGCGGCTAAAACTTTCTTAGAGAACATGGGGTGCATTTCCTTTTTTGATGAACGACCGGTTTACGCGCAGCCACTCGCCGCGGTTCGCTAAAAAATTTCCTAAAATTTCCGTGAGAAGATGATCCAAACCGCAGCTGGATCCTGGCTTATATGTAATCTGGTTCTGCCGACTTTAGGCGAGGCACTCGAGCGCGCTTTCGAGCTCGGGCATGTGCCGATCCACGGCGGCGCGGCCCAAGTCTATCAGCTCATCGGCGCGATCAAAATCCAACAGCGGCACATGACCAACTTCTGGCAACATCAACACATCGGCCGGGTCTCCGGCCATGCGCGATCGCGTGATGCGGTCCATTAGGATGTTGAAGGACGCAACCATCACTGAACCCAAACCTGGCGACGTTTCTTGAGGGCGGAATAGTTGGCGCATAATAAGTTTTTCAAACGCGCCGCCCTGAAGTGAGGGCCGGAGTTTCTCTCCGCTTGGTTGGTCGAGTAACTGAAAACGATCTCGACGCTGAGCAATGCCGAGGCTGAATGCATCCGCATGAAGACCAACGGCGAGGACGACGCGCGCGCCCGATGCGCGGCAAGCAGAAATTGGAAGAGGATTCACGAGGGCGCCATCGATAAGCCAGCGGCCGCCAAGGGCGCGCGGCGGAAAAACGCCAGGCAGCGCATAGGCCGCTAAGATGGCTTCACCCAAATCGCCCTCGGTCAGCCATATCTCATGGCCGGTCGCGAGCTCCGCGGTGACCGCTAGAAACTTTTGCGGCAAATCCTCGATCTTGGTCGGCGGCAAATTGCGGCGCAATTTCCGCTCCAAGCGCTTGCCGCCCATCAGCCCCGACCCGTTTAGCATGACATCAAAATAGGTCAGCATACGGGCCTTTGTGAGATCGCGAGCCCAATCCTCGAGCGCGTCAAGCGAGCCCGCCAGCCAGCACCCGCCGACAAGGGCGCCGATCGACGTTGCGCAAACAATGTCCGGTTTAACGCCCAACTCGTCGAGGCGACGGACCACCCCAATATGGGCCCAGCCCCGCGCCACACCGCCCCCAAGCGCAAGTCCCAGGGCAGGGGGCGCCGCTTGGGCGCAAGCGTCAGTTTCTGTTGCCGACTGATTGGACTTGGGCTCGCTCATGACGGGGAGAACTTTACGCGCCGATTCGTGGCGAGAGCATTAAACGCGGGCAACAAATTCCCGACGGACCGGCGTTTGAAGGCCGTCGGCGAAAATCCCGGGGGCGGGGCGCCAGAAAGCGGCGAATTTCGTTAATTCCGCCTTGAAAACTGGGTTCGGAGCATCTATTTTCCGCTCCTTCGTTCGATTCGGTCTGGCCATCGGGCGCTTTTCCGGCGCTCATATCGGCTTGCGGCGAAATCCAGGAGAATATTGGGGAAAACACCCCGCGTAATTTTCCTTCGCAATGTCTGAATTTTGCGTTGACAGGGTAGCGACGGATCGGTACATCCGCCGCTCACCGACGCGGCCGGGGCGGCCGCCGCTGATCGAGAGGTCAGAGGGGCGGTCTCGGGAGTGTCGGTTTTTTGTCGGTAAATTTTGCGATTGCGTTTCGCATGTGCAGGATGCGCCGATTTCGTGACGAGAATTTTAAGGCTCACGGGCTTTGGGGTGATCGGCGCGAGGCTCTTTGACAATTGAATATTGAGGAAGAGAAACGTGGGCGGCTTCGTCCTGGCGAACTCTTCAAGTCTCTCAGGCTCCGCCTGAAAGAATTGGAGATCATTAGGATCAGCTCTAGCTGACGTTTCTTAAGCTAAACCAAATCTCGTTAGTTCCATTCGTGGGTTTCCCTTTTTTGGGTTTCTTTCAGATGGATTAGCGTTTTGGTTTTGCGACATACGTCAGTACATGAGCGTCAAGATCTAACTCAACTTGAGAGTTTGATCCTGGCTCAGGACGAACGCTGGCGGCAGGCTTAACACATGCAAGTCGAGCGCCCCGCTTGCGGGGAGCGGCAGACGGGTGAGTAACGCGTGGGAACGTGCCCTTCGGTACGGAATAGCCCTGGGAAACTGGGTGTAATACCGTATACGACCTCCGGGTGAAAGATTTATCGCCGAAGGATCGGCCCGCGTTAGATTAGCTAGATGGTGGGGTAAAGGCCTACCATGGC
>JBCDBM010000144.1:0-8429 GCA_039183665.1 Pseudomonadota bacterium | reverse complement strand
TTACGGTGAGGCGTCCGGCAAAGAAGTCAAAGAACTGATCGATGAGGGCATCAAGGTTGCGCCGCTGCCCGGGGAGCAACGCAAAACCGATCGCGCAGATCGCCCAAAAGCGCGCTCAAGCGCAAATAAAAAGCTGAATTAAGTCAACGAATTGCTCGGCTCCGCGACGCACCGTAAATAGTCGGGCGTTATGGATGCGGTTAAGCAACGCCTAAAAGCGCTCAGCGCATTTCGAAATCTTGAGACCGACACCCTCGACGCCATCGCCGCGCGGGGGCGCTGGATGTCGCTGTCCGGCGGCTGGGAGCTATTCGCCGAGGGCGATCGCGCCGCAGCGCTTCACATCATTCTTTCAGGCCGGCTCATCGTCGTGCGCAATGCTCCAGAGGGCGACGAAGTGGTCGGCTATATCCGCGCGGGCGAGCCGGTCGGTGAAATGTCGTTGCTCTCCGGCGAAGCGCGTTCTGCATCCGTATACGCGCTGCGCGATACGGAGCTGTTGACGTTGCGCCGGGATGATGTCGATCGCCTATTCAATGACCATGGCGATTTCGCCGCCGCCATGGCGCGCACAATTTTGGGTCGCTCGCGCTATCCCAAAGCCAGCTTCCAACAATCTGCGCCGCGCGTTTTTGCGTTGATCGGTTCGTCGCCCTCAATCGACGTCGACGGCTATGCGAAAAAGTTGGCCGAACGCGTGCGCGGGCTTGGCCTTAATGCGGACTTTATGCCGGATGCTGATGAGGCGCCGGACGGCCGTCTGTTTGACTATAAAGAAGAAGCCAATGACGTGCTGATTGTCGCGGCGCGCGTTGACGGCTCGCCTTGGTATCGCTTTGTCGTCCGCCACGCCGATCGCTTTTTGGTGATGGCGAGACGCGATGCGCGCCCGCCCCAACCCTTTCCGATGACAGAAGAAGCCGGGGCTCGCGCAAGAAATTTCCGGCTTGTGGATTTGGTGATGATCAATGAGGGGGTGCCGGCCTGCCCGATCACTGACTGGCAAGACACAGTGGGCGCGGTGCGAAGCATTGCCGTGGGCGGCGAGCGTTCTCTAGATCGGTTGGCGCGGATTATCGCCGGAAAGTCGGTGGCCCTCGTGCTTTCGGGCGGCGGCGCGCGGGCCTTCGCGCATATTGGCGCGCTCAAAGCCCTCAACGAACTGGGCGTTCCGGTGGATTTTGTGAGCGGCACATCCATGGGCGCCGTCATCGGGGGCTGCGTGGCCATGGGATGGTCGCTCAATGAAATCGAGGACCATATCCGCGAGGGGTTCGTCGTCTCTAATCCGTTGAGCGATTACGTCTTGCCTGTGGTTTCTCTAACGAAGGGGCGCCGCGTTGACAGACGGCTGAAGAAGCACTTTGGCGATGTCAGGATTGAGGACCTCGCCCTGCCATTTTTTTGCGTATCGGCGAATCTCGTTGACGGGTCTTCGCATATTCACCGGCGCGGGCGGCTCCGCGACGCCTTGCGCGCGTCCATTTCGCTGCCCGGTATCTTACCCCCTGTCGTCGATGACGACGCATTGCTGGTGGATGGCGGTCTTACCAATAATCTTCCGACTGATCTGATGGCGAATATGCATCGCGGGATCACCATTGGCATCGACGTGGCGCGCAAAGGCATGATTGACCCCGACGCGTTCGAAAACCCGCCAGGCTTTTTGCAATGGGTGATGCGGCACGGGTTTTCCGCAGCGCCGCCCATCGTCTCACTATTGATGCGCGCCGCCACGGCGCGCCATGAACATACGCTGAAAGTCCATCCCGCCGACATTATGATTTTGCCGGAAGTGCCCACAGTGAACTTACGCGATTGGAAGTCTTACGACGCCGCCGTTGAAGCGGGTTATTTAGCAGCAAAAGAAGCGCTCGCTGAAGAAAGCGAAACCCTGATCGAAATCGCCCGCGCAGCGCGCGCCTAGATCCGATTCAGAAATCACATATCGCTAACACGACAAGCCACAATATGGGTTGGCTAAGCATCGCTGCTTTTCAGCGGATACGTTGTACACGCAGCGTCTACTTCACCGCGCTCAGCATATAATTGACCGCGACATCATCGGTGATGCGCCAGATATCGAGCAGCGGGAAATAGGTAACGCCCGTCTCACCGGTAACCGTCATGCCGCCTCTTGCCAAAGCGCTTTTAGCCTCATCAGGCTTCACGAATTTTCGCGGATCATGGGTGCCCGCTGGCAGCCAGCGCAACACATATTCGGCGCCAACCTTCGCGAGCGCAAAGGCTTTGACGGTGCGGTTGATACTCGCCAAGAGCATCACGCCGCCGGGTTTCACGAGCCTTGCAGCTGTTGTCAAAAACAGATCCACATCCGCCACATGCTCCACCACTTCCAAATTGAGAACGATGTCGAACGGCTCAATTTGTTCGGCGGCAAGATCCTCAACCGTTGTGTTGCGGTAGTCGATTTCCAAACCCGATTGGCTGGCGTGAAGCCTGGCCACTTCGATATTTTTGTCGACTGCGTCGATGGCGGTCACATCGGCGCCCAATCG
The DNA here is from genome assembly GCA_039183665.1 of Pseudomonadota bacterium. Classification (GTDB taxonomy): domain Bacteria; phylum Pseudomonadota; class Alphaproteobacteria; order Caulobacterales; family Parvularculaceae; genus Hyphococcus. The sequence continues at coordinate 5,910 of JBCDBM010000144.1, read as the reverse complement.
GCGCATGGGTTCTGCGACCAGTCCCCCGCCACAGCCGATGTCCAATAGGCGCAAACCCTCAAGGGGCGTTTTCGAGCGCGGCTCTCGCCCGAAATGGGCGCAGACGCGGTCCCGAATATAAGCCAAGCGAACCGGGTTGAATTTATGCAGCGGCTTGAACTTGCCGAGGGGATCCCACCAGGCTTCCGCCATAGCCGCAAACTTTGCGACTTCCTCCGCATCGACGGTGGAACCGCTTGCGGGTTCTGCGGAAGCGCCATTTTTTGCGGCCATCATACGGTTCCGTCGCCTGGTGATTAGAACAGCGCGCGACGCGCTGCTTGCGTCGGGCGCCGCGTGCTCTTAGATACGCGCCACACTGGGCGGGCGGATTATCGCGCGCAAGAGGACATGATTACGCGGAGCGGCGGATTAACCGGCTATGGCCCGAATAGTAATGAAGTTTGGCGGTACGTCCGTGGCCAATTTGGAGCGGATTCGCGCGGTTGCGGAATTTGTGCGCCGCGAAGCCGATAACGGCCATAGCGTTGCGGTCGTCGTCTCAGCGATGGCGGGCGAAACAAACCGGCTGGTGAGCCTATGCGAGGACGCAGGCCCACCCGCGCCGGCGTTAGATGCGCGCCAGGTGGAGCACGACGTCATTGTTTCTTCAGGAGAGCAAGTCACCTCGGGTCTGCTCGCGTTGGTGCTGCAAAATCTCGGATATAGAGCGCGCTCGTGGCAGGGCTGGCAGATCGCGCTGCGCACCGACAATGACCATGGCCGCGCACGCATTACGGATATCGACTCGGAAGCTCTGGGCGAAGCAATCGATTCGGGCGAAATCGCCGTCATCCCGGGGTTTCAGGGCCTGAGCGCGCGCGGGCGCATATCGACCCTTGGACGCGGCGGATCCGATACGTCCGCCGTGGCGGTGGCGGCAGCGCTGAACGCCGGCAGATGCGACATCTACACCGACGTTGACGGCGTCTATACGACAGATCCGCGGCTCACCGACAGCGCACGGCGTATTGCGAAAGTCTCCTACGAAGAAATGTTGGAAATGGCGTCGGTTGGCGCGAAAGTCTTGCAAACCCGGTCCGTCGAACTCGCGGCGGCCCATAAAATTCCGTTGCGGGTGTTGTCGAGTTTTGATCCGCCCGACGCGCCGGGCCCCGGCACGACGATCTGTGATGAGGAAGAGATTGTGGAAAAGAACGTTGTCACCGCGGTCACCCCAGACTTCAAAGAGGCGAGCGTTACGGTCTTAGCGGTGCCGGACGAGCCCGGACGCGCGGCCGAAATTTTTACGCAATTGTCCGATGCGAGCATCAATATCGACATGATCGTGCAGAGCCCCTCGCGCGAACCGGGCTACGCAAACATATCATTCACCACCAAAGAGTCCGACCTTGAACGGGCCGTCGAGGTTTTGACTGCCGTACAGACCAAAATCGGATTCCGGGGGCTGCAGTCGGATCGTAACGTCGCCAAAGTTTCGGTTATCGGGCTCGGCATGACCTCCCACGCAGGGGTCGCAGCGACAATGTTCCAAACGCTTGCCAATAAAGGCATCAACATTCAAAATATTTCGACATCCGAAATTAAAATCAGTGTTCTGATTGATGCGAATGCTGCGGAATACGCCGTGCGCGCGCTTCACGAGGCTTATCATCTAGACGACGTCGCCTAGGGCTTTGACAATGCGCACAATCCGTCGCGATTTGCTGTTCCCCTTTGGGATGCTATAATTCGGTGGATACGCGGGGGTTGTAAATGCCGACGCCCCGGCGCTCCACGACACTCTGCGCAAGTATTGGAATGAGCATCGAAAACACAGGGCCGCCCCATGGTGGGCATCTTGATCGCGGATTAGCGGTGCTCTTGCGGCGCATGCACGATGTCGTCGCACAAGAGGGCAGCGCGCAGGACCGGCTTGACCAATTGTCGACCGTGATCGCGGGGCATGTGGTGGCGGACGTGTGCTCCATTTACCTGCGCCGCCCGGACGACAGTTTGGAGCTCTACTCGACCGAAGGGTTGAACCCAGAGGCCGTGCACAAAACGAGCCTCATTTGGGGCGAGGGCCTGGTCGGTCTGGTCGCAGAATCCGGCAAACCGCTGGTCACGGCTGATGCGCCTTATCACCCGGCATTTGCATATCGGCCGGAAACGCAAGAAGACCCATTCCATTCGTTCCTCGGCGTTCCACTCATTCGATCGGGAAAGACGTTGGGCGTTCTCGTCGTTCAAAACCGCGCGGCGCGCGTCTATGTGGATGAAGAAATTGAAGCCGTGCAGGCGGTCGCCGCGCTGCTTGCGGAGATCGCCGCCTCTGGCGAGCTGCTCAGTCGCGAAGAAACGGCGGCGGTTGGTGAAATGTTGCACCGACCGGAGAGCCTGGTCGGCGCCGGCGTTGTCGCGGGCATCGCCATGGGCCGCGCGGTTTTTCTAAAGCCCCCCGCCCCTAAACATAAAGTCTTCGCAAACGACCCATCCGCGGAATCGAAGCGCCTCGAGAACGGGCTGACAAAGCTGCGCAAAAATGTCGACGCCATGATCGCCGAGAATGACACGCTCAGCGGCGTGTCTTTGGAAGTCTTGGAAGCCTATCGATTATTCGCATACGACAGAAGCTGGAAAGAACGGTTGCGCACCGCCGTTCTTTCCGGATTAACCGCCGAAGCCGCTGTTGAGCAAATCCAAGGCGAAAACCGAGCGCGCATCATGCAGTCGCGTGATCCATATTTGCGCGAGCGACTGAATGATCTTGATGACTTAGCGCATCGCTTGTTGCGCATTTTATCTGGCGCGCCGGAAGGTGATCATCACACGCTGCTCGATGAAACCATTCTCGTGGCTCAAGATATGGGCCCAGCTGAACTGCTTGAGATTGATCGAAAGGCGCTAAAGGGGCTCGTGCTTTCCGAGACCTCGGCGACATCGCATGTGGCGATTGTCGCGCGCGCGCTCGATATTCCCATGGTGACGGGGCTTAACCGAGCGGTCGCGCTGATCGAGCAGGGCGATGACCTGATCATCGACGGCGAACATGGTGAAGTCCATATTCGTCCGACCCCGGACATCGTCACATCACTCCGCTCAAAGCTTGAATTGCAGTCGGAACGCCAAGAAGCCTTCAAAAAAGAGCGCGATCTGCCGACCGTCACCTTAGACAATGTGCCGATTACGCTGATGATGAATGCGGGCCTGGTGCTGGACCTCCCGCATCTGGAAGCGACCGGCGCCGCGGGCGTGGGCCTGTTTCGCACGGAATTGCAATTTCTGATTGGCTCGCAGTTGCCCAGCGTCGCATCTCAAGAAGCCCTTTATCGACAAGCGCTGGAGATGACGGGCGATAAGCCCATTATATTTCGAACGGCCGATATCGGCGGCGATAAAACAGCCGCCTATATGGAAGACAGCGTCGATGTAAACCCGGCCATGGGATGGCGCGGCTTGCGCATGGCGGTCGACAGACCCGGCATTTTGCGCCCGCAATTGCGAGCGCTTATCGCAGCGAGCGCAGGCCGATCATTGTCCTTGATGTTTCCGATGGTGACCTTGCCCCAGGAAATCGACGACGCGCGTGATCTATTGAATCGAGAGATCGAGCGGGCAAAACGAAGCGATCAAGCGCTGCCGAAAGAGATCTTAATCGGCGCCATGATTGAAACGCCATCGGCGGCGTGGCGCGTTGAAATCCTAGCTGAAAAAGTCGACTTCTTGTCTGTGGGCGGGAACGATCTCGCCCAGTTTTATTTCGCGGCGGACCGTGACTCGGAGCGCGTGCAACGCCGCTATGATCCGATGAACCCTGGATTTTTGGGCTTTTTGAAAACGACGGTCGAGAAAGCAAAGAGCTCAGGCGTCCGGCTTTCTTATTGCGGCGAGCAGGCTGCCGACCCGGTAACAGCAGCCGCATTGCTGGGATTAGGCGTGGTCGAATTTTCCGTGCCCGCTGTTTCCGTGGGCCCGTTCCGCAGAATGATCCGCTCGCTGCGTGTTGAAGAAGCCTCTCAGTGGCTTGAGTCCCGACTGAAAGAGCCGGCCCGTTCATTGCGCGAGCCGTTCACTGCTTTTTTGGTCGAAAAGGGCGTCACGATCGGTTAGCATGCGCTGGTCAGGATTTGTCCGGGTGCGAAACGGTAATCTCTGATTAAGGAATTCTGGTTTTAACCGTTATCAGGGTAAGCTGTTTGTTAAATCCGTTATGAATTTCGACTATTGTTTCGCGGCAGAAGCGACCAATGACGACGCTCCGGTCGAGGCGTCCAGTGAAAGCGTAGCGTTATGACGAGCCATGGTCCCGCCGAAATTTATGACATGGAAGACGCGCGCACGCGTCGCGCAAACGACGACATGACGCCTCACGCCGGCGCGCATCTGGCCGCCCTGCGCGAAGCCGCCGGGCTATCATTGAAAGAAACAGCCGCGAAAACCCATATCAAAGAACAACACTTACAAGCCATCGAGACGATGGATCGCGCCGGTCTGCCGCCGCGGCCCTATGCGATTGGTTTCGTTAAGTCCTATGCGGAATTTCTAGACGCAGAAGCCGAGCCCATTGTGCGACGGTTTAAAGAAGACGCTGGGTTTTTGGCCGCGGCGCCGGTGCAAACTGAACCACAAAAAAAAGGCGACCCGACGCCGATCGATGGCGGCGGCGATCTCTCATTGATCGCGACCGCAGCCATTATCCTATTTATTATTTGGTGCGCCTATCAAATTACGCTGCCGCGCGAAGAACGGCGCCTCGGCGCACAACCTTTTGAAGCGGCCGAGAATGAAAACCCCGCTCCCGTGGCCTCTCCAATGGAGGATGCGACCGTTATTGAAGCGCGCATCATCGAGCGGGTCGATCCGATCTACCCGCCCGCATGCTTGACCGACGCGCGCCCGGTCGAAACCGTGGTCGTCGCGTTCACGATTACAACAGCGGGCGGCGTTTCAAGCGAGCGGGTCGCGCGCACATCGAACGCTTGTTTTGATGACGCCGCGCTTAACGCCGTGCGTCGATGGCAATTCGAGCCGCGGCGCATCGACGGGTCGGCAAGCGCTGTTTTTGATCAGCAATACAGCTTTTCGTTTCCGCGGCCGCGCTAAGCCCCGTCGCTTTGGGCGGCCGCGTTAGCGCAGTTCTGCATCCGTTAAAGACGCATCCATAACGCCGGTTGCAGCGCGCGCGCGGGCGTTTAGGCTGGGATCGGGCCGGAAATAAACGACTTGATTGTCCTCAACGAGCGACTTCAGCGTTGTCTCAATTGTGCGCAGCCTCAAAAATTCGCTAATGCTCGCTTCGACTTCGTCAAACGGCACTTGATCAGACGATCGCCGGCCCAGCACCTCTACCACGTGCCATCCAAATTCCGTGAGGAACGGATCAGAGAATTCGCCCGTGGCCGTTGCAAAAGCCGCTCTCGAAAAAGCTGGCGTCATCATCGGCCTTGAAAACCACCCTACAGCCCCGCCAAGGGGCGCGGTCGCACGATCAAGAGATTGTTCGCGGGCCACAGCGTCAAAATCAGCGCCGCCGCGCAGCTGCGCCAAAATGGCCGCCGCTTCGGCTTCCGTTTCCACCAATATGTGCCGCGCGCGGACTTCCTCGCCCAGCTTGGTGACATCAGCGTTGGCGTCGAAAAACCGTTTGACCGTCTCCGGCGTCACCGCCTCGCCGATTTCGCGCTCCAAATAGGTCGCCGCGAGGACGCGATCGCGCGCCGCGTTTACTCGACGCAAGACGGTCGGGGCGCGCTGCAACCCCCTGTCTAGGGCAGCGCGCGCGAGCAAGCGCTGCTCTACATAGGTTTCAACAAGCCCCCGCTCGAACGCCATCATCGGCGTCAGGGTTTCATTCTCCCGCAAGAACCCGGCGGCGCGCCCCCCCCCCCCGAATTAGGACAGAGGGGCAAACACCCCCCCCAAACGCCC
>JBCDBM010000143.1:0-8591 GCA_039183665.1 Pseudomonadota bacterium | reverse complement strand
ACCCGACAGCGGCGGCGAGCGCGGATTGGCCTAAGAGCGAGATAAAAAACAGATCGACGAAATCGACGAGAAATACCGACACCAATCCCGCAGCCGCAGAAAGCGACATAACAGTAATGTGGCGCATCGGATCGCCGGTTAAAAATTTCGCGTTTTGATTTGACAACGATCGCCCGCCTAAACGGTTCTTTTGGAGGCCCGCCCGTTCAGAACGACGCCACGATTAATTCTGTATTCTGGCGGGATCAAAAATTGCAGCAAGTCTCGAAGCCACACATGATCGTTTTGACGCCTAGGTGTTCATTGAATCGAAGAAGTCTTTGTTGGACTTGGTTTGCTTCAACTTATCGATCATGAACTCAATCGCATCTGAAACGCCCATCGGATTGAGAATACGCCGGAGGACAAAGATCTTCGCCAAATCGCCCTTGGGCGTGATGAGATCTTCTTTCCGGGTGCCGGACTTGGCGATATCGATCGCGGGATAAACGCGCTTGTCTGCGACTTTGCGATCCAAGACGATTTCTGAGTTGCCGGTGCCTTTGAACTCTTCAAAGATCACTTCATCCATCTTGGAGCCAGTGTCGATCAGCGCTGTAGCGATGATCGTGAGCGAGCCGCCTTCCTCAATATTCCGCGCGGCGCCAAAAAAGCGTTTCGGTCGCTGCAACGCATTCGCGTCAACACCCCCCGTTAGAACCTTGCCAGATGAAGGCACGACCGTGTTGTAAGCCCGGCCTAACCGCGTGATGGAGTCGAGCAAAATCACTACGTCTCTACCATGCTCAACAAGACGCTTTGATTTTTCGATGACCATTTCGGCGACTTGAACGTGGCGCGTTGCGGGCTCGTCAAAGGTGGACGAAATCACCTCGCCTTTTACAGAGCGTTGCATATCGGTGACTTCTTCCGGCCGCTCGTCAATGAGCAAGACGATAAGATAGGCCTCAGGATGATTAGCAGCGATTGAGTGGGCAATGTTCTGTAGAAGAACGGTTTTACCGGTTCGGGGCGGCGCCACGATTAGGGCGCGTTGTCCTTTCCCTAGCGGCGCGACCAGATCAATCACTCGGGAGGACAAGTCTTTTGTCTTTTCGTCGTCAATCTCCATCTGGATGCGCTCATCCGGATAAAGCGGCGTAAGATTGTCAAAATGGACCTTATGTCGGGCCTTCTCGGGGTCTTCGAAGTTAATCGAGCCGACTTTGAGAAGCGCAAAGTACCGCTCGCCGTCTTTCGGACTCCGAATTTCGCCAATAACGGTATCGCCAGTTCGAAGCGCAAATCGGCGAATTTGGCTCGGCGACACATAGATATCGTCAGGACCGGCGAGATAGTTCGCCTCAGGCGAGCGCAAAAACCCAAACCCATCGGGCAACACCTCAAGAACGCCGCCGCCTGAAATCTCTACGTCCCGCTCGGCAAGCTCTTTAAGGATCGCAAACATCATATCTTGTTTGCGCATGGTCGAGGCGTTCTCGACCTCAAGCTCTTCGGCGAAGGCCAACAACTCAGCCGGTGACTTTTCCTTTAACGCATCGAGCGTCATCTCAGATGGCAACATGGGCGTACTCTTAAAATGCGCGCGCAGCGGGTCGCACGATTGGGGTATGGTGGTGAATAGGGGCGGAGACTCGACGGGTCAGCCGCTAAAACAGGAGAGTCCAATTGAGCATATAGTGTCGCCGCGAGCCCGGTCAATGCAGGGTGCTAAAACGGTTTCAAAACGACCAAGAGAACGATGCCAATAAGCAACAAAAAAGGCGCTTCGTTCATCAGTCGCCAGAATTTCTGGGAGCGCGGCCGAACACCGCTTTCGAAATCCCGTTGTGCGACGATATAAAACCCATGAATCCCAGAAATTGCGAACGCTAACAGTACTTTTGCGTGAAACCAGCCAGCAGCGAACAACCCAGGCTGCGCCGCAACCATCAATAGCGCAAAAACCCAAGTCGCGATCATTGCGGGCGTCATAATGCCTTTGAGCAGCCGGCGCTCCATCGCCACAAAAAGTTGCTCTGCTTCGCCGCCTTTTTCCGCCTGAAAATGGTAAATAAAGAGGCGCGGCAGATACATCATGGCGGCCATCCACGCGATCACAGAGAGAATGTGCAGCGCCTTAAACCAAAGATATCCGCCGGCAAGAAAGGTCGCCATTAAACAGCCTCGCGGACACGTTTAATTACCGCCTCCACATGGCTGATTGGGGTCTCTGGCGTAATGCCATGGCCCAAATTGAATATATAAGGAACATCATGAAAGAGCCGCAGATAGGTTTCCGCAGATTTCAGAAGCGCCTCACCACCCACTACGAGCAGCATGGGATCAAGCCCGCCCTGAACCGCACCGAATGGGGAAAGGTTGGCGCGCGCCCAGCTAGGATCCATGGCGTAGTCTATCCCAACGGCGTCACAACCCTTAATTTGCACGTACTCAACAGCTTTTTCTCCAACCCCTTTAGGGAACAAAATGATCGGCGTTTCGGGCTTTGCTTTCTTCAGCGCCGAACAAATTTTCTCTAGTGGCCTGAGCGACACGCGATCTAACACCGGCCATGGCAGCCCGCCCGCCCAGCTATCAAAGAGCTGCACAGCATCGGCGCCCGCCTCAATTTGCGCGATTAGGTAGGCGATCGTCTGATCCGTCAGCAACTCAATAAGATCGCGAACAAAATCCGGATTTTCATAGACCTGGGCCCGCAACCCCGCCGGATCTCGAACTGAACCGCCCGCAAGCATGTAAGTCGCGACCGTCCATGGTGCGCCAGCAAACCCAATAAGCGCCTTATCAGGCGCTAACTGGGATCTCGTTTTGCGAACCGTCTCAAAAACTGGATCCAATCGATCGGCTACGCCATTTGACCGCAATGTATCCAGCCCCGCCTGATCCTTCACGGGCTCCAAAATAGGGCCTGCGCCTTCCTCAAATCGCAAAGGCTGGCCTAATGCGTGGGGGATCAGCAAGATGTCGGCAAACAGAATTGCCGCGTCAAAATCGAAGCGATCGATCGGCTGCAAAGTTACTTCTGACGCAAGATCAGGGTTGAAGCACAGGTCTAGAAACGACCCCGCTTTCTCGCGAAGCGCTCGATACTCTGGTAGATATCGTCCAGCTTGACGCATGAACCAGATTGGCGGTGTTGGCGTGGGAACACCGCTAAGCGCTGTTAGGAATTTAGTTGATTTGGACAAATCGGCCCGTTTTCTTTCTTCTTAAAAGAAGAATTTTTTAGAAGAGGAAGATGAATCATATGGGATTTAGGGGATAAGACCGATTGGAAAAATCGCCCCACATCTATTCTTCAAAGACTCACAAGATTGCCCATGGTGGTTCTTGCTTGTCACGCATTGGGGAATTGAATGCTAGGCCGCTGATATCACTAGGGAATTTGTTCAAAACGCATTCGGGAATGAAAAACGATCCCATATTTTGCAAATGTCTTTGTGACAGTTTATCGACGGGGCGAGTTTTCCATTCCACATCGGCGCCCGCGTCTTAAGGACTAGGTAGTTTTCGGCGCCGGCAACTGGGGCCTCGCAAAAGTCGATGGTTTTCCCATAAAGTCCCCGACAATGACCCCATCTGAGGCTGCCATAACAGATAGAGAAGAAACGTCGTCTGGCGGGCAACCCTTGGCGACCTATTTCCATGTTCACCTCGTGTCGGACTCGACCGGTGAAACGCTGAACGCGATGTTGAAAGCGATTACATCGCAGTTTGATGCGGCGAAGCCTCTCGAACATATTTATGCGCTGGTGCGATCGCGCTCCGCGATGGAAGAAACGCTCGCGCGGATTGAAGCGTCGCCGGGCATTGTCCTTTATACGATTATCAATCCGGAGTTGCGGCGCATGTTAGAAGTGCGCTGTAGCGAAATTCAAACGCCGGCCCATTCAGTGCTCGACCCGCTCTTGAATGCCTTTACGGATTATCTTGGTCTCGAACAGCGCAAGCGCGCGGGCGCACAGCATGCTCTTGATGACGAATACTTCAAACGTATCGCCGCATTAGATTACACACTCTCGCACGATGACGGCAAAATGAATTGGGATCTTGAAACAGCGGACGTGGTTCTCGTCGGGGTCAGCCGGACATCGAAAACGCCAACGTGTATGTATCTTGCCAACCGCGGGATCAAAGCAGCGAATGTGCCGCTCGTGCCGACATCAGATCCGCCGCCAGAACTTTTTTCCCTGCGCAAACCAATGGTTGTCGGCTTGATCGCATCCCCGGAACGCCTGGCGCAAATTCGCAAAAGCCGCCTGGGAGAAATCAACGCCGTTGGCGCCGCTGACGAATATTCGGATCTCGAGGTGATCCGCAAAGAGGTCCTGCGAGCAAAGAGGCTTTATGCCAAAAACAAATGGGCGACGATCGATGTCACCCGCAAATCGGTTGAGGAAACCGCCGCAGCAATTCTGACGAAGCTTTCCGCGCGGCGAAATCAAAATGACTAAGCCGCGCGTCGTCCTCGCTTCGGGCAGCGCGATCCGCGCGAAAATTCTCAGCGATGCGGGCCTGACCTTCGATATTATCAAACCAGACGTTGATGAGGGTGCGATCAAAGACGCCCAGTCTCATAAGCCCCTGCAAGACGTCGCGATGATGCTCGCAGAAGAAAAGTGTCGCGCTGGCGCCGCCCTCGTCGAAGACAAGGACGCGATTATCATCGGCGGCGATCAGATTTTGGAATGCGGTGGAAAAGGCTTTGATAAGCCACGATCGATGACCGAGGCTTTCGAACGGATTTCAACTCTGTCGGGCCAGCCGCATAGACTGATCAATGCAACCGCAACAATGCGCGGCGGCGAAGTTGTTTGGCGGCATATAGAAACGCCTGCGTTGTTTATGCGCGCGCTAACTGTTCAAGAAATAAACGCCTATCTGGAAGAAGCGGGCGAGGGGATACTCTCGAGCGTCGGCGCATATCAGATTGAGCGGTGCGGAGCGCGTTTGTTCGATCGCATCGATGGCGATCAGTTTGCTGTGCAAGGGTTGGCGTTGTTGCCTTTACTCAACTTTCTGCGCGAGGCGGACGCGCTCGAGTTCTGAACGATGTCTGAAACGCCAAAACTCGCCGGCGTTATTGGCTGGCCCATCACCCACTCGCTCTCGCCGCTCATTCACACCCTTTGGGCGCATCGCGCCGGCGTCAACGGCTATTATATCCCCGTCGCTGCAAAACCGAGCTATGACGAATTCGCTGGTGTCGTGGGCGCCCTTAAGATAGCGGGATTTGCTGGCGTCAATGTAACGCTGCCGCATAAGAGCAACGCTCTTCAGCTTGCTGATGATGCGAGTGAGGGCGCGAAAAAGGCTGGCGCGGCGAATATGCTTACCTTTCATGACGATCATGTGTATGCGGATAATTCTGATATCTTTGGGTTTGCTGCATCTTTAGATGAAGCGACTGGAGGCGCCGGCAATAGCCCCACAAAAAGGAATAGCGCTCTTGTTCTTGGGGCAGGCGGCGCTGCGAGGGGCGTTATACTTGGACTTCGGGAAAGGGGCATCGAGAGTATCGCTGTCGCGAACAGAACACGCGAACGCGCTGATGAACTGGTGGATGATTTTCAGATTAAAGCGGTCGATTGGGCGAAGAAGGAGGGAATTCTCGGTTCGGTTGATATCTTGGTGAACACCACATCGCTCGGCATGTCCGGACAACCGCCGCTTGAGATATCGCTGGAGAAATTATCACAAGCTGCTGTGGTTGCGGATATTGTTTACACGCCGTTGCAAACGCCGCTTCTCGCGGAAGCCGCGTCCAAAGACCATCAGACCGCGAATGGCTTGTCGATGCTCATGCATCAGGCCGTTCCCGGATTCCAAACCTGGTTTGGCGCGCCGGCGAAAGTTGACGCCGCATTACGGGATGAGCTTATCCGCGCGCTAGAGAGGCGCAATAAGGAATGATCCGTATCGGTCTTACAGGGTCTATTGGCATGGGTAAGTCCACGGTCGCCGCGATGTTCGAGGCGCTCGGTGCGAGAACCTGGAGCGCGGACGATGCGGTTCATCGCCTATATAGCGCAGGCGGCGGCGCAGTTGCGCGAGTTGGCGCGCTCTTTCCGAGTGCAATTGTGGACGGCGCAGTTGACCGCGCGCGTCTCGCCAAGCTGGTGCTCGCCGATCAAAATCAGTTGCGGTTGCTCGAAGAAATTGTTCACCCGCTGGTTGGCGAGGATCGCTTAGCGTTTGCGGTTGCTGCGGGGCGCGAAGGCGCCGAAGCGCTTGTTTTTGACATTCCCTTGTTGCTTGAAGGCGGCATGCGCGATGAATATGACGCAGTAGTCGTTGTCAGCGCGCCGGCTGAGGTACAGCGCGAGCGCGTTTTGGCGCGCCCTGGCATGAGTGAGCAAAAACTCGAGGCCATTCTATCGCAGCAGATGCCCGACGAAAAAAAACGTCACTATGCGGACCATATTATTGATACTGGCCAGACTATAGCGGCGACAAAAGAGCAGGTTGCGCAGGTCTATAAAAAGATCTTAGCCGCTTAGGGCAAGAATACGCCCCGCACTAGAATATGCCATGATCAACAGCGAGTTCGTTCAAAGACTGCTCAGGCCGAGCGCCAAAATGGCTGATCACCTCGCTTGCGCACAGAGCGCCTAATTTCCCAGCAATTTCGAGCGATTGCTCTCGCGCTAATCCCAATAGCAACCCGGCGGCATACGCGTCGCCAGCGCCCGTTGTATCGACAAGAGAGGAGGGCGCGATGGCTTCGACGCTGACAGCCTCGCCATCCCGAGGGATCAAAATTGATCCCTTTTCCGAACGCGTCACTGCCGTCAGCGGCGCCAAGGCGCGGGCGCCCTGGATGATCCCGTCCAGGTCTTGGGTTTTGAAAAGCGCCGCCGCCTCCGCCTCATTAGCGAGCAGAACGTCGACATTCTCACCGATAAACCCGTGAAACGCATCGAACTGGCGTTCCACACAACCCGCATCCGACAAGGTCAACGCTGTGCGCCGATTTTTGGCGCGCGCGATAGCGCAGGCCTTTTCAAAGGCCTCTCGCGCGACCGGCTGTTCAAAAAGATAGCCTTCAAAAAATGTAATGGCTGCGCGCGCGATCTGCTCAGGGTTTATGTCATCAGGCGATACGAAAGCAGCAGCGCCTAGAAAGGTGGACATAGAGCGCTGCGCATCCGGCGTAACATTGACGAGGCACCGCCCTGTGCCGGGCCCGTCTTTAAGCGGCGTAACGGAAAACTCGACGCCAAGGGCGCGCAAATCGTGGGCGAAAATCTCTCCCAGCGCGTCGTCAGCCACTTTGCCCACAAAAGCGCCAGCGCCCCCAAGAGACGCTGCGCTCGCGATTGAGTTCGCCGCCGAGCCGCCGGAAATCTCTACGCCTGGCGCCATCGCGTCGTAGATGCTCTTGGCGCGCTCTTCGTCAATTAAGATCATGCCGCCCTTATCAATATTGTGGGCGTCCAAAAAAGCGTCATCGGCCTTAGCGAGGACATCGACGATGGCGTTGCCCACGCCCAGAATTTCAAGTTCGTTGGCGCTCATTTAACTTCCTTTCAGGCTCGTTGCGCGCTTATAAGCAGCTCTTAGATCATGCGACAACCGTTTCGATCTATGTAGCCGCCGGCGCCCAGACTCTGTTTAGATTTGAGTGATATGGCGGTGTGTGTCCAAATCGTTTGCCGAACGCACCGCGTTCGAGCGCGGAGTTTAGATCGTTAATGCGAAACGTCGTGATCGGTTGTCTTGGTTTGTTGGCGGTTGCGTGCGCAACGCCGTCAGTGCAAACGCCTGTTGCCGATGGGTCGTCGGAACCAAATGACGCGCCGCCCTCGACACCCGTTTTTCAGACCGGCGATATTGATGGGCAACCCATACGCATTGTTGACGAGCGTCTCGGCGCGCCGGCGCTAACGCGCAAAGAGGGCGACGGCGAGTTCCGGCGTTACAGCCTAGAAACGTGTAATCTCATCGTGATTTTTTATCCTGACGAGCTGGGTGTTGTCCGCGCAGCCCATGTGGATGCGACGGCGCGCTCTGTAAATCAGGATGCGCCAAGCGTGAAAGACTGTTTGGCTCGAGGTTAAGGGCTCGAGTTTAAGGGCTCTGGGCTGGCGTGGCCGCACTGTCCGAGTCAAACCGCTTTTCAGCCCGGTTTAACAAGAAAACGAGTAACGCCGCCGGTACGCCGAACAAAGCGGTGATCACAAAGAACCAGAAGTAGCCCATCGCATCGACCATGAAGCCTGAAAATCCGCCTACGAATTTACTAGGCAATGCATAAAAAGAGCTGAAGAGCGCGTATTGTGTGGCGGTGAAGGCGCTGCTGGTGAGGCTCGACATATAGGCGATCAAAACTGTCCCCGCTGCGCCCAAAGCAATATTATCCACGACCACCGCGAACGCTAAGCCCCCAGTGGTTGCAGACGAAACCGCGAGCCAGCTGTATATCAAATTGGTCAACGATTGGGCGACGACGCCAATGAATAGACAAGTTTTCATGTCTATGCGGGAGACCATCAACCCGCCAACAAAAATTCCGATTAGGGTGGCGAAAAACCCGCCGCCTGTTCTGACAGCTGCTATTGTGGTTTTATCGTAACCCAAATCTATGT
>JBCDBM010000142.1:0-8596 GCA_039183665.1 Pseudomonadota bacterium | reverse complement strand
TGCGCTCCGCGAGCGCGCGACAAGTCTTTCAAAACGCACCGCGACGACAGCCGCGTTCGCCCAGCGCGAGCGCGTCGCGCGATTGCAGTCGGCGAGCCGTCTGCTTGAAGGGCTATCGCACCAAAATGTCTTGGCGCGCGGTTTCGCGCTGGTGCGAGGGGGTGACGGCGCTCTGTTGCGCCGCGCCGCCGATGTGGGCGACCGTAAAACAGGGGAAATTCAATTCGTTGATGGCGCGCGATCGGTTGAATTTGCTGCAGAAGATGGGGGCAAAAAATCCCCCGCCGCCCCGAAGAAATCGCGCCCCGCGCGCCAGCAAGGACTTTTCGACTAGGCGTGCCTTGTGACTAAGCGGTCAAGCGCGATATCATTTAGCGACAAAAGGAGTGTCGGTTGAATCCTTTCGATGGTATTGGCGCAGCGGACGAGGCTGTTTTGGACTATGGCGATGCCGATTTTCGGATCGTGAAACCTGGCGCTTTTGTCGTATGCGCGATCACGGGAAAACGCATTTCGCTAAGATCTTTGCGCTATTGGAGTGTGGACAAACAAGAGCCCTATTTTGACGCCATTGCAGCGGCAAAGGGGTTCGGATTGGTGCGAGGCGAGTGATGAGATATTTGGGTATCGTTGCGGTGCTGTTCCTGAGCGCGTGTGCAACGGCAGGTGAGCAGCCATCGGTTGACCAGGCGCAATCAGCGCTATCGCCGGACAACGCGGCGAGCAACATGCACAACCACGATAAGGTGAGTGCGTTAACGGCGCCGCCCAACAGCCAGCAAGCAACCGAGCCTGCTGAACAAGACTCGCTTCTGCAAAGGGCGGCTTTTGCGGAGGCCATGCAAGACGTCGCCGATCGACAGATGGTGTTTGACGACGCGTCCAGTCGCGTTGCGTTGGACGGCGATTTCTCGCAAGGGGGGCTCGTCATCGGACAAACAGAGCCTGGCGCCGCCATCACGCTTGATGGCGACGCGGTTATGGTCGGCGGTGATGGGCAGTTTGTTTTCGGCTTTGGGCGCGATCATCCCTCGAGCGCCTTGCTCGTGGTGTCGTTGCCCGATGGCAAGGTGGAACGGCGCGGCTTGGAAATCGCCGAGCGCGACTTTCGAATTCAACGCATTGATGGGCTCGATCAGTCGAAGGTGTCCGGCTACACAGAGGCACAGCTTGAAAAAATAGCGGCGGACTCAGCGCTCAAGAAATCCGCCCGCGCGAAAACTCATAAAAAGCCAGATTGGGAAGCGGGATTTGAGTGGCCGGTCGTCGGCCCTATTAGCGGTGTCTTTGGCTCCCAACGGATTTTGAACGGCGAGCCCAAACGGCCCCATTCTGGCGTGGATGTCGCCGTTCCCACGGGCACGCCGATTCGCGCGCCGGCTGCCGGCGTGGTGCGATTGGCCGAGGAAGATATGTATTTCGAGGGCGGGTTGATCTTCCTCGATCATGGGTTTTGGTTAGAGAGCGCGTTTCTGCACTTATCGCGCATTGACGTTGAGCCCGGCCAACGGGTCGAAAAAGGGGACATTATCGGCGCGGTTGGATCCACCGGACGCTCAACGGGTCCCCACCTTCACTGGGGCATGAAATGGGTTGGACGCGGCATTGATCCTCAACGGTTGGTTGGCGACATGCCAGGCGCGACGAATTAGTAAACGACAAGTTATTGACACTCATTATTAATTAGCACATTTAATGCATAGGGGAATTGCGCCGCTTCGGCGCGCCTAATCGCGATCGATACCGCTCTATGTATGTGTGCATCTGCAACGCTCTAAAAGAAAACGTCGTTAAGGACGCGGCGCGCGGCGATGTGCGAACCGTTCGCGAAGTCTTCCGCCGTTGCGGCACGCGGCCCCAATGCGGAAAGTGCGTTCACGACGTGGCCCAGATTATCGCTGAAGAACGCGACGCAGAAGCAACAACAGTTGCTGCCGAATAGTCCGCCTACTCATCATTAAAGTTTAGTTGCAAATTCCAATGCGGGTCACTCGCAAACACTTTTCTTGTATGCGCGCACACTTCATTTAAAAGGCGGGGTGCGTAACAAGAGGAGACCGAATAGATGAAAGGCGACCCGAAGGTTCTTGAGTACCTAAACAAAGGTCTCAAGCTCGAGCTAACCGCGATCAATCAGTATTTTTTGCATGCGCGCATGTTCGAAAACTGGGGGTTCGAACGGCTGGCGAAGATCGAATATGACGAATCGATCGAAGAAATGAACCATGCGGATGATCTCATTAAACGCATTTTGCTTCTTGAAGGCCTGCCGAATTTGCAAGATCTCGACAAGCTCTATATCGGCGAGACGGTGAAAGAGTGTCTGGAGTGTGATCTGAAATCGGAGCATCGCGCGCATCCGCTCTACAAGGAAGCGATCAAATATTGCGAAGGCGTCTCGGACTTTGTTTCTCGCGAGGTTTTTGTGAAGATCTTAGAGGACGAAGAGGAGCATATCGATCATCTTGAAACGCAGTTGGAGCTCATTGATAAAATTGGCGAGCGGCGCTACATGCAAGCGCAGATGAAAAAAGGCGATTAGCAGCTTGGCCAAACACGGCATAATTGCGGCGCTCACGCTATTCCTCGCCGCCTGCTCGCTCATAGGGCAAGGCGGCTCTTCTGCGTCGCCAGAGGACGGGGCTGACACCGGTGGTGCGCCAGTATCTGCAGACATTGGCGAGATGTGTGGCGGCATTGCCGGCATTCCGTGTTCTGACGAGGGCGCTTATTGCGCGTTGGAAGCGGGCGTTTGCGTCAGTGTTGCTGATGCGGCCGGTGTTTGCCAAATGAAACCTGAGATTTGCACCATGGAATACGCGCCCGTCTGCGGATGTGATGGCGCAACTTATTCCAACGCCTGCGCCGCTGCGGCCAACGGCGTGAGCGTCGCTGCAAAAGGCGCCTGTTCTCAAAGCGATTAGGATTGAGCGGCGCCGGCTTTCAGCCAAACTTTAGCGCTTTGCGCCTTTCATTGCCCAACGGCGGTGCAGCCACAACCACTCCCCGGGGCGGGCGCGGATAAACGATTCCAACGCCTCATTTATCTTCACGGTAAGCGCATGAATGTCGGCGTTCATGTCGCCGCTGGGCGTGAAGTCAATTGGCGAGTGCGCGACGACTTTGTAGCGCGCAGGTCCCAATCGCTCCGTCGAAATCGGAATAACCGGCAAATTGTATTTTAGCGCAAAGCGAGCCGGCGCATGGGCCGTCATAGCGTCGCGTCCAAAAAACGGCGCGGGAACGCCAAAGTCTTGCTTCTGATCACCCAAAATGGCCAGCGAGCGGCCCGCTTTCAAGGCGCGGACGATGTCTGATGCGCCGTGGAGGCCTTTAGGAATAAACCCGCAACTGACGACGGCGTTGCGCTTGTTCATGATCAAGCGATCAATGAGCGGATTATTCGTTGTACGAACGATAACGTCAAACATGACGCCAAGCTGGCTCGCCACTATGCCGCTCACCTCCCAATTGGCGAAGTGCCCGGTGACGAGAATTGCTTGCTCACCCTTATCGATGATGTCGTAATAAGTGGCGTGGCCTTCGCCGACCAAGCGGGGGTCGTCGCCTCGAATCTGAAAGCAATCTAGATGCGCATATTCGGCGGCCGTTCGCCCTAGATTTTCCCAAACGTCTCCTACGGTCTCGGCAATTTTCTCATCAGACCAGTCGGGAAAAGCGATCTGTAAATTATCCACTGCGCGCTGCGAGACTTTTTTCAGGCGCGGCCCGATGAATCGCGTGACGCGACCGCCCAGATTTGATGCGCGATCCGGCCCCAACAGACGCAAAAATCCAAACAAAACAACGACGAGGGCATATTCTACATAGTGGAGCGGGCGCGGCTTACCGCGGATAATCTTGCCCCATTCGGTTGGCTCGTCTTTTTCTATAGTTTCAGTCGGGTTAGTCACGCGACGGCCCTTCCGGTTTGGCGATGATCGCCAATATACTCTGTACAAGGTGTTCTTTTTTGTCGAAGTGCATCGCAATGGGGAGCGTGAGAATATCCTCGCGCAATGACGGGTGCAGACGCGCATAGTCTTTTTCTGTCGTGATCAGCGGCGCTTTGTGGTCGGCGCTCAGTCTTCGTAAGGTCTTCATCGTCTCGGCAGTATAAAAATGATGATCCGGATAACCGATCTTCGCGACCAAGGAAAAGCCGCAACGATCTAACGTTTCAAAAAACCGAGCCGGTCGGCCAATGCCGCAAAAGGCGACAACACTTTGCGGCTCAGGAGTATTTGCCGGCTCCGGCCAGGCTGCATAGTCAGCGTCGAGCGCGCTCGCCCCTTCTCTGGCGCCTTCTTCATTCGTCCCCACGCAAATGAGAAAATCCGCCCGTTCGCGAGCCCGCGCCAAGGGTTCGCGATTGGGGCCGGCTGGAAAGAGGTTCTCATTGGCGTTGTCCGGAGGCGGCGCCAGCAAAAGCGACACGGTTTTTTGGATTGTCGGGTTTTGAAAGCCGTCATCCATAATGATGATCTGGGCGCCGTCTTGTCGCGCGGCGGCTGCGCCCGCCGGTCGATTGGCGCTAACCCACGTCGGCGCGCTCGCGGCGAGAAGCAGCGCCTCGTCGCCAACGTCTAGCGCGTCGTGGTTTTCGCGAAGGACGCGAATAGGCCCGCGCAGTCGCCCGCCATAGCCGCGGGTTAAAAACTGAGCGCTGAGACCTTCCGCCCGCAGCGCGATTTCAAGCGCGATGGCGCATGGCGTTTTGCCGACGCCGCCAAGCGTCGCATTGCCGATACACAAGACCGGGACCCCTGGATCTTTGGGGCGTATCATTGCGATGCGCGCACGCTGTGCGGTGTCATAAGCGGCTGCGAGCGGCGTCATCGCGCCGGCAATGATGCGCGCGCTCATCGTATCGGACCGCCAAAACCAAGGCTCGCGCATTAGGATGCGCCTACGGCGGCGTCTATTCGGTCGATGAGCGTCGCGCTTAGATCGTTCAACACCTTCTCGGCGTTTTGCTCTGCGCTGTGTTTTGCCGCCGCCGCCATCGCCGCGCGCGTTTTGCTATCGGCAAACAAACGGCGCAGGGCGGTCGCCAAATCCCGTTCATTCCGCACCAGCGCAGCGCCGCCGGTTTTTCGCATATCGCTGTAAGTTTCCACAAAATTAAACGTGTGCGGACCATGTAAAATTGCGGCGCCTAGCCGCGCCGGCTCCAACGGGTTGTGCCCGCCTTTTGGAATGATGCCGCCGCCGACAAAGGCGATGTCCGTGAGCCGATAGAAAATACCCAGCTCACCGAGCGTATCAGCGATGTAAACATCCGTGATTTCTTCGATGGGTTGAGATGTTGCGCGTCGCGCGGACTTGAGGCCCTGGTCTTGTGCGATACTCGCCACTTCCTCGCCGCGATGGGGATGGCGCGGCGCGATGATCGTCAACAAATTTGGATATTCGGCTTTCAAAAGCTGATGGGCTGCGAAGATGGTTTCTTCTTCACCTGGCTGCGTGCTTGCAGCGAGCCAAACCGTCCGCCCCGCCGTCGTTGCGCGCAAATGCTCGATTTCTGCTTCGTCGGCGGGAAGGGGCGGGGCGGCGTTTTTTAAATTGCCGAACATGTCGACCTCGCGCGCCGCTAAGGTCATTAGCCGTTCCGCATTCTGATGATCTTGTGCGACGATGGCGTCGAACTTGGACAGAAGGAACTTAATGGCGCGGGGTTGGCGCCGCCAGCTATCGTAAGAAGATGGCGATACGCGGCCATTGATCAACGCCATGAATGTTGCGCGCCGTCGCGCGCCTAAGATTAGGTTCGGCCAAAATTCCGATTCCACGAAGAGCGCTGCGTCTGGACGCCAATGGTCGAGAAACGCGTCTACGTAAACCGGCAGGTCGAGCGGGATATATTGGTGGAAGGCGCCGGCGGGTAATCGCTTTTCCATCATCGCCGCCGAGGTCACCGTTCCTGTCGTCACAAGGAAATGGAGCGCAGGCCGTTTTTCTAGAAGATGTTCAACCAGGGGAATGATCGATAAGGACTCGCCAACGCTCGCGCCGTGAATCCAGACAAGCGGACCGTCGGGGCGTTGGCGGTCCGAATAGCCGCGCCGCTCACTAATGCGCGAGAGATCTTCTTTGCCGGCGCGCGCTCTGCGGTTCAAAACGACACCCGCCAAGGGTCCGGCAACGCGGCTCGCCGCCCGATACATCTTCATGCCCAAGGGCTCGCGCACCGCCTCGCTCATGAGACAGGCCGCGCAGACGCCGAAGGAACATCGTCGTTGACGCGCCCGGCCAAAATATCAGCCCGGTGCGTTAGGTCCGTGATCGCTTGCGCCACTTCACCCCGCGCAGCCGCAAGCGCGTCGTTTGTCTGCGCTGCGCCGACCCTGATCGGGGCGCCCACCAAATAGACGCATTTTGAGAAGGGCCCGGGGAGCAGAAATCTGTCCCAGCTGCGCAGAACTTTCCCGCGCGAGGTTGCAAAGGTCGCCGGGATAATCGGCGCACCGGAAAGCTGGGCGAGGCGGATGACCCCCATATTCACGCGTTCTGCGGGGCCGCGCGGTCCATCTGGGGTGACGGCGACCAGGTCGCCGC
Source organism: Pseudomonadota bacterium (assembly GCA_039183665.1). GTDB lineage: Bacteria > Pseudomonadota > Alphaproteobacteria > Caulobacterales > Parvularculaceae > Hyphococcus. Next base: position 2,038 of record JBCDBM010000142.1, on the reverse strand, counting down.
CTTTAATGGCCTCCATCATCTCCGTTCCCGCTGCGGTGCCGCGATTGTCTTGCGTTGGTTTTCGGGGATTAGCCGCTGAACCGCGAATACACGTGACGCCAAAAGACGACATGGCCCGGGCGATGATATCGCCGTCCCGGTGGGTCGAGATGAGCATGAAGACCTGTTTTTCAGTCTCTTTTCTTAGGCGCGCCATCATGGCGATCCTGCCGTGCCAGAAGAGCACGATCGCCCCTTCTTTCGACGTGAACAGGGAGTCCTCGGAGGCTTCATGAATGTCCAAGCGCCAACTGGAGGTTGCGCCCACAAAGCGAATATATGCGCCTATGAGAAACGCAGCGATCGCTTGAAAAACGGGATTGGCGGCAAGGCGCTTAAGCATGGGAAGAGTGGGTTCCTCAAATCAACGGCGCCGTCAATACCTTGGCTTTTTTCGGCCCAGCGCCGGATCCCTTGCGCGCGGCGTCGGGCGCGGCGATGATAGGCCGCAAACGCCAGCGCCGCCATGACATCCCATCAATCCGCCGACACCCCCCAAAATAACGCCGCCGCGCGCGCGCCCTATGCGTCTCGCACGCTGGCCTGGCGTTTGTGGCGGGACTATTTATCGCGCTATTGGCCGCGGTTGGCCTTAGCGTTGGGTGCGATGGCGATCTACGCGGTGTCCGCCAGCGCTATTCCCATTGGCGTTGAGTGGATCAACGCGGGGCTGTCAGGCGGCGGCGATCGGTTCACGCCGACAATTAGGCAGGTCACCATCTGGGGCCCGCTTTTGTTTATCGCTCTGGCCGTGGTGCATGGCGCTGCGCAATACGCGCATACGCGGTTGAGCGCCGGCGCGGCGCTCGGGGCGCTCAGAGACATCCAAAACGCAATGTTCGACCGGCTCATGGCGCTCGATATCGCCCAACAGCGCGAGGAGGTCTCCGGTCAGATGACCTCGCGCTTCACCAATGACGCGATCGTTTTGCGAGAAACGCTATATGGCGTCGCCAAGGCGGTGCGGGATTTGTTCACGCTGATTGGGTTGTGCGCGATCATGATCTGGTATGATTGGGTGCTGTTTCTCGTCGTACTCGCCATTTATCCGCTGATTGGCATTCCCATCGCGCGCATTGGCGACTTCTTGCGTCGAACATCGTCGGCCACCCAAGCGCAAGCCGGCGACATTAATGCGCTGATCGGCGAGACCGTGACCGGCGCGCGCATGGTGAAGACATATCAAATCGAACCGTTGGAGCGGGCCCGCGCTGGCTACGCCTTTGACAACCGCATGCGATTGTTGCGCACCATGGCCAACGTTCGCGCCTTGAATGAGCCATTGATTTTTGTTTGCGGCGCCGTTGCCTTCGCTCTCGTTATCGTCGTGGTGTCTATGCGCATTGAAAGCGGCGCACTGTCCGCGCCCGCATTTTTTTCCTTCATTGTCGCTTTGCTTTTGTTGTCCCAACCGGCGCGCGGCTTAGGCGTCATCACAGCGGTGGCGCAAGAAGGCTTCGGCGCGTTTGAGCGCATGCTGGCGGTGATTGATTCCGCGCCCGACATTCGCAATGCGAGCGATGCGACGCTGATGCCCCCCGGGCCAGGCAATGTCGTCTTTGAGGAGGTTTCGTTTTCCTACACCGAAAGCGAGGCGGTGCTATCCGACGTATCGCTTGAGATCCCAGCAGGGCAAATGGTTGCGCTTGTGGGCGAGTCTGGCGCCGGCAAATCGACGCTGATGAATCTCTTGCCACGCCTTTATGAGCCCACTACCGGCCGTATCCTGATTGATGGCGCTGACATCGCAAAGGCGACCATCCATAGCCTGCGCGAGCGCATGGCGTTGGTCAGCCAAGACGCGGTCATTTTTAACATGTCCGCCATGGAGAATATCGCTTTTGGCAGACCGGGCGCCGCCCGCGCGGACGTTATTCGCGCGGCCACCGACGCCTTCGCCAATGATTTCATCAGCGCCTTGCCGAACGGCTATGATACGCCCCTCGGGGAAAGCGGCAATCAACTTTCCGGCGGCCAACGACAACGCATTGCGCTTGCG
>JBCDBM010000141.1:0-8673 GCA_039183665.1 Pseudomonadota bacterium | reverse complement strand
TGATAAATAAAACCAATAGCCCCAGCCCAAGTGCGCCGATGGTTTGCGAGCGCGGCCCGGATAATCCGGTAAACGCCTCATCCCATGCGAAGTCCCTTCCCTGCTCGCGACGCCGACTAATTCGGTAAAGAATGATCGCCGCGAATGGGCCCATCAACGCGTAGCCGCCAATAAGGGGTAAGACTAAGGGCAGCATTTCCTCATTGTAAAACCACATTGCTCCCAAAAACCCTGCTGTGGGATATATTAATCCGAGCAGAAACAAATGACTTGGTTTCGCATTGAAATCCGCAATTCCAAGTTTAATCGCATCCACAATATCCGATATGGTTATTGTCCGCACAGCGACATCTAACTCTGAATGGTCGCTGACAAGTGAATCAGCCATGAGCGATTCCCCTTCAATAATATCAGCCTCGAAAAAAAATTACGCTGGCGTGGGCCGCTTGTCCAGTTGTATTCAACTGTATTCGGACCTGTTTAGAGCCGCTGATGTAGATGTGATGACGTCTGGTGTAGATCCGCAGCTCAGTGCAAGAGACGATGATTTTTCTCTACAGCTTCTAAGTCCTGCGGGCTGACTTTTCGCACCGCACCAAGCGGCGACTTAGCACCTGCAATATTTTTTGCGATTTGCGGGCCACTATGTGCGACCAGGTCGGCGCCCGCGTTCAGGCCTTAAAGACGCGCGCCGTCGCGACACTAAATGTCCGAGGTCGTTTATTGCGGTGCACGCTGACGGCTCATGGTCGTTTGCTATGCACCCATGAAATTGGCTCAAATCCAACGCGCAGACACCCATCCTGATATGCCGTCGACTTCTAGCGGCGCGGATATCGTCTCTATTCAGTCGACACCGGTTCACTGGACCGCGCCGTCAGCGCTCAGCGTGTCGTGAGTCATGGTCGATAACCCAATTTTCCAACCCGGCGCGATCGGCAATTCTGATTTCTCCGTAACCCAGTTCGATCAACCCGCGTCGCTTCAGTGTCTCCAAGGCTTTGCCTACACTGACGCGCGACAAGCCAAGCGCATACGCTAAATCCGTTTGCCGTACTGGGATGGTTTCGGACGAAAATCCGCCCGATGCGACAAAGCGGAAAAGCTGTTTAGCAATCCTGGTTTCTATGGAGAGGCGGCGAATATCGTCAGCGAAGTCCAACGCTTCATAAAGTCGGCTCGTGAGCGTGACGAGAAGCGCTTTCGCAATGCCCGGATGGGCATCGCACAAATCATCGAATTTCTTTTTGCTAACGCTCAATATGACTGTCTCACCGACTGCATCCGCATCATACGCGCGAGGCATGTTTGCAAACAGCGTCGCTTCCCCAAAGCAATGTCCTTGGCCGAGGAGACCCGTCTGAATGTATCGGCCGTCCTCTCCAAAAATGCCGAAACGGACTCGACCAGATTTGATGACAGACAAACCAGGCAAATCGCTGCCCCGCGCGTGAATGTTCTGATTGTCAGTGAACCGCCGCTCTTCCCCTGCTGCAACCAGGTCGCGGATTTCGGCGGCGGACAACAGCGTCAACAAAGGCGGGTTTTGTTCCATCCTCAATCCATCACACGAAATGCTAAATTTTTAGCATTCATTGGCGCCGCCGCCAACTATTCTTGACGCACAAAAACGCTCAGGAGGAAACGATCATGGAGAAGGCCGCGATTTTCCTAATCTTCATTGGCTTCGCACTATTAGAAGTGATCCACACAAACTTCTTTCGCAAAAAAGGACAAAACCGCAGCGACGCGGTCGTAGAAGCGGTGAGCACCGTGACGCTCCTTCTCGTCACGCAACCGCTCGCACTATTGGGAGGCGGCTTTATTGCTAGTCTCATATGGCCCGATGCGATGGGCGCGTTGGCGGGGATTCCTGTCGCGGCGGGTATAGTGCTCTTTCTCGTTTTTGACGACATGACGCAATATTGGTGGCATCGTCTGTCGCACTCCGTGCCATGGCTTTATAATCTCCATCGTCCGCACCACAATGCTGAGTACTTATCCGTACGCGTTGTATATCGAAATAATGTTTTCTACTATTTGATGATGCCCGGCCTGTGGTTTTCAGGCGCGCTTATTTATCTAGGCCTTGGCTGGATTTATGCGGGCTATATCGTCGTCAAGATGACGGTTATCATTGGCGCCCACAGTGATGTGCGCTGGGACGAGGCGTTGTATCGAATTAAATGGCTGTCGCCTGTCATGTGGATTGTAGAGCGCACAATCTCAACGCCGGCCACCCACAGCGCCCATCATGGCAAATTCGCATCTGACGCCGCGACTCACTACAAAGGCAATTACGGTAATCTGCTGTTCTTTTGGGATGTCCTGTTTGGGACGGCCAAAATAACCCGTCGGTATCCGCAACGAATGGGCGTCGAAAATCTCCCAAATACAACAACGGCGGAACAGTTGTTTTGGCCTGTCGTGCGCGCCGCGCCAGCGACGGCGTCAAACGCAGAGTCCGAAATGATCAAATAACGTGGGTGGCTAGAAATCAATGTCTTCGATTGGCCATTGCGCACATCGCGATCAAGAGCGCCGGCGACGAAAAAGCGTCGTCGGTGGAGCCGTGTTAAGCGCGCCCATAGGAATTGCGCGCGCGGCGCGAGCCCTTGCGACGCTAATAGCGGTCTGCGACATCATGAGAAATAATAACGGTTTGTATCTCAACTTGAACGACCTTATGGTGCGCTTTTCGCAACGCCCGGATGACCGTGACCACTTCAGAAAAATTTACGCTCTATCACGCCAACATGTCGTTGTGCAGCCAAATGGTTCGCGTCGCGCTCTTCGAGCGTGGGATCGAGTATGAGCCAGTGCATGTAAAGCTCTGCGATCAGTATGACGAAGCGGAGAACTTGCAACCCTGGTTCCTAGAATTGAATCCAACGGGCGTTGTCCCTGTTTTGAAGGTGGACGACCAGGTCTTTTACGATAGCGCGAAAATCATCGAAGGTTTGGATCAGTATGGGGCAGCGGACGCCACAAGGCTGTGGCCAGAAGACCCCGAAAAGAGAGATGAACTCCGACGGTGGGTGTATTCGACAGGCCTGCCGGATGACGCGGCTATGGGGCAGACCCTGGGCACGGCCGCTGCTATTTTCTCGAGCGTTCTGCTTGCCCACTATATAAAGAAACTGAAGTTTCGCTCGATCATCAACATCCTCCGGAAACACCCGCGTCGGGATCGAGCGTGGATCTTCACGATGATGTACTTCACGCCGCTCGCGAAGCGTTTCCCACAAACAGCGTTTGACGGGTTCGTGCGAGAACTCTTGGATATCGAGAAGCTGCTGTCTGATGGCCGGGAGTATCTGCTGGAAGAGTATTCACATGCAGATATCAATATTATGTGTGTCTTCCATCGCATCAATGAAGTGCGCTTAGGAAAGATGTTGGAGATGCAAGAGTTGCCGCATATTGCGCGCTACTGGGAACGGCTGAAACAGCGCCCCGGTTATAAGGCCGGCGTTCTTGACTATCTCGGTCCCCGCGAGCGAGACCTATCTTACCAGGTCTTCAAAGACGCCGACTCGCCACATCTAGAAAAGTTACAGCGGAAAGTACGCGAGGCGGTTGCCTAGTTTCAGGTCGTAAGCGCAACGGCTATGCATGCGCAAACGCGGACGACATTACCTCGCCTGGCTTCTCCGCTCGGACCATTGCACTTACTTTCTCCGCCGCAAGATCAATAGTCTTGAAGCGCCCCCCGAGCGCCCCCCGAGCGCCCCCCGCCAGCTACGCCCCCAATTCAAGGCCGCCGCTAAACAGCCGATAAGCGGCGCGCTGAACGCGAATTGTTGACTCAGATCAAATCCCGCTAGCGAGTTTCGTGTGTTTTAGCGTCATGGCCGAATCCACAATAGCTGAGCCAGCACGAAAGACCCTATCCATGGACGCCCCTTGGCGCTGGCTGGGCGCGGGCCTGCGCGATATGGCCCGCGCGCCACATTTAAGCCTAGGCTACGGCTTACTGGTCATCGGCGGCGGCGTTGGCCTTACCTATCTGCTTTGGGCGACAGGATACCCAGCGCTTATTCCGGTTGCGTTTGGCTGCTTTGCTATTTTCGGCCCGCTTTTGGCAGTCGGCCTTTATGAGATGAGCCGGCGCGTCGAAGCGAGTGAAACACCGCGCTTGTTTCCAGTCCAGTTCGCTGGACCACGCTCACCAATGCAGCTCGCTTATATTGGGTTCTTCCTGATGTTCGCGGCGCTCGTCTGGGCGCGGGTCGCTATGCTGCTATATGCGCTCTTCACGAACGGCAACTATATGCCGCTCAACCAGTTTATGAGTTTCGCGGTGTCCACCGGCGCCGGTCTGTCCATGCTCGCAATCGGGACGCTTATCGGCGGCGGGATCGCCTTCGCGATTTTCCTTCTGACGGTTGTCTCCGTACCGATGTTAATGCACGAACGGACAGACTTTTTCACAGCAATTGGCGTCGGCCTGAAAGCGGTAAATCAGAATTTCGGCGTCATGCTGTTGTGGGCATGGTTGATTGCCGTCATCACGGCAGCAGGAATCGCAACCTTTTTCGTTGGGCTTGCCGTCGCCTTTCCACTCTTGGGTCATGCGAGTTGGCATGCCTATCGGGATATCCGCGCGGCCGTTTAGCGCCTGCCTTCCTCGTTATCTTCCAAATCGTCATCCAACAAGATGCGCGCCGCGGCGCCGTCAGGATCGTCGAACTGGCCCGAACGCAGCGCCCATAAAAACGCAGCAAGCCCAATAGCGCCGAGAAAAAGCGCAATCGGGATGAGGTAAAGGAGTCCGGTCATTGCCCCTCATTCCTGACGTGTTTGGCTCCAGCCAGTCGTAACGCATTCAGTGTCACAACGATCGAAGACCCCGACATGGCGAGCGCCGCGATAAGCGGCGTCACATAGCCGAACACCGCCAGCGGAATCGCGCACATATTGTAAAGCGCGGCAAAGCCGAAATTCTCGATCAGTCGTTTGCGCGCTTTGCGGGAGACATCCACTGCTTCTACGATAGAGGATAACCCGTCGCCTAAGTAAACGAAATCTGCAGAGGCTTGGCTGGCGTCCGCAGCCGTACCCGGCGACAAAGCAACATGCGCTTGCGCCAAGGACGGCGCATCGTTCAGCCCATCCCCCACCATCGCAACTTTGACGCCATCTGCCCGTAGCGCCGATAACCGCTTGAGCTTATCTTGTGGACTGACACCGGCGCGAAAATTCGTGATGCCGAGTTTATGTGCGGCGGCGGAGACCGCGGGCCCCCGATCGCCCGAGAGAAGCTCTGTTGAGAATCCTCGTTCCGAAAGCGCGTTCAATGTAGATTGGGCGTCAGGATGCGGAATATCCTCAAACCTGAACCGAACCGCGGGTTCATCGTCCAAGCGATACCAGCTTTCTAAAGCGTCGTCGGCCGTTGTCGGCGCGCCAACCCAATGTGCGGACCCTAGGCGAGCGCACCTGCCATTAATAATCCCCTCGACGCCTAGACCCGGCGTTTCTTTCGCATTCGAACAAACGCGTCCCTTCCCTGCGGCCTCGACGATCGCCCGGGATAAAGGATGCCGAGAAATCCGCGCGAGCGACGCGGCGCTTTTTAAGATTTCGGCCGAGATCGCTTCTCGGTTCGCCAACACTGGCCTGCCGAGGGTGAGCGTTCCTGTTTTATCGAAGACGAAAGCATCCGCTTGCGCGAGTCGCTCCAGCGCATCGCCAGACTTCACCAATACCCCGCGCTTGAAAAGACGCCCCGTTGCGACGACTTGCACCGCCGGCGCAGCGAGCCCCAGGGCGCAAGGACACGTGATGATAAGCACAGCGATCGCATTTGTGATCGCCAAGCGAAAACCGCCATCGAGCAACATCCATCCTGAAAAGGTTGCGAGCGCCAACGAGTGAACAATGGGCACATACGCTCGCGCCGCGTGGTCGGCGAGGCGCACATATCGGCTTCGGGTCTGCTCGCCCGCTTCAATCAGCCGAGCCAGTTCGGCGACAAGCGAGTTTTCGACGGTCGCCGTTGCGCGCATGATCAGACGATTGGAAAGATTGATAACGCCGGCGTTTACGGCGCCGCCGCGGCGCAAAGGAACGGGCGCGCTTTCGCCAGTGACCAACGAAAAATCGGCATGGGATACGCCCTCGATGATGACGCCGTCCACAGGCGCGCGGTCGCCGGGTGACAAAATGAGTTGGTCGTTCACCGCAACATCACTCGCTGCAATTGGAGTGATATCGCCAGAAGCGTCGAGGCGTTGCGCCGTCGTCTTTTGCATCGCCAGAAGATCGCGCGCCGCTGCTCGAGCGCGCCAACGAAGGCGATGATCAAGGTATCGACCGATCAATAAAAAGAACAGCAACATCACGGCAGCATCGAAATAGGTGTGCTCGCCACTGGCGAAGAATTCATAGATACTGATTGATAACGCCAAGATGACCGCCAATGAGATGGGGACATCCATATTCGCATGCCGGTTTTTCAACGCGCCCCATGCGGAAGAAAAAAATGGTCTTCCAGCATACAACGCTGCGGGTATAGCAATCAGCGCGGAAGCCCAGTGGAGTAGGCCTCGGGTTCCAACCCCCATTTCGGCGCCGCCAGCCCATACCGAAATCGACAGCAACATGACATTGGCGACAGCGAAGCCGGCCACGCCAAGCGCACGTAAAAGGCGACGACCTTCCGCATCATGATCATTTTCAGCGGCGCTAGGATCAAATGGCGCAGCGCGATACCCCAAGCCTTGAAGGGTTGTTGTTATCGTCATTGGGCGCCAGTCAGCGGCGGTGTCCCACGCCAACGTCAAGCGGCCTGTCGATAAATTAAGGCGAGCGCGTTGCATGCCCTTCAGGCCGAGCATCGCAGACTCAATCTTTGAAATACAGCCGGCGCATTTGGCGCGGAACACCGCTAACTCAAGTTTCCTAAGCCCGTCTTCGTCGCGGACGAACGGCACCGGATCGATGGCGCCGGTGTTCGTTGCGGCCCCGTTGTCGTCAACCGGCGCCAAACCGCTCGGACACCCCCGTGCCTGCGCCGCCGACTCGATGGTCAGCTCAGCACTCATGGGATTTCAATCCTATTGCGAAATTCAAATTCGTCATTACGCGCATTGACGGCTCGACCATCGAGATCCCAAACGCCGCTGCCGGCTTCCACAGAAGCCGTATATTGACCGTTCCCACTTGGCGAGAAAACAAACGGGCTATCGTCTCCGTCATGGGCGGGCCGTGATAAAACGCCGGAAACGTCAAGCGCTGAAATTGGCGCGCCATTTTCCTGAACAATGGTCAGCGTGAGCAGCACCTGGTTGTCGTGGCGGGTCGCCTCATCAATCGAGGCCCGCCAACCGAGCGCCGTCTGAGTATCGCGCGCCTCCAGGCGGTCATTGTAATTGAGCCCCTGAAGATAAGACTTTTCGACCTTTTCCCCCGGAAACGTCTTAAGTGCAAAATTCAAAAAGATCATATTGACGGTTAAAATCATTGAGAAAAATCCGACCAACATCATCAAGACGTGTTTGCCCGCAATCCGAAAACCCTCTCCCATCACAGCCTCTCCGTCAGAAATACAGTTGGGTTCTTTTTCTCTTCACCGCTTATGGCGTCGCGGACGACAAATGTCAGCGGGATCGACGGCGCCCGTTCCCCGGTTGCCGACATTGTTGCAAACACGCGGGTGGAGCGAACATCGTCTCCGCGGACGGTGAGCCGTAGTTCGTTGTCGACCACCTGTTCGCCAATGGCGGCCAGTTGAACGCGCCCCTCACCTAATAAGGTCACAATGAACCGCCGTTCCGCATTGTCTTTGTTCACGATCTTCAACGTATAGGCGTTGCGAATTGAGCCGTCAGACAGCAGAACAAAGGGCGGCGTACGATCGCGCAAGACATTCACCTCGAGGGTGGCGCGCGTTGCAAGCGCGGTCAGCATCACACCCGATATAATCGTCAGCACAACGCCGTAGAACAGCGTACGGGTTCGCAGCATACGAATGCTCGATTGTTCGCCTTTAGAACGTCTCGCCAGATTTTTATCGGTATCGTAAGCAACCAGCCCTTTGGGCCTGTTGAGGCGACCCATAATCTCATCGCAAGCATCAATGCAAAGAGCGCAGTTGATGCATTCGAGCTGCGCGCCGTCGCGAATATCGATACCCATCGGACACGCCGCCACACAAGCTTTGCAATCAATGCAATCACCGCGGCCATCCCAAGGATCGCCCTTTTTGTGCGCGCCGCGCGGCTCTCCCCGATCTGTCTTATAGGTGACTTGAAGTGTTTCTTCATCTGTGAGCGCTGCTTGGATGCGCGGCCAGGGGCACATATATGTACAAACTTGTTCGCGCATGGAGCCGGCGAGAACGTAAGTCGTAAAAGTCAGTATCCCCATGAACAAATAGGCTGAAGCCGGCGCCGTACCAGAAAAGAGCTGCGGCAATATCGTGGGCGCATCATGAAAGTAAAACACCCAAGCGCCCCCCGTGGCTGCAGCGATGAACAACCAAACGGCGTGCTTTGTGAGTTTTTTGCGCGCTTTCGCAAATGACCAAGGCGCATTGGCCAACCGCATGCGTTGATTGCGATCGCCTTCAATCATCCTCTCAGCAGCAATATAAAGATCAGTCCATACCGTTTGTGGACATGTATAGCCGCACCATATTCGCCCGAACAATGCAGTCGCTAAGAATAG
>JBCDBM010000140.1:0-8674 GCA_039183665.1 Pseudomonadota bacterium | reverse complement strand
GTTTTTGTTGCAGGTGATATGGGCGCGGAGCAGCGCTTGTTCGGCGGCGTTGCCCTTCACACCTTTGGGTCGCAGCAAGACAACGCTGACGGCGGCGATCACCAAATATTTCGGCGATTTTAAAGCCTATGACGAGATTGACGGCGCGCCTGAAGAAAAAGCGCGCGGGATCACCATCTCAACGGCGCACGTCGAATATGAAACCGACGGTCGTCATTACGCGCATGTCGACTGCCCAGGGCACGCTGACTACGTGAAAAACATGATCACGGGCGCGGCGCAAATGGACGGCGCTATTCTCGTTGTGAACGCAGCGGACGGTCCTATGCCGCAAACACGCGAGCATATTCTTTTGGCGCGTCAGGTTGGCGTTCCTGCGATCGTTGTCTATCTCAACAAAGTCGACCAGGTTGACGACGAAGAGCTGCTCGAGCTTGTCGAAATGGAAGTTCGTGAACTGCTCTCGTCTTACGAGTTCCCGGGCGACGACATTCCGATCATCAAAGGTTCTGCTTTGGCCGCTCTTGAAGGTCGTGACGAAGCCATTGGTGAAAACACCATCAAGGAATTGATGGAGCAGGTCGATGCGTACATTCCGACCCCAGAGCGTCCAGTCGACCAAGACTTCTTGCTGCCAATTGAGGACGTGTTCTCGATTTCTGGCCGCGGTACGGTTGTCACGGGCCGGGTTGAGCGCGGTGTCGTGAATGTTGGCGACGAGCTTGAAATCGTCGGCATCAAAGATACCCAGAAAACGACCTGCACGGGTGTTGAGATGTTCCGCAAGCTGCTTGATCGCGGTGAAGCGGGCGACAACGTTGGTGTTCTGCTTCGCGGCATTGAGCGCACCGCCGTTGAGCGCGGCCAAGTGCTGTGTAAGCCGGGCAGCGTGACGCCGCACACGAAATTCGAAGCGGAAGCGTATATCTTGACGAAAGAAGAAGGTGGCCGCCACACGCCGTTCTTCACGAACTATCGTCCGCAGTTTTACTTCCGTACGACCGACGTGACCGGCGTTGTGACTTTGAAAGAAGGCACAGAAATGGTCATGCCGGGCGACAATGTGGAAGTGAATGTGGAGTTGATCGTGCCGATCGCCATGGAAGAGAAGCTTCGCTTCGCTATTCGTGAAGGTGGTCGCACCGTTGGCGCGGGTATTGTCGCCAAGATCATCGAGTAGAATAGGACTAGCGAAAGCGCGGATCGGATTTTCCCCGGTCCGCGTTTTCGACTCTGTAAACTTAGGTTGAACACGAACAAAGCGTCGAACAAATGCAACAGAACATCCGAATAAGACTTCAAGCGTTTGATCATCGCGTGCTTGACGCGTCGACGCTTGAAATCGTGCATACCGCTAAGCGCACTGGCGCAACCGTTCGCGGCCCGATCCCGTTGCCGACGCGGATTGAGCGTTACACCGTGAATCGCTCGCCACATGTGAACAAAAAGAGCCGCGAGCAATTCGAAATGCGTACGCACAAACGCATGCTCGATATTGTCGATCCGACCCCGCAGACAGTCGATGCACTGATGAAGCTCGACCTGTCCGCAGGCGTCGACGTCGAAATCAAGCTGGGCGCATAAGGGGATTAGAGATGCGCACGGGATTGATCGCAAAGAAATTGGGCATGACCCGCATTTATGCGGAAACGGGAGACCATATTCCGGTCACCGTCATGCAGCTCGATAGCTGCCAAGTTGTTGGTCAGCGAACGAATGAAAAGAACGGATACACCGCGCTCCAGCTAGGCGTGGGCAAACGCAAACTCAAGCGCGTGAGCAAGGCCGATCGCGGCCAGTTCGCAAAGGCTAATGTTGAGCCAAAAGCGATGGTAGCGGAGTTTCGCGTTTCTGAGGACAACCTCATTGAGGTTGGCGAAGAGCTGATCGCGGAGCACTACGCCGAAGGCCAATATGTTGACGTGACGGGGACTTCGATCGGTAAGGGCTTTGCCGGCGCTATGAAGCGCCACAATTTTGGCGGTTTGCGGGCATCACACGGTGTTTCCATCTCACACCGGTCGCACGGGTCAACGGGTCAATGCCAAGAGCCTGGCCGCGTCTTCAAGGGCAAGAAGATGGCCGGTCATATGGGCGCGACGCGAGTGACGACGCAGAACCTTCAGATCGTCCGTACAGACTCAGATCGCGGGCTGATTTTGATTAAAGGCGCCGTGCCAGGGCCAAAAGGCGGATGGGTGCTCATTCGCGATGCCGTTAAGAAGCCCACGCCACAAGATGTGGTTCTTCCGGGCGCGTTGAGATCTGTCGTGGAAGCGGAGAGCAAAGCAGCGGAAGAAGCAGCGAAGGCTGAAGCCGCCGCGAAAGCTGCTGAAGAAGACGCTGCAAAAGCAGCCGAAGCGGACGCGGAAGCGACGACCGAAGCTGAGGCGCCCGCAGAAGAGCCGAAGAAATCTGAGGGAGACGAATAATGAAGACCGATATCGTCTCCATGACGAAAGAAAAAGTCGGAGATATCGATCTCGACGATGCGATCTTCGGCCTCGAGCCGCGCGCGGATATTTTGCACCGTTGCGTTGTCTATCAAATGGCAAAGCGTCAGCAAGGCACGCACAAAACGCGCGAACGCAACGAAATTAACGGTACGGGCAAAAAAATGTACCGCCAAAAAGGCACAGGCGGCGCCCGACACGGCGACAAGAAAGTGTCCCAGTTTCGTGGCGGCGGTAAGGCTCATGGGCCCCGTCCGCGTTCCCATGCGATCAGCCTACCCAAAAAGGTACGGCGTTTAGCGCTGCGTCATGCATTGTCTGCAAAGAAAGCCGACGGCGCGCTGATCGTTATTGACGAAACCAAAGTCGCAGAAACGAAAACAAAGTCCGTCGTCGAAGCGTTCAATACCCTTGGTCTTAAAGATGCGTTGATTGTGGACACCCAGGTAGATCAGGATTTCTTCTTGGCGGCGCGTAATGTGCCGGGCGTCGATTTTCTGCCCGTCGCCGGCGCGAACGTTTACGACATCTTGCGCAAGAGCACGCTGGTTTTAACGAAAGCAGCGGTCGAAGGGTTGGAGGCGCGACTCAAATGAGCAAGCAAGAGACACAAGCGGGCCTTGAAACGCATTACGACACGCTGATCGCGCCGGTGATCACCGAAAAATCAACGATCGCCTCTGAGAACAACCAAGTGGTTTTCAAAGTGCCTATGACCGCAACGAAGCCGCAAATTGCGGAAGCTGTTGAGGCGTTGTTTAAGGTCAAAGTCAAAGCCGTGAATACGGCGCGCGTTAAAGGCAAAAACAAGAATTTCCGCGGTCGCGCGTACACGCGCTCAACGATCAAAAAGGCCGTGGTGACGCTCGAAGAAGGTCACGCCATTGACGTGACGACAGGGCTGTAGCGGACGGGATTTGAAGAACAATGGCGTTAAAAAAATTCAAACCGACGACCCCGTCGCGCCGCCAGCTGGTGTTGGTGGACCGTGGCGAGCTTTGGAAAGGCGGCCCGGTCAAGTCGCTGACCGAGGGGTTGTCTGAGAAAGCCGGTCGCAACAATACCGGCCGCATCATGGTGCGTCGTCGTGGCGGCGGCGTGAAAAAGGCCTATCGTCGAATCGATTTTCGTCGTCGCAAACACGATATCGAAGCGAAGGTTGAGCGCCTCGAATACGATCCAAACCGTTCGGCGTTCATTGCCCTCATCAAATATCTCGATGGCGAGTTAGCGTATATTCTGGCGCCTCAACGGGTTAAAGCGGGCGATAAGGTGATGTCGGGCGATAAGGTCGACATTAAGCCGGGCAACGCGATGCCGCTGAAAAACATGCCAGTGGGCACGATCATCCACAATGTGGAGCTAAAGCCCGGCAAAGGCGGACAAGTAGCCCGCTCGGCCGGCACCTACGCGCAGCTCGTCGGGCGCGATGGCGCCATGGGTCAGGTTCGCCTTCAATCGGGCGAAGTTCGCCTCATTCACGGTGAGTGCATGGCCACCGTCGGCGCGGTGTCAAACCAAGACCGCATGAACGAGACGGTCGGCAAGGCAGGCACCAACCGGTTGAAAGGCAAGCGGCCCTCCGTACGCGGTGTTGTGATGAACCCGGTTGATCACCCACATGGCGGCGGTGAGGGACGCACCTCGGGCGGTCGCCATCCGGTGACCCCATGGGGCAAGCCAACCAAGGGTCGCAAAACGCGTTCAAATAAGAAAACCGATAAGTACATCATTCGCTCGCGCCACACGCGCAAGGGCCGGAAGTAAGGACGTTAGAAGTTATGCCTCGTTCTGTTTGGAAAGGGCCGTTCGTCGATCGCTACATGCTGAAAAAGGCAGAAGAAGCGCAGGACGGCAAACATAAAGGCGGCGTCAAAACGTGGTCGCGGCGTTCGACGATATTGCCGCAATTCGTTGGGCTCACCTTCAACGTTTACAATGGCAAGAAGTTTATTCCCGTGCACGTCACCGAGGACATGGTCGGACACAAATTCGGCGAGTTCTCACCGACGCGCACCTACTACGGTCATGGCGCAGATAAAAAAGCGCGAAGAGGCTAACGGACATGGGCAAGGAAAAAAATCCTCGTCGCTACGCCGACAATGAGGCCATGGCCAAAGGTCGGCTTATTCGGATTTCTCCGCAAAAGCTGAATCTTGTGGCTGAACTCATCCGTGGCAAGAAAGTTGAGAAGGCGCTTGCGGATCTCACATTCTCGCGCAAACGCGTCGCGCAAGATGTGAAAAAAGTCCTGGAAAGCGCGATCGCGAATGCGGAGAACAACCACGATCTTGACATTGATTCCTTGGTCGTGGACCGCGCCTTTGTGGGCAAGAATTTGGTCATGAAACGTTGGCGCGCCCGCGCCCGTGGTCGTGTCGGTAAAATTCAAAAGCCGTTCGCAGAGATCACGATCGTCGTGAAAGAAGTTGAGGAGGCCGCTTAATGGGTCAGAAAGTTAATCCCATCGGGTTGCGGCTCGGCATTAATCGCACTTGGGATTCGCGTTGGTTCGCGTCGAAGGGCGCTTATGGCGATCTCTTGCATGAAGACCTGGCGATCCGTCGGTTTCTGGAAAAGAAACTGAAACAAGCGGGCGTGTCGCGCATCGTTATTGAACGACCGCACAAGAAATGTCGCGTGACGATCTATACGGCGCGTCCGGGCGTGGTGATCGGGAAAAAAGGCGCTGACATTGAAAAGCTGCGCCATGAACTCTCGAAGCGCTCGTCTTCGGAAACCGTTCTCAACATTGTCGAGATCCGGAAACCCGAGATCGATGCGACGTTGGTTGCCGAGAATATCGCGCAGCAGTTGGAGCGCCGCGTTGCATTCCGTCGCGCCATGAAGCGCGCCATGCAGACAGCGCAGCGTATGGGCGGTCTTGGCATCCGCGTGAACGTATCGGGCCGTTTGGGCGGCGCAGAGATTGCGCGCATGGAATGGTATCGCGAGGGTCGCGTGCCGCTTCACACCTTGCGCGCGGATATCGATTACGGTGTCGCGACGGCGCAAACCACTTATGGCGCTATCGGCGTCAAAGTTTGGATCTTTAAAGGCGAGATCATGGAGCACGACCCGATGGCGCAAGAGCGTCGTTTGGTTGTTGCGCAAACCGGCGGCGTCGGCCAACAAGACCGTCGTCCGAATTCGTAGCGTCTCGGCGAAGCATTAGGAAAGTCTCTGCATCATGTTGCAGCCAAAAAGAACAAAATTCCGGAAGATGCATAAAGGCCGGATCAAGGGTGTCGCCAAGGGGGGCACAGATCTGAACTTTGGGTCTCATGGTCTGAAAGCGCTTGAACCGGAACGGGTCACCGCGCGCCAGATCGAAGCCTCGCGGCGGGCAATCACACGCGCCATGAAACGGGCCGGCCGCGTCTGGATACGTATTTTCCCTGATGTGCCTGTAACGAAAAAACCGACGGAAGTTCGCATGGGTAAGGGCAAAGGCTCGGTAGAGTTTTGGGCCGCGAAAGTGAAGCCTGGCCGCATCATGTTTGAAATAGACGGCGTGAGCGATGATGTGGCGCGCCAGGCGTTGAGCTTGGGCGCGGCGAAATTGCCGATCAAAACGCGCATCGTGACGCGCATTGGCGAATAGGAGCAGCTGAGCGATGAAAGCGGCGGAAGTTCGTGATCTGACCACTGATGAGCTGAAAGACAAATTGCTTCAGCTCAAAAAAGAACAGTTCAACCTGCGCTTCCAACAAGCGTCGGGCCAATTGGAAAAAACCGCGCGCGTGAACGCCGTGCGCAAAGATATTGCAAGAATAAAAACCGTGCTTGGCGAACGCGCCGGCGCACAGGCTTAAGGATTAGGTTATGCCGAAACGCATCATGCAGGGCACCGTGGTGAGCGACAAAGGCGACAAAACGGTCGTCGTTCGTGTTGAGCGGATATTCCGTCATCCCGTACTCAAAAAGATTATTCGTCGTTCCAACAAGTTTCACGCCCATGATGAGGCGAACAAATACAAAGCAGGCGATCTGGTGCTCATCAGCGAGTGTCCGCCGAAATCTCGTCTCAAACGATGGGAAGTCGTTGGCGACGGATCAAAAGGTTAAGGCGCGCGGGGCTTACGCGTAGAAGTGAAGATTGGAGTGCGGGGCTTTTGGCGCCGCTGAAGGAGAAGCGACATGATCCAAATGCAGACGAATTTGGACGTGGCAGACAATTCGGGCGCCAAGCGCGTTCAGTGCATCAAAGTACTGGGCGGCGCGAAGCGAAAGTATGCGGGCGTGGGCGATATTATTGTCGTTTCCGTCAAAGAAGCGATTCCACGCGGCCGCGTTAAAAAAGGCCAGGTCATGAAGGCCGTCGTTGTGCGCACGGCCAAAGATATCAAGCGCCGGGACGGTTCTGTCATTCGCTTCGATCGGAATGCGGCAGTCTTGATCAACAACAACAAAGAACCCGTTGGCACGCGGATTTTCGGCCCGGTGACGCGCGAATTACGCGCAGCGCGGCATATGAAAATCGTATCGCTGGCGCCGGAGGTGCTGTAATGGCGGCGAAGATTAAAAAAGGCGACAAAGTCATCGTGCTTGCGGGTCGTGACCGCGGCGCGCAAGGCGAGGTCGTGAGCGTCCTGCCGCAAGAAGACCGGGTGGTCGTGCGCGGGGTTAATCTGGTGAAAAAACACCAAAAGCAATCGGCGAGTTCCGAGGGCGGCATCTTAAGCCGAGAAGCGCCGCTCCATATTTCTAATGTTGCGCTCGCAGATCCGTCCACGGGCAAAGCAACGCGCGTTGGTTTTAAAGAAGAAGACGGCAAGAAAGTGCGTTACGCGAAAGCGTCGGGCGAGGTGATCTAATGGCTGAAGCAAGCGCATATGAACCGCGCCTGAAATCGCTCTACCGGGATGAAATCCGCGGTAAGATGCAAGAACAGTTCGCGTACTCGAATGTTATGATGACGCCGAAACTTGAAAAAGTCGTCGTCAATATGGGCGTTGGCGATGCTGTGAATGATCGCAAAGCCGTGGACGCGGCCGTTGCTGATCTGACGCGCATTACTGGTCAAAAGCCGCAGACGACCCATGCGCGCAAGTCGATTGCGAACTTTAAGCTTCGCGAGGGCATGGCGGTCGGCGCGAAGGTGACGTTGCGTCGCGATCGGATGTTCGAATTCATCGACCGGTTGGTCACCATCGCTCTCCCGCGCCAGCGTGACTTTCGCGGGCTGAACCCGAAGAGTTTTGACGGGCGCGGCAATTACGCAATGGGATTGAAAGAACACATTGTCTTCCCGGAGATCGACTACGACAAAGTCGATAAGATTCGGGGCATGGACATCATCATTTGCACAACGGCGACGAGCGACGAGCAAGCGCGCGAATTGCTCCGGGCGTTCAATTTTCCGTTCCGGCAATAACGATCAGGATAAGGATTAGGCAAGGTCCAATAGCGGAAACCGGCTTGACAAGGAGAAACCATGGCGAAGAAATCAATGGTTGAGCGAGATCTCAAACGACGCCGCCTTGCGGAAAAGTTTGAGTCAAAGCGCACACGGCTCAAGGCCATTATTAATGATAAAGAGCAGCCTGCTGAAGATCGGTTCATGGCGGCGTTGAAGCTTGCGGAAATTCCGCGCAATGCATCGAAGACGCGGATCCGTAATCGTTGCTTGGTGACGGGCCGCCCCCGCGGGTTCTATCGCAAACTGAAAATGTCGCGCATCGCGCTTCGTCAATTGGGTTCGGAAGGTAAAATTCCGGGCCTCGTGAAGTCGAGCTGGTAAGGAGTCGATCAAAGATGGCAATTAATGATCCCGTCGGCGATTTGATTACCCGCATTCGCAATGCGCAAATGCGCCGGTATGATAAGACAAGCGCTCCGGCGTCGAAGTTACGTGGCTGGGTGCTCGATGTGCTGCAACGAGAAGGCTACATTCGCGGCTATTCTGTCATCGAAAAGGATGGCGAGAAGCCGACTTTCGACATAGAGCTGAAATATTACGAAGGCGAACCGGTCATTCAAAAGATCAAACGCGTCTCAAAGCCAGGCCGTCGGGTATATTCGTCCGTGCGCGATTTAGGGTCGGTGCGCAACGGTCTTGGAATTTCGATCGTTTCGACGCCGAAGGGCGTAATGTCGGATGCGGCCGCGCGCGACGCCAATGTTGGCGGCGAAGTGCTGTGCGAAGTTTATTAGGGCGAGGAGCAAGAGATGTCCCGCATCGGTAAAAGACCTGTACCCGTGCCCAAGGGCGTGACGGT
>JBCDBM010000139.1:0-8745 GCA_039183665.1 Pseudomonadota bacterium | reverse complement strand
GTAATAGACGCGATGAAACTATTCGAGGCATGGGATTACCGCTTCGCCACAACTTCCGAAGCCGCGCCTCTCTTTGCTTATTGGTATTATATAGAACTGCCCAAAGCGATTTTCAGACATGTCGTCGAACAAGATAAACCGACCGACTTCGTTGTAGACTTTGCTTTTTTGCGCGACCTGATACTCGATCGGGAAGTCCCGTTTTTCGAAGGAACGAGTAAGTCTGAGATTGATCAAATACTCGTTGACTCGTTGGCTTTAGCTGCAAGCAACCATTTTGGCGCGAACGGCGGAGCGCAGGACATGGTGCAGTGGGGACAAGTTAACAAACTAAATGTCAAACATCCGCTACAAGCACTCATTGATGATAATACTTTGAGTTGCGCCAATCTGATCGATCGCCCTCGTGACGGCAACATTAGCACCCTTAATCTAGGGTATCCAGATGCGGAAGGAAATGTTCAAGGGGGCGCTTCTGTACGTCTCGTGATCGATGTCGGCAAGTGGGACAATTCGCAAGCGATAAACATGCCTGGGCAATCAGGAGATCCAAAAAACCGTCATTATTGCGACCTAACTGAATCCTGGGCAACTGGGGAGTACTTTCAGTTCAGTTTCTCCCGTAAGTCCGTCGAAGAGAACGCCAGTCTTCACATAAACGTCCGACCAAGGAATTAATTCACTATCATCTAAACGTTGGTCTTTTGGGCTTTGTCCGCCGGTGGCGACTGGTCAAAATCGCTCCCACCGCGGGAGCGAGGCCCATGTGATCCGGTAGTTCAAATTCCGCGCCAATGGCGGGTTTATCGGCGCGAAAATGAAATGAAAGTTTTGGAGCAACGCCTCGACTGACGAAAAAAGGACCGCTCCGTCTGAAATAAACGATGGGTACACAGAAGTAATGAACGAATTGGTTCACATTTATTGGCATCCAGACTGTTTCAAACACGAAACGGGGGAAGGTTGCTACGACTTGGAAGCGTCCCCTTTGATCCAAATTCCGGAGCGTCACCCCGAGAACGCCGACCGCCTGCGGAACATCAAATCAATCTTGGAGAGAGGCCCGATCCAATCGCGACTGAATTGGTACATCGGATCGCGCGCAACATATGAGGGCCTGAGTGAATTTGCTGACCCGTCCTACCTTGAGCACATTTATAGGATTGCGAAGCAAGTCGAAATGACGAAAAAAGCCGCTCGCATCGATGGGCAAACGACCGTCGTTAGCCCCGGGACGCTCGACGCGATGCATGCAGCGGCGGGATGCGGACTGAACGCACTCAACGCGATTTTGTCTGGCGATTGCAAAATCGCATACAGTTTGACGCGGCCGCCCGGACATCACGCATCGAGAACACTCCCGGACGGATATTGCTTAGTCAACAATATTGGCGTGGTAGCAGAGCATGCCCGCAAAGCTGGTCTCAAAAAAATCGCAGTGTTGGATTGGGATGTGCACCACGGGAATGGTACGCAAGCAGGGTTTTACGACCGCAGTGATGTGTTGACCATTTCGCTGCACATGCCATTGGGATCCTGGGGCGAGAATCATCCTGAATTAGGAACCGTTGACGAAGTAGGCATAGGTTCTGGCAAGGGTTACAATTTGAACATACCGCTCCCCTACGGCAGCGGTGATAGAGCTTACGAAACAACGATGATACGTTTGGTCAAACCAGCGTTGGACCAGTATCAGCCGGATTTGCTGATCATTGCCAATGGACAAGACGCCAATCAGTTTGATCTAAATGGTCGTAATCTATTGAGCATGAGCGGCTATCGCACGATGGCAAAAATTGCCAAGGAGATCGCCGATGAACACTGTGGCGGCCGCATGCTTCTCATACAAGAAGGCGGCTATGCCGTCACATATACAGCGTTTTGCGCCTACGGGGTAATGGAAGGCGTATTGGGAATTACGGATGCTTTACCGGACCCTGTCGCCTACCCGCCTTCGATCGAGCACGTTGGGAATATCAACGGTTGGTTAGAAGACGTTGAACAGAAATGGGAGGCTGCGAGCGGAATGCCACTCGTATAGTAAAAGAAGCGCCTCAATCGAAACTTCGACGCGGAGTTCGCTGCAGTTCATAACTCGCACGATAGAACACTATGAAAAAACATGTGAGCGACTTTTATGTTTAATTCGTACAGTAATTATATAGACCGACGGAGGCTCATCGCTTCGGCGGCCACGCTTGGAGGGGCGTTGCTATTTAGTGGCTGTGGAAATAACGGAGCAGAAGAATTGCCAACAGATATAACAGAACTAAGCGGAGCAAGACTTTCAAAAGCGATTAAACAGAGGCGTATCCGCTGCACCGAAGTCATGGAAACGTACCTCCAGAAAATTCATCGCTACAACCCCACTTATAATGCGATTGTCAGCATGGTTGACGACGACGTTCTTATGCAAAAAGCTGATGAAGCTGACAGAGCATTAGAGCGCGGTGACTATTGGGGTTGGATGCATGGCATGCCCCATGCTGTAAAGGATCTAGCAGATGCCAAGGGATTGAATTCGAGCTACGGGTCGCCAATCTTTGCAAACAACGTGGCTGAAACAGACAGCCTGCCGATCGCTCGCATCCGAGCACAGGGAGCCATTTTTATCGGCAAGACGAATGCGCCTGAATTTGGCCTCGGATCCAATACTTATAACGCCGTTCATGGAACGACTGGAAACGCATATGACCCAGCGCTAAGCGCAGGCGGCAGCAGCGGCGGCGCAGCAGTCGTCTTGGCGCTGCAGCTAACGCCCTGCGCTGATGGCAGCGACATGATGGGATCGCTTCGCAATCCAGCTGCGTTCAACAATGTTGTTGGCTTTCGTCCGAGCCAGGGGCGAATTCCAAGCCCATCTCTGCGCAGTGAACTCTTTTATGATCAACTAGCCACTGATGGGCCGATGGGACGCGACGTCGAAGATACAATCCGGTTAATGGAAACAATGGCCGGGGGCGACCCCGGCGCTCCACTCTCGATGCGCGATCCATTTCCAGCATTCGATACGTTTGTTCCGCCTAAGCGCTCGGAAGTTAGAATTGGGTGGATGGCTGACTATCGAGGTTATTTACCAACTGAAAAGGGCGTGTTGGACGTTTGCGCGGCAGCGTTAAACAGATTATCGGACTCTGGATTTATCATCGAAGAAACGATGCCGAAGTTTGATCTGCAACGACTTTGGGAGACGTGGCTCACCCTGCGGCACTGGTTTATGAGCGGCTTAAAGCCTCTTTATGACGATCCAGAGACGAAGTCTTTTTTAAAGCCGGAACTGATTTGGGAAATCGAAGGCGGCCTAGGGATGTCGGCGGCACAGATCTCTGATGCGGCAACCAGCAGGTCCGCTTGGTACAGAGCGCTCAATGACCTCTTCGAGAAATACGATATACTAGCTTTGCCCACCGCACAGGTGTTTCCGTTTGCCACGGATATCGACTGGCCTTCTTCAATAAGCGGTAAGAGCATGGACACATATCACAGGTGGATGGAAGTTGTGATCGGCGGAACCTTGGCCGGTTTGCCCGTGATTAATCTACCGGCCGGATTTGATGAAAAGGGTCGCCCAATGGGCATTCAATTTATGGGGCCGATGGGGAAAGATAAGGAGGTGCTCGAGTTTGCTTTAGCTTATGAAGCTGTAACAGACTATCTGGATAAGCGCCCTATTCCACGAAATTAAATCTCGCGAACAGCGTCTCGCATACATATTCTGTGTGCGCATCAGATGGTATCAGCGAAAGTTTTGCCGCTATCAGCAAGGTCAACGAGCAGCGTGGCAGGTCTGAACGCTTCATCACCAGTTTCAGCTTCAAATCGACCGAGTCCGTCCACGATCTTCGACAAACCAACAGTTTCAGCCCAAAACATTGGGCCTCCTTTGTACACTGGCCAATTGTATCCGAGTATAGCCGCGACATCGATATCGGACGCCCGCAGCGCGATCCCCTCTTCCAAAATTTTCGCGCCCTCATTCACGACAGGATAGAGTAGCCTCGCGACGATATCTTCGGCGGATAATAGACCCTTCTTCTCAATGCCATTAAACGCAGCAAACTCTTCGATGATCTTGGCAGCCGCTGGCGACGGCGTAGGCTTACGATTCTCATCATAATCGTAAAATCCGCCATTCTTTTTTTGTCCTAGCCGGTCGTGGGTTACGAAGTCTCCGCGCAAAGTTCGCGCATCGCTGTCACGCCCCAACACGTCGAGGCCAACCAAGTCGATCATTTGAAAGGGGCCCATTGCAAAGCCGTAATCATACAAAGCGTTATCGATATCTTGCGGCGTCGGACCTTCCAGAACGAGGTGATCCGCCTGAACCCCACGGGGACGCATCAAGCGGTTAGCGATAAATCCGTCACACACGCCACTCAGTACGGGTACTTTTCCGATCTTTTTAGCAAGTGACATAGCAGTCGCAACGACCGCTTTGGACGTCGCATCCCCGCGCACGACTTCTAAAAGCCGCATCACATTGGCTGGAGAAAAGAAGTGCAGCCCCACGACCGACTCTGGTCGGCGCGTGATCGCTGCAATCTCGTTTATGTCCAGAAACGATGTGTTTGTCGCCAGTATGGCGCCCTCTTTCACGATACCATCGAGTCTGGAAAAAACATCTTTCTTGACATCCATACTTTCGAAAACAGCTTCGATCACGAGATCGACATCAGCAAGTTGCGCGAGATTCAGACCGGGCGTTATCAACGCCATACGATCCTCAATGATTTGCGGTGTGAGCTTGCCTTTTTTCGCGCTACGCTCATAGTTGGATCGAATAACGCCAAGACCTCGATCAAGCGCTTCCTGACTTGTCTCAATTATCGTAACGGGAACGCCGACATTAAGGAAATTCATGGTGATGCCCCCGCCCATCGTGCCGGCGCCAATCACCCCTACACTTTTGATTGGCAAGACAGGCGTATCGCGCGGGATATCAGGAATCTTTGCCGTCTGACGTTCGGCGAAGAAGTAATTTCTTTGCGCCGCCGATTCTGTAGACGCATTAAGTTCTTGAAAAAGTTCCGCTTCCCTCGCAATACCTTGTTCGAATGGTAAGTGTACGGCCGCTTCGATGCATTTGATGATACTTTCGGGTGCTTTGAAGCCTCGAAATGCTCGGGCCTTCTTTGTACGGAACGTATCAAAAAGCTCAGGTGTGCTCCGGGCTGGCTCTATTTTGTCTTTTCTGTCGCGAACGCGCAGAAGCGGGCGCTTTTCGGCTAAAACCGCTTTGGCGAAGTCAATAGAATCGTTGCGTAAGCTCTCTTCCTTAGCAAGGGCATCGAAGACGCCTAGCTCTACTGCTTTTGACGCGCTTATGGCGCGCCCGCTTGTAATGAGATCCAGCGCAACCTCGGCGCCCACCAATCTCGGTAACCGTTGTGTCCCACCCGCCCCGGGCAGCAGACCAAGGTTTACTTCAGGCAAGCCTGCTTGGGCTGAAGGAACAGCAACTCGATAATGGCAGATCAACGCCAACTCAAGACCACCGCCGAGGGCAGTTCCATGAATGGCCGCGATGACGGGTTTCTCACCATTTTCAATGATATCAAAAACCGCGACAAGACCAGGTTCTTCAAGCGGCTTTCCTAACTCGCTAATATCAGCGCCCGCAAAGAATGTCCTGCCATCGCATATTAACACGATCGCCTTGACTTCTTTATCGTCCGCGAGTTGCTTGAAACCACCATCCAATGCGCGTCGTACATTTATCCCAAGCGCGTTAACAGGCGGCGAGTCGATCGTTATGATCCCAACGCCGTCGACGACTTCAATTTGGGAAACTTCCGACATTCAACTCTTCCTCATATAGTTTCGTTTCAGTAGTGAATTAGAGAGGTAGAAAAACCATTAGGTCGAGCTCCGCCTAAGTGCCGTCTTATTGAACCTCGCTAACAGACCGCCCCTTAGTCCAGAACCGCTATACCTTCTATTTCGATAAGCAAGTCCGGCACCGCCAGACTGGAAACGCCGACAAGAGTATGCGCCGCGGGCGTCGCTCCACCGTAAAACGGGATTATCGCTGACAGGATCGTTGGAAACTGCTCTGGTGAATAGTTCACGACGTATGTTCTTATCTGAACTAAATTCTCTGGCGATGCTTTGACGCTTGCCAATATGTTGCCTAAGTTTTTGAGCGCTTGGTTGGTTTGCGCCGCAAGATCTCCGGCACCGACTATTTTTCCCTCCGCATCCATCGCAACTTGACCAGAAATATGAAGGGTTTTTTTTCCCTGACTAAATATCGCATGCGATAAGCCTGCGCCTTCGACGCTAAACAGACTATCGGGATTTATAGGCTCGCGTTTCATATTCACTCCTATTGGTTAATGTTAGAGCTTGTTGCCTTCGAGGTTTTTGAGAAAACTATAGCGCCTCAACGATAGTGACGTTCGCCATCCCACCGCCTTCGCACATCGTCTGTAAACCGTATTTCGCTCTGCGTGCTTTTAAAGCGTGAATGAGCGTCGCCATTAGCTTCGCACCCGTTGCGCCGAGTGGATGACCGAGTGCGATTGCGCCCCCATTGACGTTCAATTTACTTTCATCTGCATCAAGATGTTTTAACCAGGCCATTGGTATGGGCGCGAAGGCCTCATTGACTTCGTACAGATCGATGTTAGCGAGGGTCATGCCGGCTTTGTCTAGAACCTTCTCGGTCGCGAATAGCGGCTCTTCAAGCATTATGACAGGATCTCCGCCCGTGACGCCCATTTGGACAATGCGCCCAATCGGTATGAGCCCATGCGTTTTCAGCGCGGCCTCGGACGCAACCAAGATCGCAGATGCGCCGTCACAAATTTGGCTAGAAGTGCCTGCGGTCAATAGTCCATCATCAGTGAGTGTTTTCAAATCCGATAACGCTTCAACAGACGCGTCTTCGCGTATGCCTTCGTCTTCGTCGTGGACTACGCTCGACCCATCCGAAAGCGTCACACTGACAGGTACAATCTCCCGATCAAAAGCACCGTTGTTCGTCGCCGCTGTAGCCTTTTTATGACTCTCTACAGCGTAACGCTCTAGAGACTGCCGATCGAATTCATACTTTCGAGCGATAGCTTCCGCACCTACGAACTGACTAAAACTCTTAACGCCAAACTTTTCCAGAACGCTATCAGGGCGGGGTTTAACGCCCGTATCGGCGAGTGTGGCGCTGCCCATTTGAACGCGTGTCATACTCTCGACGCCAGCGGCTATAACCAGATCTTGCGTGCCCGAGATAACAGCCTGCGCAGCAAACTGTACCGCTTGCTGGGAGGAGCCGCACTGCCGATCTATGGAAACAGCGGGAACACTCGTTGGCAAATTTGAGGCTAGAACGATGTTTCTAGCAACATTCAGCGACTGCTCCCCGGCTTGAGTCACACATCCCAAGACGACATCTTCGATGGCTGAGGAATCAACTCCTGTGCGCACCAACAGAGCATCAAGAACCGTCGCGCCGAGCAAATTCGCATGCACACCCGAAAGACGCCCGTTACGTCGACCGCCTGCGGTCCGAACAGCATCCACAATGTAAGCGGCGCTCATATTGTTCTCCTGTTGTGATAATCTTTTTGCGGATTAAAGTGTACGCGCGATCAGAACTTTCATAATTTCGTTGGATCCGCCATAAATCCGCTGAATGCGGGAATTGCTATACATACGCGCGATTGGGTATTCATTGATGTAACCATACCCGCCATGCAACTGGAGGCACTCATCAACAATCTCGCACTCAGTATCCGTGACCCACATTTTCGCGATGGCTGACATCGCATTGTCGAGCTGACCAGCCAACGCTTTTTCTATGCAGTCATTTACAAAGACCGCAGCAACAGTCGCCTTGGCTTTGCATTCCGCAAGCTTGAACTGCGAGTTTTGAAAATCAAAAATTGGCTGTCCGAAGGCTTTACGGTCTCGCGTATATTCAACAGTACCGCTAATTGCCTTTTCCATCACGACAACGCCTTCAATCGCCATGAGAAGGCGTTCCTTAGGCAGTTCTGTCATGAGCTGCGCAAAGCCTTTGCCTTCTTCCCCACCCAATAGGTTTTCTTGAGGCACCCATACGTCGTCGAAAAATAACTCTGAAGTATCTTGCGCCTTTAGTCCGATCTTATCGAGTTTTTTGCCGCGGCGAAAACCATTGACCTTGTCGGTTTCCACAACAAATAGAGAGATCCCACGTGAGCCTTGCGCAGGGTCGGTCTTCGCAACAACGACTATGAAATTTGATACCTGACCGTTCGAAATGAAAGTCTTAGAACCGTTTATCCGATATCCGTCGCCGTCTTTAACCGCGCTGGTTCGGATCGCCTGCAGATCTGACCCCGCCCCAGGTTCGCTCATCGCGATTGCGGATATATACCCACCCGCGCACATTTGCGGTAACCAGCGCTCTTTTTGTTCGTCCGTACCGTGAAGTAAGACATATGGCATGACGATGACGTTATGTAAGCCAATGGCGAAGCCTTCGATTCCGTGACGCACGCCTTCTTGCAAGATGACCACGTCATGGCGGAAATCACCCCCGGCCCCACCATATTCTTCCGGCGTCGCCACACCGAGTATTCCGGACTCGCCCGCTTGGCGCCATATTTCGTCGTCAACCTGGCCATTTGTGCGCCAACGCTCGACACGCTCGGCGGGCACTTCCCGTTCGAAAAAACGTGCGACCGAATCCCGAAATAGTTCAATTTCCGGATTATCCAAACATGCTGGCGGCGAAACATCCAAAACTGCCACTGCCAGATCTCC
>JBCDBM010000138.1:0-8756 GCA_039183665.1 Pseudomonadota bacterium | reverse complement strand
GATACCCGACATCGTCGCCAGAAACGCCCGGCAACCAGGTTATGTAAGAAACATCAGCGTCTGCGCCGTCGACCCAGACTAGAACCGTGTAACCGCCAACGTCGACGAAGATCTTGCTCTGGTCGTGCTCTTTGACGTTATAGCCTTCATCTTCGAGGATTTCCGCGATCGTGTTTTTTGAAATGTCAGCGGCGGCCGCCGGCTGAACAGATGCGAACCCCAACACCAGCGCGGCGAGAACGGAAGTGCCCCTCATATTTTCCACCCATGGACAGTCAACAACATGAACGAATAGTTAACGTCAATCATCGCCGAAAATCAATCCGGGAGACGCACGCTATTCGCACGCGCACCCAGATCGAATTCTGGGCGCAACTCTCTGGAAAAAGGAGAAAATTGGCAGGCCCTAGGGGAATCGAACCCCTCTTTCCAGGTTGAAAACCTGGCGTCCTAACCGATAGACGAAGGGCCCGCAACGCAGCGTCTGTCGCGCGCGGAGCGCGCTGTATAGGCGAGGAGCGGTCCGGCGCGCAAGCCCCTATTTCGCCGATTTCGCCTCGATTACGGCCGCGCTGCGTCGACGATTTGGAGCTGACCGGCTTCGCCGCCGCGCCAATCATCGCGCTTGATTCGCCCCGCAACGTGAAATCGTTCTTTGGCGCGCAAAATTTCCCCAAGCGGCTCGCCTTCGGCTCGAAACGCGATGGCGCGGAAGATTTCCCCAGTTCGCGATTCTAATCGAACGGATAAATGGGCGCCGCCAACCAGTTTGCAGTCTGCGGCGCGAAGGTCGGTAAGGGTAAAAACCGGCTCTGTATTGCCCGGACCGAACGGTCCGGCCTTATCGATCGCAAACGCGGTTCTGGCCGATATCGCAAGCGGCGACACAACAGCGTCAATTAGGAGCGATTGGTTCTGGCGCGCTATTCTCGCCTCCTCGCCAATGGTCGCATTGAGCGCAGCGCGGAGCGCATCGACCTCATCGCGCGCAATCGTGAGCCCCGCAGCCATTGCGTGCCCGCCGCCCGAGATAAGCTGCCCGTCATTTTTAAGCGATGCGATCGCCCTGCCCAAATCTACCCCAGAAATCGAGCGACCCGAGCCTTTGCCGATGTCGCCCTCAAGACCAATAACAACTGCCGGTCGGCCATATATTTCTTTGAGCCTTCCAGCGACGATGCCGACAACGCCGGGGTGCCAGCCCTCGCCTGCGACCACGATCACTTCGTCACGCTCGATCTCGGATCCTGAAATTATTGAAATCGCGTCCGCCTGAACCTGCGCTTCGACTTCTTGGCGTTCTGCATTCATCAGGTGGAGTTTCTCCGCGAGCAAAGCTCGCTTGTCGTTGTCGGGCGTGGTCATCAAGTCGAAGGCGAGCTGGGCGCTGCCGATCCGGCCAGCCGCATTAATGCGCGGGCCCAAAAGGAATCCCAAGTGATACGTACTCGGATTTCCTTTCATACCCGCTCGGGCGCCAAGACTTCGCAATCCCTGATTGCCGCCGGATCCCAATATCCTCAACCCTTGCGCGGTCAGCACCCGCGCAAGCCCAGTCATCGGCATGACGTCGCAAACAAGGCCAAGCGCGACAAGATCGAGATAGCGAAGGAGATGTGGTTCTTCTCGGCCGGCGTAAAAACCGCGCTCCCGCAAGACGCGATTGAGGGCCACCATAAACATAACCGCGACCCCGGCGGCGGATAAATCATTTAGGCCTGAACGATCATCAGCGCGGTTCGGGTTCACAACAGCGCGCGCATTGGCTGGCGGCGGTCCATGCATCAAGTGATGATCAAGAACGATGATATCCAAGCCTTCGCGCGCAGCCGCTTTTATGGCGTCTTCTGCCGCCGCACCGCAATCGACTGTGAAGACGAGCTCTGCGCCAGCCTCTTTCAGCTTTGAAAAAGCGCTCGCCGAAGGTCCGTATCCTTCCAGGATACGGTCTGGCAAATATACCGGTACGTCTCGTCCGAGTTCGCGGAAAAACAAATATAGAAGCGAGGCGGCCGTTGTTCCGTCTACATCATAGTCGCCGAAAACGCCGATATTTCTGCCGCTTTGTATTGCGTCTGCCGCCGTCTCGGCGGCGCGCTCCATATCTGCAAGGACATAAGGGTCTGGCAACGAGTCTTTTAAAGATGGGTTGAGATATTTCGCAGCGAATTCAGGTTTTACGCCGCGCGCGCTGAGCGCCCGGGCAATCAGGTGGTCGAGGTTCTGCTCGCGCGCGATTTTTTCGGCTGCGTCCTCATCCGCCTCGCGCAGACGCCATAGTTTGCCGGAGGCGGTTGTCGATATCGACGGCAGAGATAGTTGCGCCGCCAGCGCTGGCTCGGCCTCGCTTAGTGCGGCGCCCATCTTCGCGGGCGCCTATCGACGGGATTTGGCGCGGATATAGCGGACGGTGCCTGTTTTAGAACGCATGACGATGGTGTGGCTGTGAACGAATCCCGGGTCCCACTTCACCCCGTCTAACATCGTTCCATTCGTTACGCCGGTCGCGGCAAACATAACATCGCCGGACGCTAGATCCATCAGATCATATTTTCGATCGAGATCGTTAATACCGATGCGCTCCGCTCTGCCGCGCTCGTCATCATTGCGGAATAAAAGCCGACCTTGCATTTGCCCGCCGACGCACCGCAACGCTGCGGCCGCAAGCACGCCCTCCGGGGCGCCGCCCGATCCCACATAAAGATCAATGCCGGTGCTAGGATCGGTGGTATGGAAGACGCCCGCGACGTCGCCATCGGGGATCAAGAATACGCGCGAGCCCATGCGCCTCGCGCCCTCGATCAGGTCCTCGTGGCGCTCCCGATCTAAAATGCACAAGGTGATGTCCTCGGCCGTTACGCCTTTTTCTTTGGCCAGCGCCGTTATGTTGTCTTCAACGGGCGCATCAAGGTCGATGACCCCGTTTTTATAGCCAGGTCCACAGGCGATTTTCTGCATGTAAACATCCGGCGCATGCAGCATCGTTCCGCCCGACGCCATTGCAACCACCGCGAGCGCATTCGACATTGCTTTCGCCGTTAGAGTCGTACCTTCTAAGGGGTCTAACGCGATATCGATTTTCGGTCCGTCGCCCTTGCCGACTTTTTCACCGATGTAGAGCATCGGCGCTTCATCTCGTTCGCCCTCGCCAATGACGACGGTTCCATCAATATCAAGATTGTTTAGCGCATCGCGCAACGCGTTTACGGCCGCCTGATCAGCGCCCTCTTTATCGCCTCGGCCAATCATCTTGGAGGCGGCAACAGCCGCCGCTTCCGTGCAACGACCAAGTTCCATCGTCAGTATGCGGTCAAGATAGGCTTCGTTCGCGTCCATGTTTTCAATCCTACAATTGATGTCAACACGCCGACCATCGCCGGCGCTAAATTCTACTCGTTCTGCGGCGCAACCAAAATTTCCGCTCGTTCGTCAGCCGCATCTATTGCATCCTGATCAACCCGCCGTTTCAACGCGTCACGTTCGTCGCGCAACGCGTCGATGCCTGATTTATCCGCTTCTACGGATTTGCGATCATTGTCTGCAGCTAGCTGGACCGCGTCCCGAGCTGCATTCAATTCTTGGCTTTGCGCATCGACGACTTGCTGCGAGGGAATCTTTGGTTGATCCGCCGCGCCTGGCGTTTGCGATAGGATCGGAAACTTGACATTCGGCTCTTCTTTACGCGCGGCGACCAGCTTCTCTATTTCCGGATTTGGCGGCTGATCGCCCGCGATCTCTTCATATTTCACGAGACCAGGCGGTGCGAACCGCGCCAAATCCAAATTGGCGCACCCCGCAGCGCACAATAAAAAACCTATAAAAATTAAGCGCCATTGCATGCTTTGTCTTACACCCGACGCAACTTCATTCTATAACCCCGTCTATCCCCCCTTTAACCCTCATCCGGGCCCATGACGCAAGCTGAACAAAAACCAGAAACATTAAAATCTCCAGAAAACTTAGACCCCGCGCGTGCTGATGATGCATCGCCCGAACCCTTGCCCGAGGCGAATGCGCCCGGCCCGGCCGCGCCGCCAAATGGTCAAGCCGCCGCCGATGCGCAGCCCGCACCGGTGAAGCAAGCGCCGTCAGAGGCAAAAAAGCCGGCGTCGAAGACACCGAAAACGGCGTCAACAAGAAAGAAGGCGCCAGCCAAGAAAAAGGCGCCGGCTAAAAAGCGCGCGTCCAAAAAAGCAGCGACAACGAAGAGATCGTCAAGTGCGCCGAAACCCGCAGCGACCGAGGCTTCCCCCCCGAAAGCCGAGAAGCCAGTCGATAACGGCGCGGCGGGCAACGCCAAGAAAGCAATTTATGACGATTACGACGAGCTGACCTCTTACCTCACTGAAATCACGGGTAAGGGTCAGGAAGTCATTGCCGAATACTTCGCTAAAACGCCGCAAATGGCCCAGTCGCCTGGAGAAATACCAAACGATCCGCTCAATATTGGCGAGGCGTTTCAGGAGGTTTTGAAGGGCCTCTCCACTGATCCCGGCACCGTGATGCAGCGCCAGTTCAATCTATGGGGCGATTACGCCAAGCTCATGGCGACGACCTCCCGCCGGTTGGCAGGCGAGCCGGTCAAACCCGCGATCCAGCCGACCGACGGCGATCGTCGCTTTTCTCATCCCGCATGGACAGACAACCCCATGCTGGACTTCGTGAAACAGTCTTACCTCACCTTCGGCAACTGGTTGGAAGGTACGGTATCGAGGCTCGATGGGCTCGATCCCCATGAGAAAGCGAAGGCTGAATTTTACACAAAGCAATTCGTCGATGCTTTCGCGCCATCGAATTTCGCAATGCTCAACCCCGAGGTCATCGAGAAGACGCTTGAAACCAAAGGCGAGAATCTACTCAAAGGCCTCAAAAATCTGCTCGAAGATATCGATCGCGGTCATGGCGAACTCGCGATCAGGCAGGCGGACCTCGACCACTTCAAGCTTGGTGAGAATATCGCTACGACCCCTGGCAAGGTGGTCTACCAAAACGCCATTATGCAGATCATCCAATATGAGCCGGTAACCGAAACGGTTGCGAAAACGCCGCTCCTGATGATCCCGCCTTGGATCAATAAGTTCTACATTCTAGATCTTCAACCGCAGAACTCCTTCATGAAATGGATGGTGGAGCAAGGGCGGACGGTTTTCTTAGTCTCTTGGGTGAACCCAGGGGCCGAACTCAAAGACAAAACCTTTGAAGATTATATCCGCGAGGGTCTATGGGAGGCGCTTGACGCTGTCAAAGCCGCCACGGGTGAAGAAAAAGTCGATGCAATCGGCTACTGCATTGGCGGTACGATGCTCTCGACGGCTTTGTCACTCATGGCCAAGAAAGACGACCACCGTATCAACTCGGCGACGTTCTTTACTGCGCAAGCAGACTTTACTGAAGCCGGCGATCTTCTGCTTTTCGTGGACGATGCGCAGCTCGACGCCATGGAAAAACAAATGGACGCCGCTGGCGGGTTCTTAGAGGGCCGCGCCATGGCGACTACGTTTAATATGTTGCGGTCCAATGACCTCATCTGGTCATTCATGATCGACAATTACATGATGGGTAAAGATCCAGCGAAATTCGATCTGCTCTATTGGAATTCAGATTCGACGCGGATGCCGAAGAACGTTCATCTGTTCTATTTGCGAGAGTTTTATCAATACAATCGCTTGGCGAATGGCGAGATGGTGATGGACGGCGAGACCCTCGATTTGGGCGCTGTAGACATTCCAATTTTCATGCAAGCTGGCGAAACGGACCACATCGCGCCTCATAACTCTGTGTACCGGACGGCGCGCGCTTTTTCAGCGGGCGGCAATGACAAAGTCGAGTATATGTTGGCAGGCTCTGGCCATATCGCAGGCGTGGTCAACCATCCGGCGAAGAATAAGTACCATCATTCGACCAACACAGCGTTGCCGAAAACGCTCGACGCATGGAAAGCAGATGCAGAACGGTCGCCTGGATCTTGGTGGCACTATTGGATGACATGGCTGGACGGCGTTAGCGGCGAAGAACGTGTGCCCGCGCGGACGCCCGGAGACGGCGGATTAACAATTATCGAAGATGCGCCCGGCAGTTATGTGAAGGTGAAGTCTTAGCGCCCACGCGCGCTAAGCCGACACTGAAACCTCGCTTCGGCTAACGTTTATGCCGCATACGGACATCTTAAGCGGCGTGCATTAACGTTTCATTAACCAGAACGAATCACCCTGTGGAAAATCAAGGAAGCGCCTGAGGGGGTGTCATGAGTCGTCTCGATGTAACGACGCAGGATCTATTTTTGCGGTTGGGGTCCACGTCGCGGTCGCGCAGCGCGCGTGCGGATGAAGTCTTTCGTCGACTTCGATCAGATGAGGCCGCCGGCATTGCCGAGGCCTTGATGAAACCCGCTTCGCAAATCCGGAAGCCGTTGAGCGACGATGGCGATAATCAAAACGACGCGGTGACGATCAACACGAAAAAGAAGAAAAAAGCCGCTGCCCGTTAAGCCGCGATCGTCACGCCTTTTTCTTTAAAGACTGTTTTCAGCTCGCCGCTTTCAAACATTTCCCGCACAATATCGCAGCCGCCGATAAACTCGCCTTTAACGTAGAGCTGAGGGATCGTCGGCCAATCAGAAAACTCTTTAATGCCGTGGCGAAGTTCGTCTGACTCGAGCACGTTGGCGGTTTCGTAGTCCGCGCCCAGGTAGTCCAAGATCTGCACGACAACAGACGAAAAACCGCACTGAGGAAATTGCGGCGTTCCCTTCATGAACAACATCACCGAATTGTCGGCGATTTTACTCTCAATATCGGCGCGCGCGGGATTGTCATTCATGGATCAGAACACTCCTGTATCGATGAGATGTAGCTAGGCGCCCGATCGTTCCTCGTCAAGATCACGCGCGAGGCGGCGCAATCCCTCGTCCAAGGCCGTTTTGCCCAGAAATTCAGGGCCATTGCGGGGGTGCTTGTCTCGGTTGATGCGCGCCAATTGGGCCGCACTTATGGGACTGGGCAATCTCAGCGCTTCCCATAGGCGCAGAACGCCGCCTAGCGGCGCGACGGGAACCGGCGTGATTATTGTCTTTGATCTGCTCTGTTTGGCGACCGCCTCATAGAGCGCCCACTTGGTCATAGAAAGTGGCCCGGCGGCCGCGGCGATTGGCTCTCCGAGCGGCCCCAGCAGGCGTTCTACTGCAATGGCGGCCAAATCTTCAAAAAACACCGGTTGCTGACGCGCATCGGCGCGTCCAGGCATGGGCGTGATTGGCGAGCGCTGCATGAAAGCCATGAGGCGCGCCAGATTCCCGTCTGATCGGTGACCATAAATCATGGTCGGCCGCAAGATGCGCGCGCCGGGCGCCTCACTTAAGACGGTCTGTTCAGCCTGCTTCAGCCGCGCATAGACGGGGTCTTCAGGGTGGACGGCGACATTGTTGCTGGAAAAGAAGACCGCCGGTCGTCCATCTGAAAAAGCCGGGGCGACCGAGCGCGACACCGTTAAAATCGGCGAGAATATTGCCGCATCCGCATGCCGCGCCGCGTCCCCAAACGCCTCGGCGTCAGATAGATCCAGTTTACGGGGTTCCGCCCCTAGCGCCGCCAGGCGTTGCGACAAACCCTCTCGCCGCGTTCGATAGCAGGCGATCACCGGATGACCACGGTCGCGTAATGCGCGCACCATGGCTAGACCTAGCGGACCGCCGGCGCCGACAATCAGAACGGTGGTTTTTGTCATATCGCTTCTGGCGAACTATGCCGCGCCCACAGACTGCGCGACAGCCTCCAACGGGCCAGCGCCGACGATCGCGACCGCACTGGCGCCGGTTACGGCGCGTTGGGCGCACCGCTCCACATCTTCCGCCGCAACGGCGGCGAGGCGCTCTAATATTTCTTTTGGCGCCATGATGCGTCCGAAGGTGAACAGCTGGCCGGCCGCTGCTTCCAAACGGGACGCAGGACTTTCCAGGCTCATCATCAGCGATGCGCGCAACAACGCGCGGGCGCGGTCAATTTCGCTGGGGTCAGTTTCTTGCGCCATCGCCTCCATTTCCGCCCGGACAATCTTAGCCGCCTCTAAGATCTGATCGCCATCGGCGCCGATATAGGCGCCGACCAGCCCAACATCGTCATAGCTGTCAGCGAAAGCGTAGACTGAGTAAGCAAGCCCCCGCTCTTCTCTGATCGATTGAAACAGCCTTGAAGACATGCCGCCGCCCAAGGCGTCGGCGAAAATACGGGTGGCGAAATAATCTTCATGGCGCGCACCGACACCCGGCGTCGCCAGAGCGAAATGCGTTTGTTCCGTATCGCGGTTTTCTTGACGCGCGCCGCCGACAAAGGTTGGCGTGGTCCGCGCCGCGTCATCCTGCGAGCCTTCTAAATCAGCGAAGCGGGCTTCACAGAGTTTCAGAAACGCGTCGGGCGTAATGGCGCCCGCAGCTCCAATAACAAGCTGCTCGGGTCCATAGCCTCGCGTCATAAATCGGCGAAGGCTATCTGCGGTTTGGGCCCGGACCGATCCGGGCGTGCCTAAGATTGGTCTCGCTAAGGGATGATCGCCCCAAGAGAGCGCTTGCAACTGTTCGAAAACGACATCGTCCGGCATATCGGCCGCCTCGCCGATTTCTTGAATGACGACCTCTTTTTCTTTTTCAAGTTCTGCATTTCGAACAAGTTTACTGGTTGATCGCTTGCCATCAAGCGGTCTATCATATTGTTCAGTGCCGTATGCTCGTTCTGGTATTCAGCGAGCTTTTCGGCGAGTTCTTC
>JBCDBM010000137.1:0-8759 GCA_039183665.1 Pseudomonadota bacterium | reverse complement strand
GACAAGGCGGACATTGCCGATGTGGTGCGTTCGGAAAAGATTGATGGACTGATTGTTTCAAATACCACGGTTGCGCGTCCATCTAGTTTGCTCGGCGCGCAAGCCGCTGAGCCAGGCGGCTTGTCTGGGCGGCCGCTTTTTGCGCCGTCAACGGCGTTGCTCGGTGAATTCTACACGGCGCTAGGCGGCGCTGTGCCGCTCATCGGTGTTGGCGGCGTTGCGTCTGCGCGCGATGCTTATGA
The DNA here is from genome assembly GCA_039183665.1 of Pseudomonadota bacterium. Taxonomy (GTDB): domain Bacteria; phylum Pseudomonadota; class Alphaproteobacteria; order Caulobacterales; family Parvularculaceae; genus Hyphococcus. The sequence goes on along the minus strand of JBCDBM010000137.1, from coordinate 8,517 downwards.
GAAGATCTTGAAAGGCGCGTCTCTTGTTCAACTTTATACGGCGCTAGTCTATCACGGGCCCGGATTGGTCGCGCGGATCTTAAGAGAGTTGCCGAGCTTTCTCGATACGGACGGGTTTGAAACAATCGGCGAAGCCGTGGGCGCGCTTCACCGTTAAAGGCCGAAGCGTCGCCGCAATCTGGGCATATATGCGCCGAGCGTTATGGCGCGCGCGACAAAGTAGACAGAAAACGCCGCCCATAGCCCATGATTGCCATATCGTTCAGCGAGGACGATCGATAGCGCGATAAATAACGGCGCGGAGATGATCATCGAGTTCCGCATTTCGCGTGACAGCGTCGCGCCCACAAAAATGCCGTCGAGCTGAAATCCGATCACGACAATCAGTGGACTGATGATAACCCATGGCATAAAGGTGCGGCTGGCTGCAGCGATCGGGCCTTCCGGCGTCAACAGGCTGATGAGAAAATCCCCGGCAAGACCATAAACGCTGACAAACGCGAGCGCGCCCAAACCCGCCAAAATGAAAGTTTTGCGCACCGCCTGTTGGAACCGCGCCGCGCCGCGCGTCTTGTCTTTTGCGCCCAAGGCTTGGCCCACAAGCGTTTCCGCCGCGATTGCGGTGCCGTCCAACGCCAACCCGGTGATGAGAAAGAGCTGTATCAACAGCTGATTGGCCGCGAGCGTTACATCCCCAAAGGCGCCGCCGCGCTGGATAAACCAAGAAAACGAAAAGGCCAGCAAGAGCGTGCGGATGAAGATGTCTAAATTGACGGCAAGGGTGCGCCGCCAGGGCTCGAGCCGCCAAAAGCCGTTGAGCGCCCAGTGAGACCGCAGGCCCCCATGGCTCGCCATGACCCGCCCAACAAAGGCGAGGGCCACGAAGAACCCGGCGATCTCTGCGATTAGCGTGCCCGCGGCCACGCCTGGCGCGCCCCAATCGAACATGACGACGAAGATGTAATCGAGCACAATGTTAAGCCCCGTCATGAAGACGCTGGCGATCATCAAATAATCCGTGCGTCCCCGGGCGGTAAGCCAACCAAAAACCGCGTAGGCGCCAAGCGCGAAGGGCGCGCCCCAGATCCGGATGTCAAAATAGGCTCGCGCATTGGCGAGTGTTTGAGCGCTCGCCTCGGATTCTGTGCTTAAAGCGATGAAGGCCAGCGCGCCGATGGGGGCTTGCAGGATGATGAGCGCCAGTCCGATCCCGCCGCAGATGGCCCCGCCGCGGGCAAGCGCCGCTCTCGCCTCGGTTTCATCTTGTGCGCCGACGGCTTGGGCGGTGAGGCCCGCGACGCTCATGCGCACAAAGCCAAACGTCCAATAAGCGAGCGAAAAGATGACAGCGCCCAAACCCACAGCCGCGATATCAAGCGGCCGCGAAGATTGCCCCAGCGCCCAAACGTCAACGACGCCGAGGAGCGGCGTCACCGACGAGGCGACAGAAGCCGGCCACGCCAGCTTGAAGATCGCGCCGTAGGAAATGTCGTTTTGGTTTGCGCTGCGAGCCATAAGGCTCGCATAGCTTGGGCCGCGTGTTCTGCCTAGTGAGGTTGTGCGATCGCGTCGCACGAGAATTGACTTACCAAGCCACAGGCGCTCTGCGGAAGTCGGGCCGCCTTACGCGTCTTCGTCAAAGACAAGTTGCGTTGTTTCGTCACCACGCTTTACGACGCGATAAAAACACGATCGTCGTCCCGTGTGGCAGGCGGCGCCGGTCTGCTCTACGACCAATTCAATCGCGTCTTGGTCGCAATCGATGCGCACCTCAATGACGCGCTGCGTGTGGCCGGAAGTTGCGCCTTTGCGCCACAACTCTTGGCGCGAGCGAGACCAATACCAAGCCTCGCCCGTCTCCAGCGTTTTCTGCAAGGACTCCGCGTTCATGTACGCGACCATTAACAACCGCCCGTCGCCAGCGTCCGTCGTCGCGGCGACGATGAGGCCGTCGGCGTCGAACTTCGGCGCGAACGCGCCTGTCTCGTCGACAGGGTCGGCGAGGGCGTCACGGTCGGCAAAGGGCGGTTCTTTCGTCATGGGAAGCTCATAGCAGCGGTCGCGCTTGCAAACAATTTTTTGAGCGAAGCGCCGTTAACTCTAATAGGGGCGTCGCCAGTGTAAATTGACGTGGGGGCCAGCGCTCGCTAGCACGAGCAACGATTTTGTAAGCGAACGCACCCATGGCCCTAACTGTCTATGACTCACTGGCGCGCGAGAAGCGCCTTTTCGAACCGGCGGATCCGGCTCGGGTGACGCTCTATGTCTGCGGGCCGACAGTTTACAACTATGCCCATATCGGCAATGCGCGCGCGGCGGCCGTTTTCGATTTGCTTTTCCGGTTGTTGCGGCGGCAGTTCGGGGCGCAGGCGGTCGTCTATGCGCGCAATATCACGGATGTGGACGACAAAATCATGCGCGCGGCTAAAGACGAGGGTGCGCCGATTTCGGCGATTACCGAGAAATTCGCTCAAATTTATCGCGATGATATGCGCGCGCTGGAAGTTCTGCCGCCCACCATTGAGCCCACCGCGACCGGCCATATCGCTGAGATGATCGCGCTCGTTGAGAGACTTGTTTCAGCGGATGCCGCCTACGCGGCGGAAGGTCATGTCCTCTTCTCGATTGAGCATTACGCGGATTACGGAAAACTCTCCGGTGTCGATCGCGATGAAATGATCGCTGGCGCGCGGGTGGAGGTTGCGCCGTACAAAAAGCACGCGGCGGATTTCGTGTTGTGGAAGCCCAGCGCTGACGATGAACCGGGCTGGGAAAGCCCATGGGGCCGCGGTCGCCCAGGCTGGCATTTGGAATGCTCGGCGATGATCGAAAAGCAATTGGGCAAGACGATCGACATTCATGGCGGCGGGCAAGACTTACGCTTTCCTCATCACGAAAACGAAATCGCGCAATCCGTTTGCGCCCATCAAGGCGCGCCCCTAGCGCGCTATTGGATGCATAATGGGTTTCTCCGTATGGGAACGGAAAAAATGTCCAAGTCGTTGGGCAATATCGTGTTGGCGAACGCGCTCTTAAAAGACTGGCCGGGCGAGGCGATCCGCTGGGCGCTGCTGTCGGCCCACTATCGTCAACCGTTGGAATGGACGGAGGCGCTGCTCGCTCAATCAAAGCGGCAGCTCGACCGCTTTTATCGGCTGATGGAAGAGCTGCCCGAGGACGCGCCAGACGCGAAACCGCCAGAAAGCATTATTCTCGCCCTGGACGATGATTTGAACACGCCCGAGGCCTTTGCAGGGCTCCATGAGCTGCGCGATATTATCGGGCAAATCGAAGGGCCGGCGCGCCTCAACGCCATCGCCCGCTTGCGCGCGGCCGGCCGGTTGATGGGCTTCTTTAATCAAGAGCCTTCCCTTTGGTTTAAAGGCGTTGAAACCGGCGGTCCGTCATCGGAAGAAATCGACCGCTTGCTCGTCGAGCGCGCCGACGCCCGCAAAGCTAAAGACTTCGCCCGGGCCGACGCCATTCGCGATGGGCTCGCCGCGCAAGGGATCATCATCGAAGACGGCCCCGACGGGGCCAGCTGGCGGCGGGAGTAGGGGCGCGTTGATCTTGGGCGCGCAAGGGGCCACATAAGGGCGCATGATTGGCGAGATTTACTCCAATGCGATTTTAGACGCCGCGGCTGAAATCCCCGCGGCGCGCCGGATCGATGCGCCAAGCGCGTCGGCAAAAAAAGTGAGCCGCGTGTGCGGGTCGGAGGTGGAGGTCGACCTTGTCCTCAAAGACGGCGTGGTGTCCGATTTTGGGATGGAGGCGCGCGCCTGTGCGCTCGGCCAAGCGGCCGCATCTATCCTGGCGCGGAACATAATTGGTGCAACGCCAAGCGAGCTGCGCGCGCTGCGCGATGAAATGCGGGCGATGCTGAAAGAAAACGGGCGGCCGCCCAGCGGCGAGCGATGGCGCGATTTGGAAGTGTTGGAGGCCGTACGCGATTATCCCCAGCGTCATGCCTCCACTCTGCTGGCGTTTGAAGCGGTCGTGGATTGCCTTGATCAGCTCGGCGCCCATTAGCGGATCGAAAACCCGCCGCCTCAAATTTTTTTTACCCATAACGCGCGTTGCGATTGCCCCGCCCCCAGAATCGGCGCGATAGTGCGCGTGTTGGTTGCGTACCCTCCTTTAGTGATGATCGCGTTTTCATCCCTGCGGCCAGCGTGGCGTTTCGGCTGACCGCTAGAGCCGCCCGCGCCGCCTCGCATCCCCAACGACCCCGCTGGCGCGGGCGACTTTACCCCCGTTCCATCATCGGTTCTGTCGATTGTGCCGCGTCTGTAGACGCAGCCGCTTCTTCTTTGATCCAGGCGGTGAAGGCTTGCACGGTGGGCGATGACGTTTTGGATGGCGGGTGGACGATGTAATAGGAAAAGTCCGTAGGCGTTGTAAGGTCAAAGGGAATAACCAGCCGCGCCGCTTCCAAATCCGCGAGCGCCAACGCCAACTTCGCCAGCGCCACGCCTTTGCCGGCGACCGCAGCTTCGATCACCAAGCTTGATTGATTGAATTTCAATCCGCGCTCGCCATCGGCTTCCGTGACGCCCGCCGCCTTCAACCACATGCGCCAATTCGGGCAGCTTTCGTCTTTGTCGGGGCTGCTGTCATGCAACAGCGTATGATGGGTTAGATCAGCGGGGGCTTTAAGGGGATGCTCGCCTGCAAGAAGCTTGGGGCTTGCAACCGGTACGATCGCCTCATTCATGAGATGCTCGACGATGAGGCCCGAATACTGGCCAGCGCCGTAGCGGATTGCCAAATCCACGTCTTCAACAGCGAAATCCACGATTTCCATATCGGCGGACACCCACACGTCGATTTCCGGATGCCGCTGCTGGAACCGATCAAGACGCGGCACCAGCCATTTCGAAGCGAAAGACGGCGCCATCGACACCGTTAGGCGCCCGGTGTCGGCCTTGGCGGCGAGGATATCGCCGGCCTCGGCCAATTTATCGAAGCCCTCGCGTAGGATGGGGAGGCTCGCCTGCGCTTCGTCTGTGAGGAGGAGGGATCGCTTCTGCCGGCGAAACACGGGCGTCTGTAAGAAATCCTCAAGAGCCTTGATTTGTTGGCTCACCGCGCCCGGCGTGACGTTCAGTTCTTCTGCTGCTTTAGTGAAACTTAAGTGCCGTGCAGCAGATTCAAAGACTCTTAGGGAGTTTAAAGGCGGTAATCGCTTCATTTTATGCCCATTTGTCTATTTTGACGCGCTTTCTATATGTCAGCTTCACTAATGGCAATCTCTATAATCACCGTCACCAATTTGTGATTCGTTAATCAGCAAACCTATCCTACCTCGGAAGACGGCATGTTTCCTAGGTCGATCAGGAAACCTATGTTTGTTTAGAAATTTTATAGTTTGTGGGCAGCTGGCTGGTTTCATAGGTTCCGCTCAATCGCGCGGCTGAAATTCCGCACAAAAATGCGATCCATGATAGGATTGATAGAAAAACTAATACATGAACAAGTTTCCTGCCTATATTGATCTCGTTGATCGCCCGATTTTGATTATTGGCGGCGGCGAAGCGGCCTTGCGCAAGGCGCGGTTGATGATTGCGGCTCAAGCGGCGGTAACGCTCGCTTGGCCGGACATCGACCAAGCGGTCCGCGCGGAACTTGATGGGCGCGCGGCACTGGAAACACGCCTCCCGAACGATCATGAAATCGCCGCGGCGCGCCTCGTCATCGTGGCCTTGGAAGATGACGCAGAAGCGACGCATTGGGCGCAAAAGGCAAAAGCCGCCGGCGCGCTCGTGAATGTCGTTGACCAGCCGGCCTTATGCGATTTCATCACCCCATCGATTATCGATCGCGGACGCGTTGTTGTGGCGATTTCCACGGACGGCGCGGCGCCCGTATTGGGGCGAAATTTGCGCCGAGACATCGAAGCGCTGGCGCCGTCTGGTCTCGGCGCGCTTGCCGATTTTTCAGATGAATATCGTGATGCCGTGAAAGCCCGGTTCAGCCCGGACGAGCGCCGCGCTTTTTGGGAGGCGTTTTTCGCCGGGCCCATCGCCGCGCGGGTGCTGTCGGGCGATATGGGCGGCGCTCATGAGGCGATGATTGAGGCCGTGAACCGACCCTTGTCGAATGAGGACGCCGGCGTCGTGCATATCGTTGGCGCGGGGCCGGGCGATCCGGAGCTTCTCACTATTCGGGCGTTGCGCCTTATTCAGACGGCAGACGTTCTTGTTTATGATCGCCTTGTTAGCGACGACATTCTGAACCTCGCCCGACGCGATGCGGATCGCGTTTATGTGGGTAAGGAAAAAGGCAATCACAGCGTTCCCCAGCAGGAAATAGAAGCGCGCCTTATCGCGCTGGCGCAGGCCGGCAAAATGGTCGTCCGGTTAAAAGGCGGCGATCCGTTTGTTTTCGGTCGCGGCGGCGAAGAGCTCGATGCGGTGCGCGCCGCGGGCGTTCCTGCTTTCGTGACGCCGGGCGTTACTGCGGCGACTGGCTGCGCGGCCGCGGCCGGGTTGCCGCTCACTCATCGCGATTATGCGCAGAGCGTGACTTTTGTTACGGGCCATGGCGCTGGCGATGATGACCCGGATTTGGATTGGGCCGCGCTTGCGGCGCTGAAAAACACGCTTGTGGTGTACATGGGCGTTGGCAAGGCCGCGCGTATTGCGGAGCAATTGATCGCCCATGGTCGGGGCGCATCGACGCCCGCTGCGGTCATCGAAAAAGGCACGCGTGCGGATCAAAAAATTGTCAAAGGCGCGCTGACAGAGTTGCCAGCGCTTATTGAACGGGGCGCCATTAAAGGCCCGGCGCTTCTTGTTATTGGAGAGGTCGCCGCGCTGGCTGACGCGCGTACGCTAAAGGACTTGGTCAATCAAGAAAGGCTCGTGGCATGAAAGCGGTTACAGCCAATCGATTATCAGACGGTTTAGTGGTGTATTTTGACGCCGATGGTCAGTGGACGCCGGATGTCGCGCGCGCTGCGCGATTCGCCGACGAGGATGCAAAGGCGGCTTTGGCGCGCGCGCAAGAGCACGTGACTCAAATCGCCGAGGCATGGCTGATGGATATTGATGAGCAAGGCGCGCCCTCGGGTCGTGACTGGCGCAAAGAGGACATTCGGACAAAAGGGCCCACGGTAAGACCGGATTTGGGCTATCAGGCGGACTAATGAGCGAGACATTGAAAATATATGGCGACTGTCGCTCGGGCAATTGCCTGAAAGTGCGCTGGACCGCAGACCATCTTGGCGTTGATTACGAGTGGGTCGAGATCGATGTGGTTTCGGGTTCAACGCGTACCGATGAGTTTTTGAAGCTTAACCCAAGCGGTCAAGTGCCGGCCGTTGTATTGCCGGATGGGCGCACGCTGTCTCAGTCAAACGCAATTGTCGTCTATTTGGCGGGGCTTTCTAATAGCGCGCTGTTGCCAGAGGATTTGTATCTGCGCGCCAAAGCCAATGAATGGCTTTTTTGGGAACAATACTCTCATGAACCCTTCATCGCTGTTCGGCGCGCGCAATTAACGCTCTATCGTAAAAGCGAAGCTGATTTAGATCCGCAATTGCTGGCTAAGGGACGCCGCGCGTTGGGCCAGATGGAAATGCAATTGTCGAAAAGCGATTACCTGGTGGGCGACAAGGTCACGGTCGCCGATATCGCGTTGGTCGCCTACACCCGCGTTGCGCCAGAAGGCGGGTTTGATTTGTCGGAATTTCCGGCGGTGCGTGGTTGGATAGCGCGTGTCGAGCGCGATCTCGCCATTCCGCCCTTTGAAGAGGCCGCCTAAATGTACCGTTATGACGAATTCGACGCTGATTTAGTGAATGAGCGCGTTTCGCAATTTCGCGGACAAGTCTCGCGACGCTTATCAGGCGAGCTCACTGAAGATGAGTTCAAACCGCTGCGCTTGATGAACGGATTATATCTGCAATTGCACGCCTATATGCTGCGCGTGGCGATTCCTTATGGAACCATGTCCTCTCGTCAGATGCGCCGCTTAGCCAAAATCGCGCGCGATTACGACAAAGGCTATGGGCATATTACGACGCGTCAGAATATCCAATATAATTGGCCCGCGTTGGTTGATGTGCCTAACTTGCTGGACGAGTTGGCCGAGGTAGAAATGCACGCCATCCAAACGTCGGGCAACTGCATTCGCAATGTCACGTCTGATCAATTTGCGGGCGCTGCGGCTGACGAGATTGAAGACCCGCGGCCCTATGCGGAAATGATCCGTCAGTGGTCGACCTTTCACCCCGAGTTTTCATTTTTGCCGCGCAAATTTAAAATTGCGGTAAGCGCCAATGAGCATGACCGCGCGGCAATCCGCGTCCATGATATTGGGTTGAGGCTTTATAAAAACGACGCGGGCGAGACGGGTTTTGAAGTGATCGTGGGCGGCGGCTTGGGACGAACGCCTTTTGTGGGTCCGACCATCCGTAAATTCTTACCCAAGGATTCGTTGCTGTCCTATTTGGAAGCGATTTTGCGCGTCTATAACCTCGAAGGACGTCGAGACAACAAATACAAAGCGCGT
>JBCDBM010000136.1:0-8812 GCA_039183665.1 Pseudomonadota bacterium | reverse complement strand
GGGCGTGTTGGGCGAAGAGACGTTCACCGTATAAAAATCAACAAGACCCGCCAAAAACTCGACGCCAACAACATAGTCCGCGGCGCGATCGGCGCTCATCTTGTTCGCGCCCAAATTGGCGCCGACAACGCCTGGCCGCGTGCGTGATTGCAATCGCGCGGCGATCATGTCGAGCCCGTCATTGTTAAAGCCGTATCGGTTGATGACCGCATGATCGGCGCGCAGGCGAAAAACGCGCGGTTTGGGGTTCCCAGGCTGCGGACGCGGCGTCACCGCGCCGATCTCCACAAAGCCAAAGCCCAGATCAAGCGCCGGCGCGATGGCTTCGGCGTTTTTGTCGAACCCCGCCGCTAATCCGAGCGGGTTAGGCACGCTCAACCCCGCAACCGTCGTCTTCAATCGCGCCGCGACATCGCTTTGCGGCGCACGCATTTTGGGGCCAAGCCCGCCGCGCAACAGGGCAATCGTCGCGCCATGGGCGGTTTCGGGGCCAAGAACCGTCAGGGCCCGCGCCCCAGCATCAGCGAGGAAGGCGGGCGTTCTCATGCGGGCGGCTCCCAAGTGAAGTCATCGCCGACTGCGCGCAAGGGCAACGCCTTTTCCACAGCGCTTGTGGGTAGGTCTCCATAATAATGGGGAAATGCCTCGCCACGCTTGGGGGCAATCTCAAAACGCACCTGTTCCGCGATGAGCACGAGGGGAATCGCAAGCGCCACCAAATCCGTCTCGCCGGCAAAATGGCGTCGGGCGCTCCCTAGCAGTTGCGCCTCTGTGGAAAGATGAAGGAAGCCGCTCCGCCGATCATCCTCGCGCATGGGTATGACCCCGGCCTTTTGCGCCGCGCGCCAATCAGCCTGTGCAATCAGGCGATAAACATACGATTCGTTGAAGGGGTCTGACGCCATGGGACAAGGCGGGTACACGCCCGCGCGCTGCACGTCCAGCGCTGGAGATGGCGTCGACGATCGCAAGGGCGTAGCAGCCGCAGGCGCTTAAGGATGAGCATCGATAAACGCGCGCTCTGTCGCCGGACCGTCATCAATCGCCGTTAACAGCGCCCGGGCGCGGATTTGCACGGCTCGTTCAAAAGCGCTGGCCGCCTCGCCCGTCGCGGCCGCGGACACGGCCTCAATAGCCTCAAGGCGCCAAGCCTCATCATCCCAAGCCAATAGCTGGAGGCCGCAGCGATACGCAATGACAAGCGCCTCCGGGTCCGCAGCTTGCGCCGCCGCACAGCGCTCGCGACCAGCGGTCGGATCGGCGCCGAAACGGCCAACGCCGCCGCGACGCGATACCGTTAAATGCCATAGGGCGGAATTGGCGAGCGCCCACGCGTTGTCCGGCTGCATGGCGAGCGCCAAGTCAAAACGTCGCCTGGCGCGGCGCTGGTGATCGCCGAGAAAAATCCTTAGCGGCGACATGCGTTTCGCGCGCTCAGCCCTGGCGATCGCGGATTCCAAATGTCCGTCAACGAGGCCCGGATTATCGGCGATGGCTCGCTCCGCATGCTCCAGCGCCTCAAGCGCCGTGCGTCGCGAGGCGATGTCATCGCGCTGGAGATACGCAAGTGCATTAAGCGCCCGCGCCGCCAGCGCTTCGTTCTCTGCGCCCCCGGCCGCAGACGCCGTCGCCGCCGCATCGCGATAGTCCCCGCGTTCGAACAGCGCGCGCGCCGCCGCGTCGGGCTCAGCGCTGGCGATCATCGACGCACTGAAGAGCGCCGCCGCCGCAACCAAAAACACCCCAAGTTTACGCACTGACTGCCGATCCCACATCCCAAGCGCAGACATTCTCCATCCCCTTATGCCTTGTAAACAAGACCGGCATCGGGAAGATCGCATTTTGAGCAGTGTAACTCGGGGCTCGCCAGGAGACCATCATGAAACCCACGCGCATTATTCTTGGTTTCCTCGCCGCAGCTGCCGCCTATGCGGCGGCGCGTCAAGGCGGGCTAACAAATGACATATCGGCGACGATCGCCATCACAACCCTCACCGCACTTTGGTGGATGACCGAGGCGTTGCCGATTCCTGCAACCTCGCTTGTACCCTTCGCCCTTTTTCCGCTCGCGGGCATCCTGACCCAAGCCGAAGCCGCGTCGGCCCTTGGCAGCTTTGTGATCATCCTCTTGATGGGCTCGTTTATGTTGTCCAAGGCGCTGGAAAAATCCGGCGTCCATGAACGCTTAGCACTATACATGATCCGCGCTGTGGGCCTTTCCGGTCGGCGTCTCGTGATCGGGTTTATGATCACCGCCGCTGTTTTATCGATGTGGATCTCAAACACAGCGACAACCCTGATGCTGGCCACCATGGCCCTCGCCATTTTGTCACGGACGGATAATCCGCGCCTTGCCGCACCGCTGCTTTTGGGCATCGCTTATGCCGCGTCTTTCGGGGGCACGGCGACGCTTATCGGCACGCCGCCGAACCTCATCTTCGCAGACGCTTACTTCAAAGCAACGGGTACTGAGTATTCTTTCGTGCGCTGGATGTCGACCGCGCTGCCCATCGTCATTCTTGGCGTGCCGCTGATGGCGTTGTGGCTGACACGCGGCATGGGCGGGGTAACCGCCCCCGCTTTGGCGGATCCAGGCCCATGGCGAAAAGACGAGCGCCGCACGCTTATTGTCTTCGGCATCGCGATTTTTTTGTGGGTCACGCGGCTTGAACCGTTTGGCGGATGGTCCGGCGCGCTCGGGATCACGAGCGCGGGCGATTCAACCGTGGCGATCGCCGCCGTCATTCTGATGTTCCTAGTCCCGGACGGAAAAGGGGGCGCGCTTCTCGACTGGAAAGCGGCCAGCGACATCCCGTGGGGAATGTTGCTTTTGTTCGCCGGGGGCATCTGCATCGCCACCGGGTTTCGCGCCAGCGGGCTTGATGTGCTGATCGGCGACCAGCTTGGCGGCCTCGCCACGGCGCCGCTATTTTTGATGATGCTGGGGCTATGCTTGTCAGTAAGCTTTATGACGGAGATTACATCCAATACCGCCACTGCAAATCTGTTGATGCCGCTCCTCGCGGCCGTCGCGGCAGGGGCCGGGATGCGTCCGGAGTTACTGATGATCCCCGCCGTAATCTCATGCTCAAGCGCGTTCATGTTGCCCGTTGCAACCGCGCCCAATGCGATCGTTTATGCGACAGGGCGCGTCGCCATCGCCCGGATGGCGCGCGAAGGCGTCGTCTTAAATGTGATGATCGCCGTTATTGTCTCAACGATCTGCTGGGTGATGCTGCGCTAATGAGCGCGTCAACGGCGCGTCAAGGTCCGCTGTTATATCGCGAACAGCGACCCTAAAAGGTCCGGCCTTTCTCCTTTAAGAAAGGAGCGTCGTGTAGATCATCCAGCGCAATGTACTCGGTGTTCTCGCGCATACTCTTGCGCGGTACGACGTCTTCCCCGAGCGCATGTGAGTAAGCACGCCAAATCAGTTCCGTGCAGTAAAGCGCATCGCGGGTGTCTAACGAAAACTGTCGATCAAAGGGGGCTTTTGTCCGCACTGCCTCTTTTGCGAAAGCAATAGCGCGGGCGGCCGCCAAATCGCCAGCACGCGGGGTGTAGATCGCCACGACTTTTACACTGTCAAGAAAATCGCTGACCAAGTCTTGGCGAACGCGCCCTTCCGGTGAAGCCGGATCGCCGCCCGCATGGACAACAGTAAGTCGCCCAAGGTCATCAACAGCAATCAGACCCACATGACCGAACGTGCGATCGCGGTTCGAAAAACGCGCCGCCATCGCGCCCCATATGCCTCGCCCGCGAATGAAGATGACATCGCCGGGCGCCGCGGCGGCGCGGACGAAATCCACATATCGCTGACCGGCTGCGGCTTCCGGTGCTTTGGCGGCGCGCGCGCTGAGGGGCGTCGCGAAGGCGACAACCGCCCCTAGCGCAAAAGCGATTACCGTTAGAGCGCGCAACTCTTCGCCGCACCAGCAAAGGTCATCGCCGCCCCATCGGAGAGCCCTGACGTCTCCGCCCGCTTATCGAAATCATTTTCGTCCTCTGACTCTTTCATAAGCTTTGCGAGGGTCTTTAGATTCTCATCGCTCATATCTTGCTCCAGCTTCTCACTGAGGCAGGCACATGCTTCTTCGGAGTCAACGGTTGGGTTGAGCTCGCTCATGGGATCCAATCGAATGCAGTTTTTCTCGATTGTTTTCGCCGGCGCTTCCCCGCAGCTCGCAAGCAACACAGCTAAGAACGCGACGCCAGCGCAATTTCGTATGATCATTGGTCATCTCTCCCTTTGGATGAAAGGGCGAAGGTCGTCCATGCCGTCGCGAAGCGCAAGCGCAAACATGATGTCTCGCGGCGGCGAGACTGGCTCTACGGCGCTGTCTCCAAGGTCATGTGCCGCGCCTTGGCCGCGCGTTCGATCGCCGCCGCGCCGTCATCGGGCACGCCCAAGGCGTTGCGAATGAGCTCCAACACCCGAATTTCAGTAATGTCCAAGCTTTCGTCTGCAGTCACCACGTCGACCGCTGCCGCATACGCTGTCTCGCTCAAGCTGCTCGGCAAGGCGCGCGCCGCGGAGTCCAAGACTTTATGCAGGCCGCCGTCCGAGGACATCAGTTTCCCGCATTTTTCTGCCGTAGAGACGAGCTCCTCCTCATCAGAAGCCGCAAAAAGCGGGAACGATCGCACGACCCGGCCAATAGTCAGCAATTCTTGTGGGTTCATTTTGCCGTCCGAGGCCGAGGTCATGACCATAAGATAGATCACCGCCTCTTGCGGCGTGAGACTAGCGAGGCTTTCGGCCATGGGGGCTCCTTATAAGGTTCAAGTCGTCTCGTTCGGCGGCAAGCTAGCGAGCCCTGACGAGACGGGCAACCTGGCTGGGACTCGGATGGAGGAACTGGGCAAAATACCGCCCCGCGATTGACCGCCACCGGCCGGCGGTCCTAAACCCGCGGTTTCTTAATGACTGACGATCTCACTTCATCCGCAAACCCGAGACGCCCCATGACCGCCGCCCAAACGAGCCTTGCCCCGCCGAGCGCAGACGACGCCTTAAAAGCCAAATCGTGGCCGTTTGATGAGGCGCGGCGGCTCGTCAAGCGATTGGATCGGTTGGGCAAACCGGACCCGATTGTATTTGAAACTGGCTATGGACCGTCAGGCCTGCCGCATATCGGCACCTTCCAAGAGGTTGCGCGCACCACCATGGTTCGCCGCGCTTTTGAGCTTTTGACGGGACGCAACACGCGCCTCATCGCCTTTTCGGACGATATGGACGGGTTGCGAAAAGTTCCAGATAATGTTCCGAACAAAGAGCTTCTAGAAAAGCACCTGCAAGAGCCGTTGACGCGCGTGCCGGACCCCTTCGGCGAGTACGACAGTTTCGCCGCGCATAATAATGCGCGCTTGCGCGCGTTTCTTGATCAATTCGGCTTTGATTATGAATTCCGCTCCGCCAAAGAAGAATACGAGTCGGGCCGCTTCGACGCCATGCTCATGCGGATGCTCGAGAAATATGATGATGTGATGAACATCATCTTGCCGACAATCGGCGAGGACCGTCGACAAACCTACTCGCCATTCTTACCCATCTCACCGACGACTGGCCGGGTCTTATACGTGCCCATGCTGGAGCGAGACGAGAAAACCGGCGAAGTCGTGTTTGAAGATGAGAATGGCGAAAAAGTAAAAACACCCATCACCGGCGGCGCAGTCAAACTCCAATGGAAAGCAGACTGGGCAGGACGATGGTTCGCGCTTGGGGTTGATTATGAAATGGCGGGCGAGGATCTCACCGAGTCCGTGAAACTCTCCTCGCGCATCGTGCGTGCGCTTGGCGCCGCGCCGCCCGAAGGATTTAATTATCAACTTTTCTTGGATGAGGCGGGCAAGAAAATCTCAAAGTCGAAAGGCAATGGGATTTCGATCGATGAATGGCTGACTTACGCCTCGCCCGAAAGCCTCGCCTATTACGTTTTCCAAGCGCCGAAAAAAGCGAAGAAGCTTTACTTTGACGTCATCCCGAAAGCCGTCGACGATTATCTCACACAGTTGCAGAAATTTCGTGATCAGGACGGCAAGGCGGCAATTGATAATCCCGTATGGCATATTCACGAAGGCGCGCCGCCCCAGACCACCTCGCCGGTCAGCTTCGCGCTTATTCTCAATCTTGTGAGCGCGGCCGGCTCCGCTGACAAAGATGTGATGCTCGGGTTCATCAAAAAGTACCGGGCCGACGCGGACGACGCGGCATTGGCGGCCGCTGAAACGCTGGTTGAATATGGCGGGCGCTATTTCGAGCGGTTCATCAAGCCGACGCTGGCTTTTCGCACGCCCAGTGAGCCTGAACGGGCCGCGCTTGAAGTTTTGAGCGCGCGCCTAAAAGAGATCGGCGAAGAAGCCGGCGACGACGCGTATCAAACCGCTGTATTCGATGCGGGCAAGTCCCAAAACTACGACAATATTCGTGACTGGTTCAAAGGCCTTTACGAGGTTGTCTTTGGCCAATCTCAAGGCCCGCGCATGGGGGCGTTCACGAGCATCTTTGGCGCGGCGGCGACGGCGCAGTTAATCGATGATGCGTTGGCGCGCGACGCCTAAGGGCGCGCACGATGTGTGCGCTGAAGGCTCGCTTCGAGCGCCCGGCGAACGTCTTACGGCGACGATGGCGCGGGCGGCAGAGGCGACAGACAAACACTAGCGGAATAGTCTGCGCAATTGGTCGATAGTGCTAATCATGATGGATGCGCTGCGCCGTTAGCAGTCGCGCGTCGTAACCGCCAAACGCGTTTTTTCCGCCAAATCGAATCACCAATGATGCTATATTCTTGGCATAAACTTGCGAATGTCGTGATCGGGAAAAATTCCTGTTACGCAGCGCGACAAAAATGCGTTGCATTGTCAGACGCTTAGTCGTCAAGACTCAAAATAAACCGGGCCCGGACAAATTGCGCCGTCGCGCAAGATGCGTATTGCTGATACACTCATTATCAACGCGGTTTTTTATAAATCGGGCGTTGTCGAAATAAATTGTTAGGGGCAAAGCGTTTACTTTGTCTGATGCAACGAGAGTCTGTGCAGCGCATGTGCGCGCCGCTTTTTCCCCTCGCTTTCGAGGCGGTGTTGGCGATCACGAAAAGTTGCGCAGTATATTTCGACGCCGACCTCGCCGCGTTCACGAAGTCGCTACAGCGCGTGCGCGAAATCGGTCTTGTGTCGCAAGCGACCGGACCCACATAAAAACAGTAGCGACAGATTTTGGCGTGAGGGAACGATCGGGAGATGGCGGCGTCACGGGCCCTTCAAGTGAGGGGATGCGCAAGAACCGATAACCCGCCGCTACAAGTCGGGAAAGTGCGGCGTAACATAGAGTGAGTTGAACGAGCATGTCAGATCAAGAGTTGGATGTTTTTGACGTCTTTTCGGAAGGCTATGAGCGCGTAAAACAAGATTCCATGTCATTGCGCGATTATCTGCTCGCAGCGCGCGACGATCCAATGCTCTATGCGTCCCCCGCCGAACGAATGATCGAAGCCATCGGCGAACCGGAACTGATCGATACGTCCAAAGATGCGCGCCTGGCGCGAATTTTCTTCAACCGCACCATCCGACAATATAAATCCTTCGAGGGGTTTTACGGAATGGAAGACACGATCGAGCGGATCGTCTCTTTCTTCCGACACGCGGGCCAAGGTCTCGAAGAGCAACGACAGATTTTGTACTTGCTTGGCCCTGTGGGCGGGGGCAAGTCGTCCCTTGCTGAACGCTTGAAGGATTTGATGGAGACCTATCCGGTTTACATCCTAAAAGCGGGCGAGGAAATTTCCCCGGTTTTTGAAAGCCCGCTGGGCCTTTTTCAGTCGCCAAAGCTCAAAGACCTTCTAAACGACAAATATAACATTGAACGTCGACGGCTGACCGGCGCCATGAGCCCATGGGCGGTGAAACGCCTTGACGAGTTTGGCGGGGATATTTCGAAATTCGAAGTGGTGCGGGTGTACCCGTCGAAGCTCCGTCAAATCGCCGTATCCAAAACAGAGCCAGGCGACGAAAACAATCAGGATATCTCGGCGCTGGTTGGCACGGTGGATATCCGCAAGCTGGAGCATTTCAGCCAGGACGACACGGACGCCTATTCTTACTCTGGCGGCTTATGTCGGGCGAACCAGGGGCTCCTGGAATTCGTGGAGATGTTCAAAGCGCCGATCAAAGTGCTGCACCCGCTCCTGACCGCCACCCAGGAAGGCAATTATGTGGGCACCGAAGCGCTTGGCCCCATCCCCTTCCAAGGCATTATTTTGGCGCACTCCAATGAGAGCGAGTGGCAGCAATTCCGGAACAATAAAAACAATGAAGCGTTCCTCGACCGGATTAACGTCATCAAGGTGCCCTATTGCTTGCGCGCAACCGAAGAACGCAAGATTTATGAGAAGCTGCTCGACAGCTCCGAGCTCTCCTCAGCGCCATGCGCCCCCGAAACCCTCGACCTCTTGGCGCGCTTCTCCGTACTCACCCGTTTGCGCGAGCATGAGAACTCCAATCTCTACTCGAAAATGCGGGTCTATGACGGCGACAAGCTGAAAGACACAGACCCGAAGGCGAAGTCTCACCAAGATGGGATTTACAATTAGATAGCCAAATAAAATGCTGATATAAGCCGTTCATAATCATGCGTATCTACTATATCAGTAACAATACCGGATTGATTTGGTGTAAAAATAAAACGCCAGACTAATGGGGTATTGTTACTGATATAGTAGATACGCATGATTATGAACGGCTTATATCAGCATTTTATTTGGCTATCTAATTGTAAATCCCATCTTGGTGAGACTTCGCCTTCGGGTCT
>JBCDBM010000135.1:0-8875 GCA_039183665.1 Pseudomonadota bacterium | reverse complement strand
CGAAGCGCCGGAGCCCGAAGATCCCGCTGACCGGCCCGATGACGTCCTGCTGGCGGCGGAGCGCCGGGCGCTGATTGATGAGGCGATCGCAAAGCTTCCGAACCGTCAACGATTGGCGATCGTGTTATGTCACTATCAAGAGCTTTCGCAGGCGGAAGCGTCGGGGATTATGGGCGTGAGTATTGACGCCTTTGAGTCGTTGTTGGCGCGGGGACGCAGAACGCTAAAAGCGCGCTTAACGCCGCTTCGCGCTAGCCTAACGGGGAAAATGAGTGATGGACAAAATGCCCAAGCCAACTGAACCAGAGCGCGATTTAATGCGCGACGAGATTGCTGCGCTTGATGCGCTGTTGCGAGAGGCGTCGCCAAGCCCAGCGCCCGACGCGTTAAAAGCGCGGATCATGGAAGATTTTGATCGCCCGCGATCTTTGACAGATAGATTGAAAGCGATCGTTGATGGCGCGCGCCGCTTTCCGCCTTTGGCGCCAGCGGGCGCGCTTGGCGGCGCCGCCGCGCTTGGTCTTGCGATTGGGGTTTTTACGGCGGACCAGACCGATACGATCGCGCCTGAGTACGAAGTATATGCATACGCTTATGATAATACGTATACGACAGAATTTCTCGATGAAATAGGATCGACCCCGTGAGCCGCACGCTAACCATTATCTTCGCCCTCTCAATCTTGCTGAACGTCTTTGCCGTCGGTTTGTTCTCCGGTCGGTTTTTAGGCGGGACCGTATTCAGCGATCATTCGAAGCGAGAGGTCGCGGCGTCAGAAAGGCATTTCGGCGGGCCAGACAACCCGTTTCAGTTGATCCGGTTGGCCAGCGCGCTTCCCGAGGATACGCGGCGCGCGTTTCGAGGCGAATTGAAAGCCCACTTAAAAGATATGCGTAAAGGCCAAAAAGATCTTTGGCGAATACGCAATGCGGTCGCCGAGCAGTTGACGACGGAAGAATGGGATCGGGCGGCGTTAGAGGCGCTACTCGACGAATTGGACGCTGCAGAACAGTCGCAACGCGCGGTGTTTCATGACGTGTTCCTCAATGCCTTAGAGACATTGACGCCCGATCAGCGCATGCTTTTGTTCGAAATGGCCCGGGAACATCGCGGACGCGGCCGTCATGGCATGCCAAAGGGCGGGCCGTTGATGGCCGGACCCCGCCACGGTCCGCCCGACGGCAAAAACCATGGCGAAAAATCTTACGAAGACGGCGCGGACAAAAACAACAGCGATAAACAAGAATAGCGATCGTCATCACGTCGGATCATCATGCGCTGCGCGGCAGCGGCCAGACGTCGCGACGGTTTTAGGAGGGCGCGCGTCTATTCCGCCGCCTGCGTTGCGACGAACGTCGATGGCGGTTTGTCGCCGCCCGTCGTTAAGATGTGCGCTTCTTTGCGGATAAACCCTGGCAAGCGAACCTTCGCGTCCTTTCGGCGCGGGAATGTTGCGCAGGCGACTGTGCCTTTTCCAGGTTGACTGGCGATCGCCAGAATGCCGCCTTGAATGTCCATGAGGGAGCGCGATAGGGCGAGGCCAAGCCCGGTGCCATTGCGACTTTTTGAGAAATGATCTTCGGTGAGCGCAAAGGGCGCACCGAGTTTTTTCAATTGCGCGCGGTCGATCCCCGCGCCGCTGTCGGCGACAATAATTGTTACGCCATCCAGATCCGCTTCTGCCGTAAGCGTCACCTCGCCGCCATCGGGCGTAAATTTAATTGCGTTCGACAACAAGTTGAGGGTTACCTGTTTTACCGCTCGCGCATCCGCCCAAACCGCGGGCGCGTGGGTGACCGAAACTGTCAGCTTAACGTTGGAGTCGTTGGCGCGTTTGGCGACCAGACGCACCGCTTCGTTCAAGGTGCGTTCAATCTCAAGGCGCTTCGGCTTAAGCGTGAGATGCCCCGCTTCGATTTTTGACATGTCGAGAATGTCATCGATCAGCTCCAGCAAGTGGCGTCCGCTGGCGAGGATATCATTCACATACTCTTTGTATTTTTCATCGCCCAACGGCCCATAGAGTTCCGACTGCATCACTTCAGAGAAACCGTTGATGGCGTTTAAGGGCGTGCGCAGCTCGTGGCTCATATTGGCGAGAAACTCGCTTTTTGAGCGACTGGCTTCTTCTGCGCGATATTTCTCATACTGATATTTCTGCATGGTCTCGGAAAGCTCGCGTCTTGAGGTTTCCAGATCTTCGACCGTGCGTTCCAGTTCGCGCTCTTTTTTCATTTGCGCGCGCGCGCGGCGTTTGA
Source organism: Pseudomonadota bacterium (assembly GCA_039183665.1). GTDB lineage: Bacteria > Pseudomonadota > Alphaproteobacteria > Caulobacterales > Parvularculaceae > Hyphococcus. The sequence goes on along the minus strand of JBCDBM010000135.1, from coordinate 6,617 downwards.
GATCCGTGACATTCGCCGCCACGCAAACATAGCCGCCCTCGGCCGTGCGTCGACGCGAAACATGGGCCCAGCGCGCGCCCGGCAGGGCGACTTCTATGCTCTCTTCTTCTTCGCCCGGCAGCGGTGTGAAATGCTCGCGCAGGACATTGCCTGCAACACCGGCGCAAGTCGCAACCTCTTCCTGGGTAAGACCAGGTTTGAGCATTTTTTGCGGTATACGGAAGACTGACGCGAAACGCTTGTTCCAAAGCGCTAAGCGCCCCGACGCGTCCCATAGGACAAACGCTTCCGGGATGCTCTCAATGGCGTCGCGCAACCGGGTCTGTGCAATAGCGGCTCCAGGTCCGGCGGCGTCCGAGTCGCTCGCGGTGGCGGAAATGAGCGCGACCCCTGCGCGATCAAACCGCGCTGCGCCGCGTTCCGTGCGCATAAAAACCGCGGTCCAGTCGCCTTCCGGGTTGCGGAAACGCACATTCGCTTCCGTTGTGCCCGAAGGTTCGCCGCACATGGTCGCGAGCGCGGCGCGCAGATCTTCCGGGTGCACCAGCGCAGAAATCTCGCGCAAGGTGAAGCGGCGATCGCGCGCGCCGAGCCCGAGCGGCTCTAATAGCGCACGCGAGAAATGAACCGTCCGTTCCTTGTGGTCATAACGCCAAGCCGACGCATGCCCTGAGGCAAGGGCCTCGTTCAAATCGGCAAGCGTCCCGAGGGCATGGGCGGCGGCCTGGGCCGCGCGGCTTTGGCGCACGAAGGCGGCCATCAACGAGACGATGACGACGGTCATCGCCGCCAAGATCACCGCGTGGACGACCCAGGCGGGGGACCGGTCATACATGTCGGCGGCGGGGGCGGCGCCCAACAGAACCTCGCCATTATCAAGCGGTCGCCATGCAGCAAAGATTGCGCCGCTCGCCAGGTCAATCTGTTGCTGGCCGGCGCGGGAGAGATCTAAGGTCGCTAAGGCAGGGGCGGGGATTTGGATGAGGTCTGTGCGCCCGGCCGCGGTCAAGATGTCGCCCGTCTCGGTTACATGGAACAGCGCCGATTGGCCGCCCGGCCACACCTCGCTCATGGCGCGGCGCGCCGGCGCGCCCGTCATCACCGCGATATTGATGGAGGCCGCGCCATCGGTGACGGCTTTGGAGACCCGCAGTTCCGTTTCGATCTGCCGCGATTGCGCTTTTTCATTCAGCTCGAAGACGATCAAGACCGCCAGAACGGCGATGAACGCGCCGGTCAGGAACGCCAATCGACGCGGCGATAAGGCGTCGATATTGGCGGACAGCCGCGCATCGCGTCGGTTTTTCTCGTCCTGTCCCATGCGCCTTTGCCTGCGACCGTTACCCTGCGACCTTTCGCGCCCGTCGCGAATAAGAGTGGTCCGCCGCTACGAAATACGATCGCCAGCACGCCAGCGCCGCCGCCACAGCCCTTTACTCTTTCTAAACTATTCTGCTTCGCCGCGTTCTGTCACGACCGAATCATTTGACCCAAGGCGGTCGTTTTCACAAGGGTGACCGCTTGGATTTCCCGATCTTGCCCGTTAAACAGCGGCAATGAAACACTTTCTTAATACTTCACATTGGTCCCGAGCCGAATTACAGGCGATTCTCGACGACGCATGCACCATGAAGAGCGCGCGCTTCGGAAGCGCTTTGACTGGCAAAACGATTGCGTTGCTGTTCTTAAATAATTCGCTCCGGACCCGTACTTCCTTCGATGTGGGCGCAAAAGAGCTCGGCGGCCATGCGGTGGTGCTCTCGCCGTCGGGCGGCATGTGGCCGCTGGAGTTTGAAGACGGCGCCGTCATGGACGGCGAGGCGGAAGAACATGTGCAAGAAGCCGCGGCCGTGTTGTCGCGCTATTGCGATATGATCGGCATTCGCGCTTTTCCTAAGTTCGTTGATTGGACTGAGGACCGGAAAGACAAAATTCTTAACGCCTTCGCCAAACACGCGACCGTGCCCGTGATCAATATGGAAACGATCACGCATCCTTGCCAAGAAATGGCGCATATCATGGCGTTGCAGGAGCGCTTTGAGAAAGACGGCCGCGGCGCGCTCGACGGCAAGAAGTTCGTCCTCACCTGGACCTATCACCCCAAGCCGTTGAACACGGCGGTCGCCAATTCCGCGCTGATGATCGCGGCGAAATTCGGCATGCGCCCGACGCTGCTTTGTCCGACCGAAGAGTATCTTCTGGATGAGCGCTATATGGACCAAACCAAAAAAGACGCGGCGGCCAATGGCGTTGAGGTGACGGTCAGCCATGACATTGAGAGCGCCTATAAAGACGCCGATGTGGTTTACGCCAAGAGCTGGGGCGCGCTGCCTTACTTTGGCAATTGGGAGCCGGAAAAACCCATCCGCGACGCGCACAAGCATTTCATTGTCGACAAACAAAAAATGGACCTGACGAATAACGCGCTCGTCTCGCACTGCCTGCCCATGCGGCGCAATGTGAAGATCACGGATGAAGTTTTCGACGGCCCCAACTGCATCGCCTATGAAGAAGCTGAGAACCGGCTCCATGTCCAAAAGGGCATCATGAAAGCGTTGGCGGGGTAGGCATGTTCCGCATTTTGCTCATTGTGATTTTGATGTCGCTGCCCGCCCAAGCGCGAGAGCGATATGATGAGCACTTACTGCCGATGGATTCGATTTATACGGATCCTGGGTTCTTCGCCGGCAGCAATTGGTTCGATCAATACGAAGCCTATCGAAAGCTGGTTGCACTTTCATTGTCCGACGCGTTCGAGAATACGGTCGTAGCGCGGGTTATCGTGCGCCCTTCCTTTGAGCCGGAGTATGCGATTGGGCTTTCTCTGGTCGATGGGCAATACGGCTTGCTGCATCTAGAACCTGAAGCGCAATACTACAAATATACGATCTTGGATGAATACCGGAGTAGTCAACCAGATCAAAGATTCGACCCCGACGGGAAAGATCACACCGGAATAATTCAATCGTTAGAAAGTGAGCTTCCCACTAATCCGGCCGATGTCGTCATTGATCTTTGCGATCGCAGTATTCCCGACGGCTTCGGAGCAAAGGTCTACCAGCTTTGGTCCGAAATGTTGTTCAGAACCCGCTACCCAGATTTTCGTGGGTCGCCTGAGGACGCACGGATCGCAATGATCAATATCGGTCTGGACGGAACGACATACGATTTTTCGATGTATTATCGATACTATCCAATTGCTGGAACAATCTGGACGCCACGTCCTGAATCCAACACCGGCCAATTCGTCGCTATCGCCGAACTGATGAAAGACGCCTGCCACGCCGAAGACAATGACGCGATCTTGAGCGACATTGAGCGGCGGACGGATGATCTCCTCGAGACGCTCTCAAAGACTGTTTACTGAATGGTTAGCTGCCGATGGTCGAGAATTTAAAGAAAGGTCTCAGTCAAATCCCGGCGCTTCTTTATTTGGCGGCAATCATCCTGGCGCCGATTTTATCGTTGATCGTCGTCGTCATGTCGTTTTCGACAATGTCCAAGACACGAGAGGTGGAAGCCAAACTTGAGCGCGTCTTCGAGTTGGTTCGTGAGGCGGATGACGTTTTCGCGCGGATGGTGTGCGACCGGGTCTGCGGCAGAACCTTGTCAGACGCTGACGCGATTGGCGGAGGCTTTTGGGTTGAACGGCTCCCCGGCGAGGACAAGCGCGCATTTTATTGGTTCGACCGAACTCGCATGGTCTTGTGTCTCGAGGATGGGCTGATCACGCGCGTTGAGCCTTTCCGCGAGGACGACGATCGGGTGGCTTGCGTCGCGGGCGTTAACGAACACCCCAACTAACGCCTCAAGTGGCCCGACTGGGCGGCCTAAACCCTTTCCGGCCCCATTTGAATGATGGCCTTAGCTACTGTATGACCCGTCGGCTCTGAAGCTCGAGAAACACGACCCCAGTAAAGATGACCACCGCCAGCTCCACCCGCCAGACCATTGTCCAGTTGCTCTCTAATATGAGCGACGCCAAGGAGATCCGCTCCTATCTTCAGCGCTTCGCTGAGGCCGACCAGACGCGCTTTGCGGTGATCAAAGTAGGCGGCGCCATCCTGGAAGAGCGCCTGGAGGAAACCGCCGGCGCGCTCGCCTTTTTGCACACTGTCGGCCTGACGCCGATTGTGCTCCATGGCGGCGGCCCGCAGCTGGATCGCGCATTAGAAGAGCGCGGCGTCGAAACCCCGAAAATCGATGGGCTGCGCGTCACCCGCGAGGACGCGATTGATGTGGCCCGCGATGTGTTCATCGGCGCCAATATCAAGCTCGTCGAGGCGGTGCGCGCCCAAGGGGTTGAGGCCGAAGGGCTCATCAACGGGGTCATTGAGGCTGATTATCTGGATAAGGACAAATATGGCCTGGTGGGCGAGCCTGCCAATGTGCGCCTCGGCCTCATCCAGTCGGTGGTGAATTCCGGCGCGGTCCCAATTCTCACCTGCCTTGGCTTTGCGCCCGGCGGGCAGATTTTGAATATCAATGGAGATTCTGCGACCCGCGCATTGGTTTCGGCGCTGAAGCCCATGAAGATCGTCTTTTTGTCTGGCGTCGGCGGGCTGTTGGATAAGCATGGCGCGCCGATGCATTCCATCAACTTGGCGTCTGACTATGACCGGCTGATGAGCGCCGATTGGGTCAATGGCGGCATGCGATTGAAGCTGCAGGAAATCGCGCGTCTCTTGGAAGGCGCGCCGCCGGCCTCATCCGTTTCCATCACCACGCCCGAAGGGCTTTTTAAAGAGCTCTTCACCCATGGCGGCTCGGGCACATTGGTGCGCACCGGTGAGACCATTGAGACCTTTGCCAGCAAGGACCAACTTGACCGCGGGCAAACCGAGTGGCTGGTTGAGAACGCATTCGGGCGGATGCTCGTTCCCGAATGGTGGGATGGGCTTCATCTCAAGGCCGCTTATGTGTCGAAGAGCTATCGCGCCGGCGCGTTGTTGTCTGAGATCGACGACTTTACCTACTTAGACAAATTCGCGGTGTTGGAAGAAGCGCGCGGCGAGGGGCTGTCGCGCACGGTGTGGCGATCCTTTACCCGGGATCACCCCAACTTCTTCTGGCGTTCACGCACGAATAACGGCTTCAATAGTTTTTATCACGACGTCGCCTGCGGCTCGGTGCGCACCGGTCCGTGGACGGTGTTCTGGAAGGGGGAAGAGGACTTTGCGCGGATCGCGAAAGTGGTCGAGCGCATCGCCGCCTTGCCCCCGGCCTTTAAAGGGGACTGACGAACCATGGCTGTTCCGTTTCTCGTCGGGCTTGTGGGCGCACGCGGTCATACAGGCCGCGAGCTTATCCGGCTCATCGCGCGTCACCCCGATCTGATGCTTGCCTATGCGGTGAGCCGGGAGTTCGCCGGCCGCCCGGTGGCGGAAATCGCGCCTGAGGACCAAGACGAGTGCATCTTTGAGGCGCTCTCGGTTGAGGACGTCGCCAAGCGCAAAGCCGACGTGGTGATCTTGGCGACGCCCGACGGCGCCGCGCGCGAGCACGCAGAGGCGATCATCGCCACCGCGCCCCATCGGGTGATTATCGATTTATCCGCTGATTATCGCTTCGACGACAAATGGGCCTATGGGCTTCCCGAGCTCAATCGCGCCGCTGTCGTGGATGCCAAACGCATCGCCAATCCCGGCTGCTACGCCACCGCCATGCAGCTGGCGATCGCCCCGCTTATCGACAGGCTCGACGGGGCGCCCTCAGCCTTTGGCGTTTCGGGCTATTCGGGGGCCGGCACCAAGCCCGGTCCGCGCAACGATGTTGAGCGGTTGAAAGATAATCTCATGCCCTACGCGCTGACGGGCCACAAACATGAACGCGAGGCGAGCCGACATCTGGGCGTTCCCGTGCGGTTCACGCCGCATGTCCACCCTGCGTTCCGTGGGCTGACGATCACGGCGCATATTCCACTCGCTCAACCCTTATCCGCGAGCGAGGTCGCTGAGATCTTTGAAGCGCGCTATGGCGATGAACCGCTCATCGCCCTGCGCAACGCACCGCCTGAGCTTGCCGATGGAACGAACGCCAAGGGCGTTATCATCGGCGGATTTGGCGTTGGGGAGGATGGTCGCCATGCGGTCGTGGTCTCAGCGATCGACAATTTGCTGAAAGGCGCAGCATCGCAAGCGATTCAGAACCTAAATATCGCTCTTGGGCTTGACGAGATGACGGGGATTGCGATCTAGAAACGTATGGCGACACAAGGCAGCGAATTCCTGATCGAAGCGGCGACCTATTTGGGCGCTGCGGCCATCGCCGTCCCCATCTTTCATCGCTTAAAACTCGGATCGATCATCGGCTATCTCGCCGCGGGCGTGGCCATTGGCCCTGCCGGGCTAAATCTTCTGCGCTCGGAGGAAGGCGTTTTCCACGTCGCAGAACTTGGCGTGGTCCTATTTCTCTTTGTCATTGGGTTAGAGCTTTCGGTTGGCCGACTATGGTCGATGCGCAAGGCGATCTTTGGTCTCGGCGCCGCGCAGATGACGGTAACCGGCATCGTGATCGCGGTGACCTTTGTTGCGGCTGGCGTCATGCCGGCGCCGGCGGCGGCGCTCGCCGGGTTGTCCCTGGCGTTCTCGTCGACGGCCCTGGCGCTTCAAATGTTG
>JBCDBM010000134.1:0-8953 GCA_039183665.1 Pseudomonadota bacterium | reverse complement strand
GAAAAGTTTTCCTGGATTTCAAATTTCATGATATCGGCGCCACGGTGGAACGCGGCGTCAAAAGCGTGTGTCAGCTCGGCGCTGATTTCCTCACCGTGCATGCGGAGCCGGATGCCTTAAAAGGCGCTGTCGACGGGCGGGGCGACGATCCGCGGCTAAAATTGTTAGCAATCACGGTTCTCACAAGCCTAGACGCCGCCGCCCTGAAAAGATCAGGGATTGAAACGCCACTGCCGGATCTTGTGCTGAAACGGGCAGAGTTTGCGGCCGACGCCGGCTTTGACGGCGTTGTGGCCTCAGCCCAGGAAGCGCAATCAATCAAAGCCCGCTTTGGCGAGGCGTTATGCGTCGTGACGCCCGGCATCAGACCCAAAGACGCTGCCGCCGATGACCAAAAACGCGTCATGACCCCGTCGGCGGCGCTGAGCGCTGGCGCGGATTATCTCGTTGTCGGCAGACCGATCGCTAACGCTGAACAACCCGCTGTGGCCGCCGCCGCGATCGCAAACGACATCCGCACAGCGACGTCTTTTGCCCCAGCGCCCTAAATTCTTTACGATTTTCCCTCGGCGACCTTTCGTCACGTCGTTGGAGGGGTATACTGGGGCAAATGTCAGAGCAGACAAAGCGCATCGAAAAGCGCGCCCGACGCAGCATTTTTCAAGCCTTTTTGGACGCCGCGCGCAAATATGGCGGCGAAACAAAAGCTGCGACCGACGGCGACGGCAAAACCTACACCTATAAAGAGATAACGCGCGCGTCATTTGCGCTGGGCGGCGCACTGGCAAGGCTGACAAAGAAAAACGAAACCGTGGGCATCATGCTGCCCACCGGCGTCGGCTCCGTCTTTTCTCTCTTTGCGCTGCTCTCTAGACGACGCATCCCCGCGATGCTGAATTTTGCCGCTGGCGCTAAAAATATTATCGCGGCTTGTGAAATTTCTCAGGTCAAACGCGTCGTCACCGCGCGGAAGTTCATCGAAATCGGCAATCTTGAGTCTTTGGTCGAGACGCTGAGCGACCATGTGGAGTTCATCTATCTCGAGGACGTAAGAGAGATGGTGAGCGCCCGAGACAAGGCATTAGCCGTCGTCGGTCCCATCTTTCCAAAACTCTTCGCCGCCAACGCTCATTACAACGATACCGGCGTCATTTTATTTACGTCCGGCACTGAAGGCGCGCCCAAAGGCGTCGCGCTTTCCCACCGAAATATTATTGCGAATACGGAACAAATTTCTGACCACGTTAAGGTGCTCCCCACCGACATCTTCTTCAACCCGCTGCCGACCTTTCACTGCTACGGCCTGACCGCGGGCGCAATCTGGCCATTGCTATCGGGCCATGCCGCGGTGTTTCACCCCTCGCCGCTCCAAACTAAGATCATCGCGAAACGCATCTTTGAGACCGGCTCGACGGTGCTCTTCGCCACGGACACCTTCCTTTCCCAATATATGCGTGCGAGCGAAGACGGCGGCATGTCGTCGTTACGCCTAGCGGTGTGCGGGGCCGAACGCGTTCGCGACGAAACCCGCCAAGCGGCCGAAAAACGGTTCGATTTTGAAGTCTTGGAAGGCTACGGCGTCACCGAAGGAGCGCCTGTCCTCGCCGCAAACCAACCAGGCGATATTCGCGCCGGCACAGTGGGCCAATTGCTCCCTGGCGTAGAAAAACGTCTAGAGCCCGTTGAAGGGCTGGAGGGCGCCGAGCGGCTGTTTGTGCGCGGCCCGAATATTATGAAGGGGTATTTGGTGGCCGGGGAACCCGGCGTCATCAAAGAGTTAGAGGGCGGCTGGCACGACACCGGCGATGTCGTGTCCTTTGACAAGCATGGCTATATGTCCATCCGTGGGCGAATTAAACGGTTTGCAAAAATCGGCGGCGAGATGGTGTCATTAGCGGTGGTGGAGAACTGCGCATCAGCATTATGGCCGGACAATCTTCACGCCGCGGCGATTATGCCCGACGTGCGCAAGGGCGAGAAAATTATTCTCGTTACTGATCGCCAGAATGCGCCGCGCGGGCTGTTGTTAAGTTGGGCGCAGTCTCACGGCGTACCCGAGATTGCAGTGCCAAAGAAAATTGTTGTCGTCGATGAAATTCCGGTGCTTGGCACTGGGAAAATCGACTATGTGAAAGTGAGCAAGCTTGCCGTTGACGGCCTCGCGCGCCTTGATGGGGAGGGTGCTGCAACTACTGGAGAACCAGAGGCGCATACAGACGATATGCGGGAGGGTGAGACGTCAGCCCCTGAAAACGCAACCGATGAACCAGGCGATGTCAGCATAGAGACGCCTGTAGACATGAGCGCTGACAACGCGACGGCGACCGATACGGAAACAAGCGAGGAAACGTCCGAGAACGACCGCACAGACGGATCGCAACGGGACCACCAAGAACCACCGGCAGGCATGCTAGACGATGTGGAGACGGCAAACGCGGAAGCGGCGCCCGACCCATCCGAAAAAAATCTAGATGCAAAAGACCCGCCGCAGTCAGACGACGAAATTGACCCAGACATGCGCAAAGCGGCCGAGTAACAGCGCCAACGAGTTAAGCTGAGGCGAGGCTCGAAAATAGACTTAAGAGACTTTGCCCGCCGCAGCAGCCGCGCGCTCAACGTCTTTGACGCGTCTTACGGTTTCCGCATCGAGACTTCCAGGCGCAGCGGTCTCTTCAGGCTCCTCTGAACCGGTGTCGGCCAACGCCGCCTCTTCAGTCTCTGACGCACTTTCATCCTCTCTTTTGGCGTCGGACGCGACGGCAGTATCAACAGCCGTCTCCTCAGAGTTGGCGCCATCGCCTTCTTTTTGCGCAGCTTTATCGACAACCGCGACAGCCGCAGTGCTTTCAACAGCGTCACTGTCGGCTTCGCTGGCCCCGGCTTCCGGCGTATCCGCCGCAAGGGTTCCAGCGTTTTCATCGTCCGCGACGTCCGGTGCTGTCTCTGTTGAGGCTGCGGCTGGCGGCGGCGCACTCAACAGGCGAATTTCATCCGAAGACAAACCGTCTGCGATGTCCTCTAGCGGCGGCGGAGCGAGGCGCCCGGCGTCCATATACTCGCGCACTAACCGCGCCCATCCGTCCCGCGTTAAATTGAATTGGCCGTCTGCGCCGGGACGCGGGTCGCGAGGCGCATTGGCGGCGCGCTCTAGCCATGGGCGCCCGGCTTCAACACCGTTCTTACCCGCGACAGCTTGAGCCATGAGCGAAAACGCCGCCACGGTTGGCGCATCGCGCAAAAACGGCTCAAGGGTTTCGCCAGCCTCGTCCCAATCTTCACGCAAAATCGCAGCGTGCGCCTTCAGCAACATTGCCTCGCGCGAATCCGCGTTTTTCTCGGCCAGTTTCACCAACCGGGCGGCGCGACGCTCTGGCGTTTCGCTGTCATAAAGCGCATCAAAAGCGCCGATAAGCGCCGGGTGCGGATCTTTCGTAAACGCCGCCTCGATAAACCGCGCACCTTTGCCAGTTTTTCCAGCGCTTCTGCAAAGCTTCGCCGCCAGCACCGCCGCCGGCGCAAACGCCGGCGCGAGCTTCAACGCCGCCTCGGCCTCATTAAGCGCTGTCGACTCATCATCACCGAGCAGCGCCGCATAAGCGTCAGCCGTCAAAAGCGCCGCAGCGCCACGGTCAGCCGTCTCGTCGCTAACGAGCGCGTTGCGTCGCGCCGCGTCAATCGCGCGGCGCGCTTCCGCCCAATCGCCGCGATCAAGGCTTAGATCCATGATTGCATCAAACGCCCATCGGGCGTTCGGCCGCAATCGAAACGCCCGCTCAGCACATTGACGCGCCTCGTTGAGATCGTTGTCGCTGAGCGCTTGAAGATACAATCCTTTGAGGCCCAAAAACTCCGTCTCCGGAGAGTCAAGCATCGCTGAAAAGTTCGCTGCGGTCGCAAGCTTGTCGCCGCTCAATTGCGCCGCTTGCGCGGTGAGTAAGCGCGTTAGAGCCAAATCATCGAGATGCCGCCGCGCCAGCTTGGCGTGATGCTCCGCCGCGGATGCATCGCCCACCGCCACTGCCTCGAGCCCGCGGGTCAACGCCGCGATTCCGCGCTCACGTTTCGTCTCTGCGTCTTTGACGCGAATTTTGCTCGGGATCGCGATGATGTCTTTGATTTTATGGGTGAGATAAATTGCCACCAAGAAGGCCGCAAACAGCCCGCCTAAAATTAAACCTGACGGGCCGTCAATCTTATAGCCAAAGGCTTCGCCGGTAATGCGATCTTCAAGGCTAGCGAAATAGGTAATCGTGCCGGCAAAAAAAACGATCCAAATGAGAAAGATCAGTATGCGGGTCATTATTTTCGCCTATTGCGTTTCTTCAACTGTAAACAGCGGCGCTAAGTCCGCAATCGCCTCGCTGATGTCGGCCCTATCGCGCGCATCCGCCGCCCAATCGGCCATCGCCTGTTGCGCGCCTGGGGGCAGACTCTTCAGCTCTTCCAGCGCGGCATTGATATCGCCATCGCCCAAGTGATTTTCAGCACGCGAGACGATCGCTCTTGGCGCATTACCCTCTTGCGCGTCTGTCGGGCGCACGCTCACCAAACTTTGCGCGCGCGCGATAAGTTTTTCACCAGCGCTCGTCGCTAGTTCTTCGCCCGCCACCGCAAGTCCCGTTCGGCTAGCCGCGTCGAAACTCTCCAGAAGCATCGCCAGCGTTGGCGCGCCGCTTTCAGCGAGCGGCGCCAAGACGCCAACCGCTGGCGCGCCGGACGCCAAGCGCGCAACGTCGCGCCACGCCGCAACGAAGGGCTCACTACCAGCCGCCGCTTCCCTGAGCGTCGCAAAAGCGAGCGCGGAGGCCGCCTCGCGCGCTGTGGGCGCGTTATTCTCAAGCTTCGAGATTCGATCCCGCAACGCATCAACGTCAGCGGGCGACACGCTGGAGCGCGCGGCAGACTGCTCGTTCATTGCTCTTTTCAGCGCATCGATCTCCTGGCTCAATTTGTCGGTGCGCGCGCGCTCATCAGCGAGCGCAAGTCGAAGGCTCTCCGTTTCGCGCAAAAAACTCTCTTTCGCGTCTGCGAGCGCATCCGAAGAGTTGCCGATATCGCGTGCTTCAGCGCCGCTGACGGCTTCAGACGGTATTTCATTGGGCAGCGCGCGCTGATCGAGTGCGCTAGCGCCGCCACCATCTTCTCCATCGATAGTTTCCGGGTTGCCGCTTTCGATCGTGGAAAACGGATCAATCTCTACAACTTCCTCAGCATTCGGATTTTCTGAAAGCGGGGGTTCCGATAAAGTGGCGTTGTCTCCCGAGGACGCGCCAAGTACCGCGGGCAACTCCAAGACATTGTCGCCGACCGCGATGTTGTCGCCGCGAAAGGGCCCATATTGCCAGGCAAGAGCGCCAGCGACGAGAAGCGCCACAATCAGCACCGCGAACACAGTCAGTTTGACGCCCTTGCGTTTTGGGGGCGGCGCGGCGTCCTCACGAGCCTCAACAGACTCATCACCATCAATCGCGGCCTCGGGGTCAGGATCGATATCTGCCGCGCTGTCTGCGTTCAGATCGCTATTCGTTTCGTTTGGAAAGGCAGGCGGCGCATCCGGGTGTTGCACCACTTCAGCTTCCACATCCGGCGGCGCATCGCCATTCGCTTCCCGCTCAGAACCATTCTTTTCAGCCATGTGCGGCGCCCGTGATAATCGCTATTTCCCGCCCCCTTGTTACGCGGGCCTTGGGCCGCCCTCAAGGTGTGCGGTAATCAGCTCGATCATTGAATTTGCCTCTCGCTCCGGCGCCACAAAAACGCGCGCCCATTTTTCGCTGGGCAATAGCTCGGCGACCGCGTCGCTCAAACACGCGGCGTTCGCGCGACCGAGGCTGTTCTCGAGCCCAGCGTTTTCTATAAGGCGCATGAACAAAGCCGTCGTGCGCGGCGAAAAGAGGGTCACCCAAAGCACCTGCGATGGGGTCGTTAGCGCTTTGACGGCAGGCGCTGGCAAGGCGTCTGCTTCGTTCATTTCGTATAATACAGCGCGGCGCGCGGGGTGCTTTTCTTTTTCGAGGAGCGCAATCAAGTCGCCGCTTCGGCGCGTCCCCGCGATGTGCAACGTCACCCCCGTCGACGGCCGGCGGGATATCAATCGCGCGAGAGAGTCGACATCGCCGTCGGCCGCTGAGACTTGCCGGAAACCAACCGATTTGGCGGCGGCTGCGGTGGCTGATCCAACCGCGAATACGGGTAAGTCGCGACGCCCCGAATTTGCAGCGAATGCGCGAACGCCGTTGGCGGAGGTGAAGGCAAGCGCCGCGACGTCTGTCAGATCAACAGGCGCTGCGCCAATCACGGGTTCCATCAGTGGGCTCATAATGGGCTCAAGACCCGCGTCGCGGCAAAGCTGTGCGAAGTGAGCGGCGTCCGGTTCCGGGCGGGTGATAAGAACGGCGGTCATGAAACAGTGTTTTGGCGTAAAATCTGTGTTCGCGAGCGGTCCATTTGTGCTTTAAGCGGTCCTCGCTGCACCACAGATAGAGCGAATGACGAGCGCAACCAAGCCAATCCAGGACTTCGAAGGCCGCGCGCGAGAAAACCGAGCGCTGATCGTCCTTGGTCTGGAGACCAGCTGCGACGACACCGCGGCGGCCGTTATTCGTCGGTCGCCTGAGGGCGCGTGCGCCATTCTTTCGAATGAAATCTGGACCCAGCATGACGACCATGCTGCCTTTGGCGGGGTCGTACCGGAGATCGCCGCGCGCTCCCATGCGGAGCGTTTGGACAGCACCATTTTGAAAGCGATGGCCCGCGCGCAAATGGAGTATGGCCAGCTTGACGCTATCGCGGCGACCGCCGGTCCGGGTCTCGTGGGCGGGGTCATGGTTGGGCTGACCACGGCCAAGGCAATGTGTTTATCACACGATAAGCCCCTGATACCCATCAATCATTTGGAGGGGCACGCAGTCTCTGCGCGGATGACCGAGGACGCTCCGTTCCCGTATTTGCTGTTGCTGATTTCTGGCGGCCATACCCAGCTGATTTGGGTGGAGGACTTCGGGCGCTACCAACGTCTTGGGACCACCATTGACGATGCAGCGGGCGAAGCCTTCGACAAAACGGCGAAGCTTTTGGGGCTGGGTCAGCCTGGCGGACCCAGAGTGGAGTCAGCGGCGACCGGCGGCAGTCACAAACGGTATGACTTCCCCAAACCCTTATTGCGACGGCCAGGCTGCGATTTTTCGTTCTCGGGCCTCAAAACAGCATTGCGGGAAGCGGCGGAACGCACAGCGCCGTTGGATGGGCAAGACGTCGCCGATTTAGCGGCGTCTATGCAGTTCGCCGCCGCGCGCCATCTGGCGCAACGCACAGAGCAAGCGATGGCGATGATTGCCCCCCCAAGCAATGCGCGGCGGCTCGTGGTCGCGGGTGGCGTCGCGGCCAATTGCGCCGTTAAGGCGGCGCTCAACGAGATTTGCAAAACCCACGAATGGGCGCTTATCGCGCCGCCGGCAAAGTACTGCACCGACAACGGCGCCATGATCGCTTGGGCTGGTGCAGAGGCTTTGGCGCGCGGGTTGGCGCCGGAAAGAGACGTCGCGCTGGCCCTTCCGCCGCGCGCCCGCTGGCCGCTCGCGCCGCCGCCCAAAGGCGCTGAGATCGGCGGCGGCAGAAAAGGGCCGAAAGCCTGATCCCAAAGCGCGCCGCGTACAAAAAAAAGACGCGGAAGCCGGGTGAGCTTCCGCGCCAGCACATCGCAGCGATTTAGGGTGTGTCGGCGTCTTCTAAATTGGGAGGGGAAGAAGACGCGTCGCTGCGACTAGGGACTTATAGGGTTAGGTGATCACGCCTTTAGTTGCGTAATCGGCGATGTTGAACAGGGCGGCGCCCAAAAGCGCCGTCAAGAGCAACGAAGCGCCAGCCTGTAAAGCAATGTGTGAAAATCTGCTCATAGCTAGATCCTTTCGATTTCCTTCTGACTAAACTCTCGCGCGCCGGCAGTAAGGCGGTGGCTTTGGCTGCCGTCTTCCGTCGGCGTTGACCCTGAGATAAGCAGCCACTGAACGGTTGTCAATGAACGAAACCATAAATGTTCATTTTTTATTATTCAAAAATGCCGCACCGCAGAAATAAAACATAACTCATTGTTTTATATGAAATATTAGAAAGCCGGCCATCACGGCGAGATCACGAAATTGTGAGAGTAATGAGCAGATTATTGCTCAAATCAGTGATCTAATCCTGTGCATCGCCTAATGATCGTGGCGGCACATAAGACCGTCGATCAGGAATTCAACCAACGCCGATAGCTCTTCAGCGATTTCGTCGATCTCGCCCTCGTAATAGACAGTGATGCTGTTGTGCCGAAACACCGCATCTTGCAGAACTTTCGCCGTTCTCATCACGTCGTCGATTACAAAGAGCCCTTCAGACACGCCCGCGAGTAAGATCTCACAAATGATTCGCCGCTCAGCCGCTTCCCATTCGAGCGCAATCTTCGGGCGATCATTCATAATCGCCATCGATATTTCATACGCTTTGGGATTGTCGTGAAGGCGATCGTAGACGAGCTGCAATTTGGTATGGAAAAACGCGCGGAGTTTTTCGCGCGCATCTCCCGACACCGCGTCGATAACTTCGCGAAGGCGGGCCGACTGCGATCGTCGCAACCGGTGAACAAACAACTCCGCAATATCGAGCTTTGATTTAAAGTAGCGGTAGAGATTGCCCGTGGACATGTTGCAGTCTTTGGCGATCTCGGACATCGTCGTTTTGTTGTAACCGTAGTGCAAAAAGCGACGGCTGGCGGCGTCCAAGATCTCCGCGGCGACGTCATCAAGCTGTTCGTTTGGCATGTGGGGTCACTGAAAATTTTGATCGGATTATAAACCGTTCAGTTATCACGCGGCAAGAAAAGTCCATGACTCAACGATGACTGAAAGACAAATCCGCCGGACGATCTATGGCTAAGCCAGATTCTCCCACAATCGAACAAGAACGTGATTCATTG
>JBCDBM010000133.1:0-8979 GCA_039183665.1 Pseudomonadota bacterium | reverse complement strand
CTCAGACCGTGTAGCGCCCCGACGACAGCCGGTCGGTCACCGCGCGACCGTCCGCGAACTGCGGCTCTGGGCCGAGGGTCACGGCCAAGGGCGCTTGCGGCGGGATCTCGATCCGCTGCCCATCCGTCAGTAGCCGCAGGGAGACCTCGACCAGCTGGTGGCCGCGCGAGCGCAGGGTGATGCGCTCGCCCTGCCAGTCGTCCCGTCGATGTTCTTCTTCGCACGGGTTTTGGGGCGAACCCAGCGGTGGGGCCGGTCCTACACATTAGGGATAATCTTCCTTGTGCTCGCAACGCTTGTGCGCCAGCCGGCGTTCGTTGTGGGCATCGCTTTTGTGCTCGGCGACCTGGTCGCGCGCAATGGCGACTGGCGATCGCTCCTGCGTACCGTGCCGGTTGCGATTTTGGGCGTTGGGGTGGTGGCGCTATTCCCAATCGTCATCAATTCGTTCTCAGAACTGCAACCTGAATATTTCAAACGCACGGAGCATATGAAGTCGATCATCGCAGATTTGGCTTCGTTTAATATCGGCGCTCTGGCGCCCGCGATAACCGCTTCCATTAAAGGCGCCTTATATTTGGGGCTTCTCGCATCGCCCATTGCGCTCGCTGTCGGTGTCTGGCGCGCGCAATCCCAAAGGATTACGCCGCTCCAGATTGGCGCTTTTGCGGTTGTTTCTCTCGGGCTCTTGGGCGCAGCCGTAATGACGGGGCTCTATATACCCGAGATTGGCAATACGTTGACTCGCGAGGGCGTGGGCCCAAGGCTTGTCGAGCCGTATCGCGCCGAGGCGCCGTTGACGATATTCTGGGCGATCGCCAATGCGGCGGCGATATTAAGCTTCAGTGTGCTGACAGTAGAGGCGTTGAGCGGATTGCTTGCAGCCGTGGATCGTGCGCGAAAGCTTGAGGGCAATCCGCGCATGAACGGCGTCTGGATCATGGTTTTGGCTTCCGCCGCGGCCGCTTTTGCGCCTTATGGATTGCACTACGGACCTTGGTTCGACCGTTACGTTTTCTTCTCGGGCATGGCCGTCATCATGGCCGTTGCGGGCCTGTGCAATTGGAGCGCATTGGCGCGGGGGCCGGGGATTGCGGCGGCGGCCGTGATCGGCGTGCTGTGCATGTTGTCCGTGGTCATGGCGCGTGACTATTTTACCTGGGCGCGCATTCGCACCGATCTCACCATGGAGGCGGTTCACAATTTTGATCTCGATCCGGAGATGATAGATGGCGGGTTTGAATACAACAACCACACGGCATTGATGGAATCAACGACGGAAACGCGGCCTGACAGGGCGGTGCCGGAGGCGAATGTTAAAGCGCGGCCTTACCGGGTCGCAAAGCGTCCTTTGGAAGGATACGAAGTTATTCAAATCGCGGAAACCCGACAAATCCTGCCCTTTGGCGGGGACGCCATTTATCTTCTGCGTAAAGAGGAATAGTCGATCCAGCATTATTGTAACGCCGGTTAAAATCTGGCGGCGGATAGCAGCTTTATGGGACCGCTCTAAACCATGGTTGTGGCTTTGCGCGTCTCCAGACTTTGTGGGTCGGCGCTGTCTTGCGCTGTCGCATCGCGCGTCGATACCACTTGGTCGATTAAGAAAATCGGCCGCCTTTTGGCTTCGACGAAGAGGCGGCCCAGATATTCTCCGAAGACCCCTAAAACCAACAGTTGGACGCTGCCTAACACAAGGACGACGGTCATGACGCTGGCCCAGCCGGAAACGGTGTTCGTAAAGGCGAGGCTGTAGAATGTGTACAGGATCCCCAGCATCGCCAAAAAGGCAAAGATAAAGCCGAGATATGACGCGATTTTCAGCGGCTTGGTTGAGAAGCCAGTAATGGCGTCGAAGGCAAGGCCGATCATCTTGCGCAACGGATAGTTCGTCTCACCAGCAAATCGTTTGTCGCGTTCGTAGTCGATGGGCGTCTGCTCAAGCCCAATCCAGGTCACCATGCCGCGAATGAAGCGGTGATTTTCCGGCATCTGACGGAGCAAATCGAGCGCTTTGCGGCTCATCAGGCGGAAGTCGCCCGTGTCCAGCGGCACATCAATTTCGACCAGTCGGCGCAGCAATCGATAAAACATCGACGCGCTGACACGTTTAAACCAAGTTTCTCCGGCGCGTGAAATCCGGCGGCCGTAAACCACATGGGCGCCGTCATCCATTTTCGCCATCATCGGCCCAAGTAGCTCCGGCGGGTCTTGAAGATCCGCGTCGATTATTAGGATGCGCGCGCCTTTGCAGACTTCAAGGCCGGCGCTGAGCGCCAATTGGTGGCCGTGATTGCGGGTGAGGCGCACCGCAACCACGTTCGGGTCGTTTTCTGTGAGCGCCGCCATGGTGGCCCAGGTTGCGTCTTTTGAGCCGTCGTCGATCAACACGATTTCATAATCAGTCCCGCACTGGGCCTGGCAGACCTCGGAGAGGCGACGATGAAGCTCGTTCAGGGAATCCTGCTCATTGTAGCAAGGAACCACGAC
The DNA here is from genome assembly GCA_039183665.1 of Pseudomonadota bacterium. GTDB lineage: Bacteria > Pseudomonadota > Alphaproteobacteria > Caulobacterales > Parvularculaceae > Hyphococcus. The sequence goes on along the minus strand of JBCDBM010000133.1, from coordinate 6,489 downwards.
GGACAATGCGACCGCTGAATCAGTCATCCGGTGACCCTTCATAAAGACTCGTCAAAATTACTCGTTGGCTTTGCAATTTCCAAGCAATGCGGAACCGCTGCGACGTTGCGACCGCCTCGGCGCAACAAAAGGCTATCGAGGCCAAACTCTAGCCATTTGACGTTAACGTTTTGAAAAAACAGCGTCTTGCAGCCCTGATATCGTTGATTGACGCCGCTTTCCAGCGCGCTATGACAGCTTCTCGGAAGAAAAACAGGCTTCATGGAAGTTGGAAAATGGCGCGCGCAACGCTTATCGCACTCCTTGGGCTCCTGGTCGCGGCGTGTTCAGGGGAGCGGACCTCGTCGGCAAATTCGCCGGGGATGAGTGTAGACCTGTGGCTTGAACGCTTGGAGGTGAGCAGTCGCGAGCTGTATAGCGCGCGTCTCGAGGTGCTGGAGGCGGCGCAATTGGCGCCGGGCCACGTTGTCGCTGACATTGGCGCCGGCACGGGCCTATACACCCTTTTATTTGCTGATGCGGTGGGTCCCGACGGCCATGTTTACGCTGTCGATATCGAACCGCTATTTCTGGACCTCATTAACAGCCGCACCTCCGACGCGGGTCTGACAAATGTCTCTGCAGTGCTTAACCGCGCTAATGACGTAACACTGCCCAAAAATTCCGTAGACGTTGTATTTATTGCGGACACGTATCACTACTTCAGCGACCGCGAAGCGATTATGAAATCGGTATTTGCCGCATTGAAACCCGGCGGCGCGCTCGTCCTTGTCGATTATGATTTAATGGCTGGAGAAACCATCCCAGATGACAAAGCGCATATCCGTTTTGGGAAGGCTGGCGTCGTATCAGAAATCGAATTTATCGGGTTTGAGCTGACAGATACGCCAAAAGTTGAGGGCTTATCAGAAAACTACTTGGTCCGGTTCCGAAAACCGTAGCGAACCCGCAAATTCTTGTTTGGTCTGCCGGCGTACAGGTTAGATCCGTCGACTGCGGACGAACAAGAATAAGACAACGACGACGAGAAGCAGCGCGAGCAAAATCTCCATCTCATAGCCGTTGAAGTTATCGAGTATGGCGCTCACTGGGCCATTTTGGTCATCGGCCAATACTTCTGCGCCCACCGCCGCCGCACCGGCAGCGCCTGTGGCCGCGCCCGTTGTTGAGACCGGTGCTGACGAGCTCGAGCGAACCTCTGGCATGGGTTCAAGCTCGCCTTGCGCCGCGGAGGCGCGCTCTGCGCGCAACACGGCTGGGTCCATCGCCGGCGCATCGCCTACTGACGTCAGCGCTTCATAAGTGGGCCCGTCCACAACACCAGTGTCGGGAAGCCCGTTATCGCGCTGGAATTCCTTTACGATCGCCATCGTTTGCGGCCCATAAATGCCGTCCACAACAATATCGTATCCGGCGTCGCGCAGCAGTTCCTGAATCTCTCGATCGCTGGCGACCGGCGTTGCATTGGCGTCGCGCGGTTCCACGTCTTCAAAGGTATTGGCCATGTCGGCGGGATACGACCAGGCCGGGATGTGTTGGGATGTGACCGTCACGTCTCGTACCGGGAAGGGAAGTTCAAGCGACCATCGCCCGTCTTCCATCAGGCGGCGCAGGGACTGTGGTCGGTAGGTCGTTCGATTGGCCAGGCTGTTCAGTCCAGCAAGCCACGACTCGCGCAAATCCACATAGGTGCGCATCCAGAGCACTTCGCCCGCCACCTGCGGATCCCGTTGCAGGGCGTCATTCACTCGGTTCCGAATTCGCCCCCAACTCCCTTGGATCCATGAGTCATAAGCAACTGCAAAAGACAATGGCTGCTCAAAACCCATCGCGCGCACAGCGTTCACCGCGGGCTTCATAAACTTGGTGTCGAAATAAACATCCTGGACTTCTTGCATCACCGGATCACGCGCCGCCATCCGGAGCAGGCTCTTCAGCTCTTCGTTGGTGTCGAGCGCCCGATCACGTGCTTCCAGGGCGGGCAGGTAGGGTTTGAACTCGTCCGCATATTCCGCGCCGGGCGAATTTACGTAGGTCTCAATCAACTTATGGAGATTGCCTGACGTCAGTGAGGCTTGGTGTGCGCCGTACGATAGGCCGCCCGTATCGCTCGCGCGTGCGGCGACCGTATCATACCGGCTGGTTGGCGTCCCAGACTCGAAAACGCTGACGATCGCGCGCAATTTCGCCGCCGTCAGGCCGTCTACGCCAAGGTCGACATCGAGACGACCGCTCATACTCACCCCACAGGCTGCAACCCCCGAAGGCCGCGCCGCCAAAGAGGGCGCGCGTTTCGCCTTGCGGGGAGGTTAACATCTCATTAAACTCCAACGCAATGCTCTGGAAACGGTGATGCTTCCTAGTGTTGCCGCCTGTGTAAGCGTTGCGGGATGGGGATGCCGTGGGTTCTGTCGCTTTAGAAGTCGTTGTCGGCTTATTCGTCATATATTTCATGCTGAGCCTTGCGGCTTCGGCATTGATGTCGATTCTGAAGCGCTGGATGAGCCTGCGCGCTCGCAGCCTGCGCATGGGCGTTGGGCAGATGTTCGGTGGCGACAGGGAGATTGTCGACCGGTTTTTCGCAAACCCCATCGTGACATCCGCCGTCGGCGATGGGCGCGTTGAGAACATTAGCCCTGACGCGTTCGTGGCGTCGCTCGCCCGCGCCATTTTGCCCAAAGGCGCCAAAGGCGACCCGATTGGCGCGCTGCCCGCCGCTATCCAGAATCTCGGCGAAGGCCCGCTGAAAGACAAACTTGAACTGGTGGTGCCGAACGAATTCGCGAGCGGCGAGGAAGCGGCCTCGGCAATCAAACTCTGGTATGCAAACGCGGTTGGCGAGCTGAAGCGCGCTTACGAGATGTTGGTCCAAAAGGTGATGTACATCATCGCCGCGATCATCGTGATCGGCCTCAACGTGAATACCATCGAAATTAGTAAAGCGCTGATCAACAATAAGGAGCTTCGCGACTCTTTAAATGTTACCGCCGAAGCGCTCTCCCAAATGGAAGAGTCCGAGGCCTTAGGCCCCGAAGCCCAAAGGGCTGCCTTGGAATGCGTTCGAGCGACGGGTCGAATTCCGTATGGCTGGAAGAACCTTTCAGAGGCGCTGAACATGCCCGAGGCTGATCCTCAGAAATGTGAGGAGATGTTTGGCGAAGACTTTATCAAAGTCCTGTCCGGGAAGAGCGCTGAGAGTGATCAGCCTATCGATCCGCAGGCGGATAGTATCGGCGGCGAAAATCCGACCGCTGATATTGAAGGCAGCGCCTCAGAAGAGAGCGCTGCGGTGGTGGTGACGCCGCCCTCAGAACCTGTTGCGCCCGCTGAAAGCGACACCGTTGCTGAAGCTGCGCTTGCTTCAGAGCCTGGGTTTGTCTTTGCAGGCGTCAAAATCCAAGGTCCGATGGACATTATATATCTCATTGTGGGCTGGTGGATTACCGTGGTCGCGGTCGCTCAAGGCGCGCCGTTCTGGTTTGAAATGCTGCGCGGCATCCGTGGCCGGGGCACAACGCCGCCGCCTGCGCCCACGAACCCGCCCCCTGGGGCTGCGTCCTAAGTCAAATAATGCTCGAAACGCCGCGGCGGTTTTAGACGTGTCGTTGATCGGCGCCGCTCTATTTGGCGTTGGGTCGCTTCCTTCGATTCGAGCCATACCGCTCGCCAACTCTCGATTTAGTTCTTGGCCCGTTATGACTATTGGCTGCCAGCAGAACCCTCAGATCAACCTTAAGAATATGACCCCTTCGCTACGAACATGTTCACGCGATTGATTGCAAATACAAAAGACGGCCTTCAAATGGTCTGGGTGTCTTGGAAGCTCGCATGGCGCGAGGCAGTGCAAGAAGGAGAAACGCCGGACTTGCGCTGTGAAATTGTGGAAGGCGACAGGGTTTTGCTCAAGTTGTCTTCACTCAACGTGCTTCGGAGGTTCCATGCGGTCTGCGCTGATTACCTCGAACAGGATAAGAACCACCCGTCCAGTGCCTTCGTCGCAGCCAGTTTAGTGAATTGGGCTATCGCTCGATCCGAACGTCATTTCTATATGTCACACTCGGATTTCAAATGCCTCTTATGGTTGTTTGAAGTGTACCCCGAATATGGATATGGCCTCAAACGCACGTCATCTGAACCTGCGCCTGTTGACAAACATCAATACGACAAATTTGCCGCCGCACTCGCCCAAACCGGAAGCGTGATGGGATCAAGCGACTAGGACTGTGGCCCGCCCCAGAGTATTCGAACCTCCAGCCTTCAGATTAGGAATATTTGCTTCGGTCCAACAATTGTCGTTTTGGCAGCTTGTTTCATGCGAACGCTACATAGACATACTCCACTCTTACGCAGAAGACGCGCTCGAAGAATGTCCGATGCCTGAACGAATGCGCGGTCAATTGATTAGTCATGCCCAGACGGCGGCAGCCTTGTTCATTCGCGCCAAAGATTGACAAATTACGACGAGCATAAAATAGTTTCGTCCTAACGAGTACCAGATAAATTGTTGTGTTTTGAGGGGCGCATTTAGTGCGAAGTTATGTTGGATACAAATAGTTCTCGGCCCTGGTATCTAGGGTGGCGCGGCGTAGCGGCCATCGTTGCGGCGCTCATTTTCTTGATTGCGCTTATTCCCTCCAAAGAGAAATCGGCTGCCAAACGAGCAGAGCGCGTTTTTGATTATTGCCTGGAGCAAAACAGAGACGACGGCGAAGAGCCCACCAAATACGAGCGTTCCGCATGTGAGTGCGTGCAGGGCATCGCCGAAGAGAGAATCTTGGATGGCGCTAAAACAGAAGACTTCGAAGGTGCATGGTACATGACCGGTCTTCTTTACTGCACGCAAAACAATGCTGCTCTGTTGAGAGACTTCGAAGAAGCGAGTCAGAAATCTGAATCGCAATTGCAAGAACTTGAGCAACAAGGATTGTTAAAGACCGACAAACAAGAACCTTCGGCAACGCAAAGTGACAAGCGCAACCAACAGCAGGAATCGTCGAACGACCGGTCGGGAAAGAAACCCAAAAAAATAAGCCGAAAACATCTGGACGCCTTTGCACGCATCCAACAAGGCGATTATGTCTGGACCCGGACTTTCCCGGAAGATGAACTCGTGCTGTTTGGTTTTGGCCTCGCTTTACGCCAAGCAATCGACGAGCAATGCCCTGGCGCAATCAACACCAAACAGGCGATAGACATCGAGTATTTTTTAGGCGGATTTAACGGCGCTGAGGTGATCGATGTCATACAAGGCCGCAAGCCGCTCAACTTGGCTGCGATTATGTCGCGCGCCGCCATTGATCAAACATTGCTCAGCGCCGCCAGACGGCGATTTGGCGAGTTGGCCGAAGCAAAAGGCTGCAACAGCCGAGACGTCCGCAATACTTCCACGAACCTAGCGCGGATGCTCGCCGGTCGCCGTCCTGCTCATGGAGCAAAAGCGACGCGTACGTCTTTAGTCACGGAAAAGATCAGCCCTCTTGAACCGAAGCATGCCTATGACAACGAACGCCCAGCAGCGCTCACTTCACGCGGTGCGGCGCAGTTGGACAAGGATTTTCGTGAAGTCCGCGCCGGCGGTCTAACTATACTCGAGTGCCATTACGACGAAAATCCGAAAGATGAATGGTATGAAGTGCAGTACTATTGGGGCGTTAGCGCGCTCGCCAATTTTGGCTTTCTGATCCCACAATTCGGTGAGGGGTTTCAACGCGCTGCGCACGAACGCCTGAAGAAGGCGAATGGCCGCGCTTACACACACCCCTTTACAACCTACGGGTCGCCGCGCTTGGAGTGTCCAGCATTTAAGGACCCATATTTTGATCAAAAACGCATCTACGCACCGCGTAAGCCCGCCCCAGCTGGCTCAAACAATATACCTACCCCAAAAGATCCAAAGATCACGGAGAAACGCGCATTCGTAAAATACGAATACGGACCAGCGCCAGAAGATTTTGTCCCGCCGATCCCGAAAAACCTGCCGAAGAACACGCTTTACCTTACCATGGAAAAACAGGGTGCTGGGGCCCTGAAGGAGATCGAAGTGCACCCCTTCGGGCCATGGACGCTGACGCGTGAGTATGCAATCGGATCGCCCAAGCAAGACTTGCTTCAGGAGGACTTGATCGCTGTATCTAAGCAAAAACCGCGCGTGATCGTCTGTAAGTATTTAGCGGAACGACGGGGGGTCGTTAGTGTTTCCCGCCACTGGTTCAAAAGATCACCAGACGGCGTTAATCCTGATCGCTTAAAAGGGCGAATCAGCGATCACCCGATGCTCGTCATTGATGGTGCGCGCAAGACCTGTGCTCCAAGCTATGCTGAGGCCGTTCGCTAACCCGCCGAGACACCACGAGATGCGTTCTCGAATCGACAGGACCTATTTCTTACGTGACTGCGAAGCGTGACGTGCGCTTAATAAAATACAGCATGCTGAGTAAAAGATGGCGACCCCGCCAGGATTCCAACCTGGGACCTACCGCTTAGGAGGCG
>JBCDBM010000132.1:0-9059 GCA_039183665.1 Pseudomonadota bacterium | reverse complement strand
GCAAGATTGAGACAACAATGCCGGCTCAAGTCGGGCGACCTTCTGGGGGTTATATGTTTCGAGATCTCAGTGTTTCAGCGTGCGTATCCGATATCGATCATGACATTCCAGTCTCCGTCGCGATAGCCGGAGGATCGGGCGCTATTGTCGGCGGCTCGGGCGCTATAATTGGCGGTTCCGGTGCGATTTCGGGTGGCTCGGGCGCATAGCTGAGTAGATTCCCGCGGCGTCGTTCCTGATTTGACTCTGCTGCTAAACTTTAATCGAAAACGAGTATTGCCTAATAAAGGCTAACTTCTTTTCTTGCGTGCATACGCCCTTTATTGCCACTTCATGTCCCAATGGTTAATAGCTATTAGCTTTTGATTTATTGGGGAGTAAGCCGTGGGGGCTAACGATCGCAGAGTTTTCCGCCGTCCGCGGGCGGGAGGTTGGCGCAGCGCGGCTTTGGTTTTATTGGCCTTCGTCGGCTTGGTCCTATTGGCTTCTTATGGTCGGGGGCTTTGGACGTCTGTATACGGCATATTATTTAAGGGCGGCGTGAACGCTGGCGCTGACAACCTGACCGCTTTTGCAGGCTTGATAACTATTCTGATTTTACTCGCCACGGCGATGTTGACATTCATAGGTTATCGCTCCGTGAGAGATGCGCAAATGCGCATTAAAACACTGGAGTTCATTGAAAAGACTAACGAGGATGACGATATCTTCACGTTATTCGAGCAACTGAGATACATAATCGAGAAATATGATGGCAACATCACATTCGAGGCCGTCTTCGGAGAATACAAAAGATACGCAAGCGGATTAAATGAGGCAACAAGGCGAGAATCGTTGCGTCTCGACTACGACTACATAATCCACTTGCTGAATTTTTATGAGACTTGGGCGATTGGGGTGAACAAAGAAGTCCTCGATGAAGAGATGCTGTACGACTGGTGGCGCGCCACTTTAATTTTACATTGGACGCATTTGCTTTCTTTCGTCTTTGATTATCGACGAGAACGCGCCACCGATGAGGCTTACGAGCATGTTGAGCGCATGGCGACCCGCTGGGCAAACGCCGATGACGCCAAAGAAATCAATGCGCGCATCAAGAAATGGCGCGAAGACAGATTTGGTATCGAGGCAAAACCACAGCAACGTTTGTTGCGGTGGCTAAGGGTCAAAAAAGCTGCCTGAGTGTTTTCTATATTCGCTGCGGGCCCGACAGGGTTTGTCGACACCCGCAAATTTAGATCGATCTATCCTAGCGCGGCTTCTAGCTCAGGAAGCGCCGAGAAAAGATCCGCCACGAGGCCGTAATCGGCGACTTGGAAAATCGGCGCCTCTTCATCCTTGTTGATGGCGACGATGACCTTTGAGTCTTTCATGCCGGCCAGGTGCTGAATGGCGCCGGAAATTCCGACGGCGATATACAGCTCTGGCGCGACGACTTTGCCGGTCTGGCCAACCTGGTAGTCGTTCGGCACATAACCCGCGTCGACCGCAGCCCGGCTCGCGCCAACCGCGGCGCCCAGCTTATCGGCGACGGGGAAGATCAGCTTTTCAAAGTTCTCAAAAGACCCCAGCGCCCGGCCGCCCGAGACAATGATCTTTGCGCCGGAAAGTTCAGGCCGATCCGACTCTGTGAGCTCCTCGCCGACAAATTCGGAAACGCCCGGATTGTCTGCAGCGCTGACGCTCTCCACGGCTGCATCGCCGCCATTTTCCGCCGCTTGGAAAGCGGTGGCGCGAACCGTGATGATCTTTTTCGGATCCGAAGACTTTACCGTCTGCATCGCGTTGCCCGCATAAATGGGGCGCACGAATGTGTCCGGCGCTTCGACAGAAACGATCTCAGAAATCTGCATGACGTCGAGCAGGGCTGCGACCCGAGGCAGAATGTTCTTTCCCGTTGTTGTCGCAGTTTTCAATACCGCGTCATAATCGCCGGCCACCGACACGATCAGCGCCGCCATGGGCTCGGCTAAGCGATTGGCGTAGGCAGTGTCATCAGCATGCAGAACTTTTCTAACGCCTGAAATTTTCGATGCGGCGCTCGCGGCATCGCCTGCATTTTCGCCTGCAACCAGAATGTCGACATCGCCGCTAATCGCCAAGGCCGCGGTCACCGTTTTGTTGGTGGACTCTTCTAAGGCGCCGCCATGAACGTCGCCGATTACGAGAACTGCCATGGTTAGAGTACCCCCGCTTCGTTTTTCAGTTTTTCAACAAGTTCCGCGATGCTCTCGACTTTGACGCCGGCTTCGCGCGTCGCCGGCTCCGCGACTTTCAAGACTTCAAGGCGCGGCGCAACGTCGACGCCATAATCGCCAATCTCTTTAACATCGAGCGGCTTCTTCTTCGCTTTCATGATGTTTGGCAGCGATGCGTAACGCGGCTCGTTCAATCGCAAATCGGTCGTCACGACCGCCGGCATTGAAAGCGATATGGTCTGTAATCCGCCGTCAATCTCACGCGTGACGCTGAGGCGTCCGTCAGCGGGCTCAACTTTCGAGGCGAACGTGCCTTGCGGCCAGTCTAAGAGCGCGGCGAGCATTTGCCCGGTTTGGTTGCTGTCGTCATCAATCGCCTGTTTGCCGAGAATAACGAGATCCGGTTTTTCTTCTTCGACAACGGCTTTGAGGAGTTTGGCGACCGCGAGGGGTTCTACCTCCGCGTCGGACTTGATCAGCAATCCGCGATCCGCGCCCATTGCGAGCGCCTGTCTAATTTGGTCTTGCGCCTTGTCCGGGCCGATGGACACCGCGACGATTTCGCTCGCCGTGCCTGCCTCCTTTAGCCGGATAGCCTCCTCGACAGCGATTTCATCGAAGGGATTCATAGACATTTTGACGTTGGCGAGATCAACGCCGCTTTCATCCGACTTCACTCGGACTTTAACATTGTAATCGATTACCCTTTTAACGGGCACGAGGACTTTCATTGTTCTTCCGATCTCCTATGGGTCCCGCGCATCACTCAAGACTAGTCCGGCGGGAACAGTTCTTGGCCGTCTCAGCCTAAATTCTGTGGCGCGAACACTACCGACGCCTTGAGCGCCTTTCAACGCCGCCCGGCGCCTAATTTCGTCGCGAAGCTAATATTTTGATTTTAGGAGTTGCCCGCGCCCACGAGTAGTAAAAAGGCCATCATCAGCGCAATCGTGATGGCTTGCGCCGCCACGCGCAGGCGCATCAGCTTATTACCGTTCTCCCGCGCAAACGCGCCGCCTTTGGCGAGGGTGTAAATGCCCAGGGCCAGCGCGAGCAATGTCGCCGCCAATCCAATGGGAATAAGGAAAAACAACAAAGTGCTCATGGGCTTATCCTTTTCTGCGCCAAGCGTAGGCGGGTTGCCCCAGAATATCTACTCACCTTTTTACTACGCCAGGCATGCCCTGATTGGTTCGGCGCCAGATGTCGCACATCTCGCTTCGCTCAAATGCCCGTATCCGGTGAGAAACGCACGCGAATGTCCAAAGATGGCGCAGTATTGGCCGCATTGGGCTCGAGAAGTGTTTCAATATAACCGCGTATGTCGGCGTCCGCCGGCGCCTCAACACCCAAACCGCCCTGTTCCGGCGGCGCAATCATGGGCGGCTGAAGCTCGCTCAAAGTGAAGTCCATCCGCACGTCATAGGTCCGCTCCGCCTGATAACGCAAAAAGCGCTGCGCATTGTACCACTGCGATTTCAACGCATCATCGGCGCAGGTCTCTAACTCCGCGCCGCGCGCGCCCCAACGACGTTCGGGGCAGTGATACGGGTCGAATGATAAGTCGAACAATCGATCAGCCACATGGCCCAGATTCATCAAAACGCGCGTCGCATCAGAGCGCGTGTATACAAAGGCGCACGCTGCCTTTTCCTCATCAAACGCCGCTAGCAGATCACCCGCGAGATCGTCCCCGTCATAGCGAACGGACGGCGCGCCGGCGTCCAAATCCGCCACCAGTTTTTCCAGCTCCCGACGCAATTCAATAAAGCTAATTTTAAGCCGCGCGTCTCTCGACGGCGTGGAATATTCCTCCCACTCCCCATAGGTGCCGAAAATGTTGGGGGGCAGACGATTGGGGTGGGGCTTCAAATAGATGCGCGATTTATAGGCCTTGTCCACGGCGACTTTGCGCGCTTTTACAGCGCCGCAAATTGTTTGAAGGCCATAGCGCAATTCATCGACTGGATTGTAAGCAAAGTTCGGCGCCGCCATCCGACGACGGACAAAGTCGTAATACTCTAATGTGCGATCGCCATGGCGGAACTGCCCGGCCGCCCAATCGCCAGAAGGGTGGGGCGCATTGCCGAAATATTGCTCTAATGAATAGTGCGCCAGACCTGAATTCTGAGCGCCCTTGAGCCGGCCGCCGCGATAAACGCCGTCAGCGCCTTTTTGGGCGCCTTCAATCCACACCGGGCGCCAGGCTTTCAGTCCTGCGCCCAATTGAGGTCCCGAGCGCATGAAGTTCGGCCCATAAACGGTGCGCGTCACGCTATTGTCGGGATGGGACGCCACAACCAGAATACGCCCGTCTTCCAAGACATCATAGACAATGCCCACATGACCGAAGATGTCATAGGCAATAACGCCGGGGCGCACGCCGTCTCGACTTATCTTTACCGGGTAGAAATCATCATGGGTGCGCCCGCCGCCAGTTTCGGGATGGGTGCGGAACATGGCCGTTGAGACTTCCCCGCCGATGCGCGCGAGATAGGATCGCGCGTTGACGGGCTCCGCGCCGACTGCGGATCGGCGCGAAACAACGACATTGCCGGCGGTTGAATAACGAATGTCTTCCCGCGCGCCGTCGGCGGTGCGCATGGCGCTTTGGTACGAGAAAGGCAGCCCCATCTTCCAGGCGTAATAGCCCCGTAAGATATAGGCCATGTCCGCGCAATCGCCGGTGAGGCGCGGATCGACGCTCGAGCGAAGCGGGTTCGCTGTGCTCTTCAAGCATTCTTCAAGGGATGAACAAGTTGATCGGCCGATGATCTGGACAAAGGCGGCGTATCCGTCCTCGTCCGACTGGCTCCAAGAGGTTTTTCGGATCTGCCAGGCGGCCGTGTCATTGGCGGCGCGCAACGAACTTTCAGCGCGCGCCGGCGCGATGCCAAGCATCGCGGCGATCCCAATCAACGCCAACGCTATCCGCCACATACCCATTGACCAGAGCATATCGCGACGAGGCGCCGCTGATAAGAGGGAAGGTCGGCTGCCCGCGCGATTGTTATTCGAGCGCCAAATGCGCCCGGAGGGCGGCGGGACTGGCCCCGCGCTCCCGCCAGGCTTGCAAGGTGGCCGCATGATCGCGCTTGGCCAAGCGCTTGCCTGCTGGGTCAGTGATCAGGCGATGATGTCGATAGACTGGCGTCGGCAGGTCGAGGAGCGCCTGCAACAAGCGATGCATATGGGCCGCCGCGCGCAGATCTTCTCCTCGAATGACATGGGTCACGCCCTGAAGCGCGTCGTCCAAGGTCGCGGCCAGATGGTAGCTGACGCCATTATCTTTGCGCGCAATGACGACGTCCCCAAAAATCTCCGGCGTGGCGCGGATTGCATGCTCGGCCCGATGGCTGTCTTCAGTGAATTCCAGCGCCTTTACGCCTGCGCCCAAATAGTCCCGGGCCGCGCTCATGGATAATCGCCAGGCGAACGCCTCCCCATCGGCGAGCCGGCGCTCTTCCTCGGTCCTCGGCAACGGCGCGCCAACATATTGCGGGCCCTCGGGCCCCGCCGGCGCCAGATGGGGCGCGCGCGCAATATCGTCGGCAATTTCCCGGCGCGTCTTGAAGCAGCGATAGACAAGACCGCGCTCTTTTAGGCGTTCCAAGGCCGCCTCGTAGTCGTCGAAGTGCTCGGACTGGCGGCGCACGGGCTTTTCCCAGTCGATCTTAAGCCAAGCGAGATCGGCATAGATTTGCGCCTCGAAGGCCTCTCGGCACCGGGCGCGATCGATATCTTCGATGCGCAACAAAAAACGACCGCCCACGGCCATCGCCGCATCATGGGCGATGAGAGCCGAATAGGCGTGGCCAATATGCAAACGCCCCGTGGGCGATGGCGCAAAGCGTGTGGTGAATGTCATTGGGCGCGGATTGTCACACTCGGCTCTTTTATTAGGCATGGGTTTTTTGTGCTTGCCAAAACAGTACCCTGATTTCGGCTTGATCCGTTAATCCGACCACATAAGGATTGGCCGCCTAAAAACTGGACGCGCCGTTGAACACGCCCACACATATCTTTGTCGCCGCCGCGATTCTTGCCCGCCCCAATGCGCCGCGGCGAAATTGGGCAGTGGCGGCGGGGGCTTTCGTTCCCGATTTGTCGATGTTCATTTTTTTCTTCTGGGCCACATTCGTTCAGGGGCTAAGCCAGTCAGAAATTTGGCGCGTCGCTTATTGGACCGAGCCCTGGCAGACCCTGGGCGCAATCTCGAATTCGATCCCTATTGCCTTATCCATTCTGGCCGTCGCCATAATCCGACGACATCATTTGGCAATTGTGTTTGCCCTGGCGCTGCTGACGCATGCTGCGCTTGATTTCCCGACGCACGCCGATGACGCCCATCGTCATTTCTGGCCGATTTCCGATTGGCGGTTTCAGTCCCCGCTTTCTTATTGGGATGCGCGCGGGACCGGCCGCTCAGGCGCAATCGTCGAGTGCGGCTTTTTGCTCGCCGCAGCATTTTTCATCTGGCGGCGCTTTCCTTTGCGTTGGGTTCGCATAAGTCTCGCCTTGCTGACGGTGGCGCATTGCACCGCCTTTGCCGCGTCTTTTTTCATTCTCTGAGAGATTTACGATGAATCCGGAATTGTTTGGCGGGATCGCCGCTTTTTTGACGACCGCAGCGTTCTTGCCCCAGGCGGTTCGCGTCCTCGCCACCAACGATACGGCGTCTATTTCTCTTGCGACATACGCAATTTTCGTTGTCGGTCTTGGCTTTTGGGAGGTCTATGGCTGGATGATTGGGAGCATACCCATCATCGCGGCGAATTTGGTCACCATTTTATTCGCCGGCGTGATTTTAGCGCAAAAAATTCGTCACGTTGTTGGGGTGCGGCGCGCCTAAGCGGCGGCGCCCCCAACGGTCATGCCGTCGATTTTAATTGTCGGTTGGCCGACGCCCACCGGCACGCCTTGGCCAGACTTGCCGCAAGTGCCGATCCCCGGATCTAAGGCAAAATCATTCCCGATCATGGAGACTTTTGTGAGCACCGTGGGCCCATCGCCAATTAGCGCCGCGTTCTTGAGCGGCGCGCCCACTTTGCCGTTTTTAACGCGATAGGCCTCCGTGCAATTAAAGACGAATTTCCCGCTGGTAATGTCCACTGACCCGCCGGCGAAATTCACCGCATAAATGCCGTCCTTCACCGATTGCAGGATTTCTTCCGGATCGTGTTCGCCATTGGTCATGAAGGTGTTCGTCATGCGCGGCATCGGCTGGTGCGCGAAGCTCTCGCGCCGGCCATTGCCGGTTGGGGCCATGCCCATGAGCCGCGCGTTTAGCCGGTCATGGAGATACCCTTTCAAAATGCCGTCCTCAATCAGAACGGTGCGGCCCGTCGGGGTGCCTTCGTCGTCGACCGTCAGCGACCCGCGGCGCGATCCGATCGTGCCGTCGTCGATCACTGTGACGCCGGGCGCTGCGACCCGCTCGCCAATGCGGTCAGAGAAGGTCGAGGTTTTTTTGCGGTTAAAGTCTCCTTCGAGACCATGGCCCACCGCCTCATGGAGCAGGACGCCCGTCCAGCCCGGCCCTAAGACCACTTCCATTTCGCCGGCCGGGGCCGGCTCCGCGTCAAGATTAACAAGCGCTTGACGGAACGCTTCATCCACCTGGTGTCGCCACGCGTCCGGTGCGATAAAACGGTCGTAGAGTTCGCGGCCGCCAACCCCAAAGGAGCCGGTCTCTTGTCGATCGCCTTCGCCCGCTGTTACCGATACGTTGAGGCGCACAAGAGGCCTATAATCTCTAATCGTTTCGCCCCCGGGCCGGATAATTTCCACCGCCGACCACTCGCCCGAAAGCGATGCAGAGACTTGGCGCACGCGCGGGTCTTTTGCGCGGGCATATTCGTTAATGTCTTCCAGGAGTTTGGCCTTGGCTTCGAACGGCAGACCGCCAAGCGGGTCTTCGTCGGTATAGAGTTTTGCATTGGTGCCCGCCGGCGCGGCTGAAAGCGCGCCGCCTTTGCCGGATTTTACCGCCTGAACGGCGCTCGCTGCCCGCTTTAACGCCGCTTCAGACAATTCTGAGGCATGAGCGTAACCGGTTGTCTCCCCGCACACTGCGCGCAGGCCAAAACCCTGGTCCACATTGAAGCTCGCCGTTTTGAGGCGGTTGTCGTCAAACACAAAAGCTTCTGAGAGCGAATGCTCAAAATACAGCTCGCCGTCATCAGCGCCGTCCAGCGCGTCGTCGACAAGGGCTTGCGTTGCTCGGCGGTCTAAATCGGTGCGTGGGAAAAAATATGAATCTGTCATGGGTCGAGATTTAATCACTCCAAACTCTCAGAGCAATGTCCTGGACACGGGTCGTTTCTCACAGGGTGCTTTGCGCTGCAGCGCAAATTCCTGCGACCATTTAACCGGCGCCAACGCGATGACGCGGACGCCGCAAAGCGCATATAACCACCCGACTTTCGTTGCGCGGCGACGCAGTTGCAAACCGTTCGCGCGTCGTGATTTGCCCCGTGATGCAGGCCGCAGGAATACCGAATGAAAAAGCTTGTTGCTCTCCTCGCTACGATCGCCGCGCTTGGGTTTTCTAGCGCGATTGCAGACACTCAATTGACGCCGGGCGGGATCACCATGCAGCCTGCGGCGACCGCGCTGGCCCATGAGGTGCATTTTTTCCATAACGGCGTTTTGTTGCCGATCATCACGTTCATTTCGTTATTTGTCTTGGGTCTGCTTTTGTGGGTGCTTTTTCGCTACAACGCCAAAGCCAACCCGACGCCGCGACAGTTCAGCCACAACACGCTCGTCGAGGTGATTTGGACGGCGGTGCCCATCATGATCTTACTCGTGATTGCAATCCCGTCTTTTGATCTTCTCTACAAGGAAGATGTGTTGCCG
>JBCDBM010000131.1:0-9157 GCA_039183665.1 Pseudomonadota bacterium | reverse complement strand
TCGACGGGGAACAGTAGAGTATATTTGATCGTCATGGACTCGCCGACAATCGAAAATTCGGTGTCCACAGCATTTTGGTTCTCTAAATCGCTTCGGAACGAGATGATGCGGCCTTGAATGGCGTAACGGCCTCTGTCCGAAAGCGCGTTGGTCCCATGTCTGACGTAAGTGCCGTCGTCCTTTATCTCGAGGACGACCAGCGGCCGTGGCCCGATATCCGCGTGGATTCGCCGTTCCCATAAGCCAATTGGGCTCGAATGCCCCTGTGGCGCGTTGCTATCGGTCGAAATGTCTTTTTGTGATCCGGTATCGCGGCCGCATGATGAAAGCCATATGGTGGAGACAACCAGTAAAACTGATATCCAAACAGCGCGCATCGTGGGCCCCTTCTTTTCTAGTCCTGATCGCGACGAGCAACACCGCAAAGTGAATGGCGTGAGATTGATCTGCTCGGTGGGGCCATAACCGCAACGTAAGGCGGTGGCTGCAGCGCACTATCCCCGGCGTCGCCACACATTAGGCCCGTACTTCCCGGTGATCTCGATCGTTTCATCATCCAAAATTCTATAGGTGCCGCTATCCTCGAAATCGTAACTGTCGGATCTTTGCGTCCATTGTCCGTTTTTGGCGGTGTATGTTCCGACGGTTTTGGACGTCGGCGTGGTGAAAACGAATGTTCCGTCGGCTTTGTATTCTGTCATCCAGCCGGTCGGATAAACGGCCTGGTGCTCCCATAGCCCAACGAAGTCGCCCGCTCGTTTCTTCTTCGGCTTAACGCGCTTTGCCGCGTCTTTGGCGAGACTCGAGAACGCGCGCACCGCCTTATTGCAAGACTGTCCGTCTGCGCATGGCATGCGAATTTTCGGTGCATTTTGCGTTTCTACAAAGCTCTGCATAAGCGTTTGCGTTTGAAGCGCTACATACGATGGGTTGCTCGGGATGACCAGCTGCGCACAACCGTATTGCGGGCGGCATGCGGCGGTAACCCATAAACCGCGTTCGCCAGAGGTTTGCGCAGATTGCGCAACCTCAATGGTATCGGGATCCACTTGAGCAAGTTCTAAAATGATATCGTAGTCTTGGAAAAGGCTCTGCTGTCGGCATTCGTTGGCGTTTGAAAAACCGATGGGCAACAGCGCCAGACAAACCTGGCGATGAAGCGTCATCTGCCCATCTTCAGTGAGCGAAATGGCCGACGCGACCATCTTTCTGAGTGTGCGCCCTTCGGCCGCGAGGATTTGAATTTCTGCGTCACGCGTTGCGCCGTGCAACGCCTCTGCATCTTGCCGCATGGCGCGGGGGAGGTCGGGGTCGATCAAGGCTTGCCGGCTAGGTTTGTTGAGCTCAGGCGTGTTTTGAGGCGAGGGCTGATTATGATCGCGAGGGGGTATCGACGACGGTCGCGATAGTCCCTGCGCGCGCATAGCTAACTCTAGCAGAACATCACTAGCGACGCCGCAAGACTCACAGGGAACATGCCATACGGAAACGTTCTGTGATCGGTCGACACCGGCATGGTCCATCAGCGAAAGGCGAATGCACCTATCGCCGCGTTGACACTCGAAATGAAGAGAACCGACACCGACGTCGAGATCAATCTCGTCGATCGCCAGTTGATCAAGCGGGAATGCGGCTGAGCCATGGGCGAACTTGTCAAAGACACTACATCCAGGCTCACTACAGTCCAAATTGTAAAGAACGAAGGATCCGTCCGCAGTCCGCGCGCATGGCGCCAAAATATCCGCACGACAATCCGAATAGCGAACAATGAGTGTGTTGTTGTTTTGAAGCGCGATATCTTGAGCGACAGACGTTACAAACGCTATTGTTTCTGCGCCTAATTTTTCTGTGTCCGCTTGGCCAGCGACATGCGCGTTGAGTTCGACTACTAAGTTGGCTTGCGAATATTGCGCGTATGGATTGACGGCAGGCTCTCTCACGTCAGGTTGGGAGGGCGCGCCCGGCGCGGGCGGCTCGGGGGGAGATATATCGCCTCCGGCGCCGGCATATGTCGCCAAGGCGGCAAAGTCTTTCATCTGATCAATACAAGCGATTCGGTCGGCGCAGGTCACAAGCCACGCATCGAGAAATGTGAGAGCGTCTTCCGTCGTATAAGTGATGCAATTGGCCCCTTCACCCGCGCATTCGAATAGCACGGCGACGCTGAGGTCATTTCCGTCATTGGTCAGGACTTGCAGCGTACTGAGATCGATCTTTGAAAGATCAATCTCTGCACGCGCATACCGATTGCGAATACCTTGGTCACATTCATCTTGCTCTCGATCACAGTACCGCTCACGGAGGCTTAGAACCTGGTCATTCCGCAATTCCGCATGCGTTTGTTGAAAACTATACTCATTGTCTTCGTCAAAGACATCGGATGTTAGCTGGCTGGACAGCCGTGCTGCGACGGCCTTCGCCATTTTTGTGTCGTTGATAATACGCGAGGCGTCAATTTTCTCGGCGCGTTTTTCTCGCATTCGTTCGAACGCTTTCCCCTGCGCCAACCTGATGAGCTTTGAAAGCTGTGTTTCAATTTCGCGACAGGCTTTCGGTCCGTCGCACGGTACATATAGACGTTCACCGTCGCCAACGCCTTGATAAAATACGCAACGGTTATCATCAGCGCACTTCACGAAGACGGCGCGGGTCGCCGCCTCTCTCTCTGCCTCATTTTCTTTGACTTCCAAGCCTTCCAAATCAAATTCGAGGGTATTGATCGAAGCGCGCTCAAGCGATGCGGTATCGACGAAACTCATTTGTCGCGACCAAGAGTCAGGCATCGCGCAG
Organism: Pseudomonadota bacterium; assembly: GCA_039183665.1. GTDB lineage: Bacteria > Pseudomonadota > Alphaproteobacteria > Caulobacterales > Parvularculaceae > Hyphococcus. Next base: position 6,367 of record JBCDBM010000131.1, on the reverse strand, counting down.
AGCGGGTCGATCTCAGGCGACCCTTTCGATCCTTCCGTTGGTCGAACCAGGTTCAGAACGCCGCCCTTCGTGCATATCTGCAATGCCACTCGCACGCGGCCGTCAGAACCGGCATCAATGAATTCGGTGCGGTATCTGGTGAGCTGGTTGGTGATTGAGTTGCGGACCGCGTATTCGGCGTCATGACTCTTGTCCCCTATAACGGAGAGGATTTTGTCGAACCTCGAGGATAGCTTCGGCGTTTGGGCGTTGGACGTTCCGCTTCGCGCTTGCGCATACTGCCCAAGACCGCGAAGTTCGCTCGCCAGGCGCTGGCACTCTTTTTCTGATCTACAGGGTAGCGGCCACCATTTATTCACATAACCAAATTCCTGCGCTTCCAGAAACGAGACGCAGGATTGTTCTTGTAGGCATGCGACCGTCACGCTGCGCGAACCGGTTACATCCGGAATTTCATTGACTCTAATTTGGCGAGTGTCGATGGCGGCCAAGTTAATATCGACGGCGTAATCGGCGGGGGTTGTTGAGTCGTCGGTCGCCTCTTCGTCGCCTTCGCAATCAACGCCCCACAAACACAAATATGATTTACCGGTTATGGCGAGAATATCGCCTTCGAGATTTGCGTCTGAATAGTCGAGGAGCTCCATCCCGAAAAAATCGAACAGGTTCTGAATCTTTCCATCACCAATAAGCGTCGAGATGGCCTGCGCCGCGCGACTGGCCGCCTTTTCGTTTTTAATGTCCGAAGCCGTATTGGTTTGCGCGCGTTTTTTCTCAGCCCACGTCAGATATGTCTCGGTTGAGGCAAAGCTGATCAACCCCTCCAAGGCAAGCTCTTGTTGTCTGCATGAGTCTTTATCATGGCAGGGAATCACAAGTGCGGGCGTCGCATCCAAAATGCCTTCATTCGTGACGCATCGCGCACTATCGCGGCACATGGTTTTTACGGCATACCCGTCCCATTCATGCGTTATGCGTCCGCCTTTGTCGTTTTGGGTATAGTCGTGGACGAAGGTTTGTGATGGATTCAGATCGGCAAGCGTCACATGCGAAATTTTTGTGCGCCAGTTTCCGTCGGGCTCGCATTTTTTGGCGTCGTCTTCGACACAGATGAGCCGTTCAACGTGAAGGCGGCCCTCCGGGTCGATTTTTACCGTATTCGTGCGATACGCGACGCGGTTGAAAGTGATGACGTCAAATCCAGCGATGACTTCACCGCCATCGACACTGTGCTCACGCCACTCAGCGTCGCGGACGGCCCGCTCAAACGCCGCGACGCCTTTTTTGAATGCGTCGCGGTTTTTTACAAAGGGTCGTTCAGCGGCGCGGGTCACTAACTCAAAAAAACGTTCAGCAGTCTTTTGGCAGGTTTTCGAGTCCCCGCATTCGATGCGTCCACATTTCGAGCCGAGGGTCGAAGCGAGCGATTTTACTTGCTCTTCTAGTCTCGCGTCATTGTCGTTGCAGTTGCTGTCGCTGCAGCGCTCATAACCATGTAACGTGGTGACCCGCTGGAAAATATAGCAGTGACGGCGGCCGACTTTTGCGCAATCGAATAAGATGGCGAAACCGTCATGGTCTTTGTCAGGCGCCGGCGCTGAGACCTGTATCGAGGCCGGGTCCACAAACTCTGTGTCGATGATAAAATCAACGGGAACGCCAGCTTGCTTTGCTGAGCAGCCCTCGGCGCCGTCGGCCAGGCCGCAGAACCATTTGCGGACTCGTATATTGTAAAAACTTGGTCGTTGCGCGTTGAGTTGCTCCACCGAGATATCTTCGGTGCGCTCTATTGTGTCGCGCCCGCTGACATGGCCGCGGGCGTCATCGGAGACGGCGTTAGCTAGTCTATTGAGTTCAGCTTCGGTGTCGCCGCTGCATCCCGCTGTTAACAGCGCTCCAAGGGCCGTCAGCAAAAGCAATCGGATCGGATGCATCGCGCGCTTTCCAGCTGAGAAAAATAGCACTCCAGTATCTTGAAACCCCAATCCCTATCTTTGTCGCGTTGTGCAACGGCTGGGGCGACTTGACGCCACGCGACGAGGATAAAACAAATTTCTCATACACCCAACAGCACGGCATACGAAAAACGAGAAAATCAAGACGCACAATTAAACCAGCGCCGAGAAATATTGCGTCGCAGCTTAACGCGGACGGGTAAGCGGAGCTGGGGGCGCGCCAACGCGCGCCACCCGTGATGACGCCGTTATAGCATGTCCCTAAAAGCGATATCCGACCCCGACGCCTGCCACAATCGGGTGAAGTTCGATGTCTGCGGTGTTGATCGTGCCCCCGCTATTGAGCGTCGCTGTGGTGTCTATACGGATATATTTGATGTCTGCATTTATCGACCAGCGATCGTCGATATTGTAATTGACCCCAGCTTGAGCGGCGACGCCAAAGCTATCATTGATGTCGATGTCGGTTGGGCCCACGGCGTTGACGAGGCTGTCTGATGCGTCCGTGTCGAAGAAAAGCGTATAGTTGAGCCCAATTCCGATATAGGGATCAATCTTTGCATCGGGGGCGAAGTGATATTGCACCGTTACCGTCGGCGGCAGGACAAGGACATCTGCGACTTCGCCGAGGCCCGCTAAGCTGCCGGTCCCTTTGATGTCGTGTGGGCTGATTGCCGCGATCGCTTCGACGGAAATGTGATCCGTTAAATAATACGTTATGTCCAACTATGGGACGATCGCGTTTTCGACATTGAGCGAGCCGCCGGGAAAGCCCGGCAAAACATCAGAAACAGTTTCCGTTGGCGCAACAACGATACCGCGAAGTCGCAAAAGCCAGTCGCCTTGCGCGGCGGCGGCTGATTGGCAAACCAAAGGAGCGAGGGCGGCGGCAGTCATTAGTGTGCGGAACATATCTATCCCCTAAAAATGGCTATCGATGAGGGAGATATGAATTTTGTTCGCGCAGTGAATTTGATCCAAATCAGAGAATAGATAAAAAACGCCCTGTGCTCGTGAAATTTCTAATTTATCAAAAAGCGAATTTGATCTAGGTCAGAAACGAATTTTGAAGCGACCCTAGTTTCGTCTTCATGAAATCATCTTGGCGAAAATGCTTCGACCAACGCGCTCCACGCTACACGAGTTATCCGTCAGCGCTGCATTTCGAGAACACGGTGACGCCCAAGGACTTCGCCGACAAGCTCGATGACGTGAACCTGTACGACCCGTTGTCGCTTTACGTTCATGTGCCGTTTTGCCGTCAGCTGTGTTGGTATTGCGGATGCAATATGCGCGTTGAGAATTACTACGAACGCGCGCGCGATTATGTGGAAACGCTGTGCTTAGAAATTGCTCTAGTCGGGCAACGACTTAAAGGGCGCGGGAAAACCGTCAGCGTGCATATGGGCGGCGGTACGCCCAACTATTTGTTGCGCGAGGATATCGGCGAAATTCTAACGTGTATCGAGCGCGAAATCGGATTGACCGATAGCGCCAATCTGTCAATTGAGTTAGATCCGCGCTTGCTGCGCGATTGCGACATTGATCATCTCAGCGCCTTAGGGTTCCGTCGGTTTTGCCTTGGCGTGCAGGATTTCGACATCGGTGTTCAACAGGCAATCAACCGATTGCAAAGCTATGAACTAATCGAGGCCTGCGTTAGCGACATGCGCGCGTCGGGAATTGACGATCTTGCGTTCGATATCCTTTACGGACTTCCTCATCAGTCGCTGGAAACGTTCGACGATACCCTCGATAAGGTCATTTCATTGGCGCCAGACCGGGTATCAGTATTCGGGTATGCGCATTTGCCGGAGAGAATGGCGCGTCAACGGATGATCGACGCGACCGCGCTTCCTGATGAACAGCTTCGAAGCCAGCTTGCGGCGCTGAGCGATGAGAGACTTATCACGGCGGGTTACGTTCGAGTTGGATTCGATCATTATGCAAAGCCCGATAATGCTCTCGCCCGAGCCCGGCTAGAGGGCCGGTTGAAGCGGAACTTTCAGGGGTTCACGGATGACGCCGCCGCGTCTCAACTTGGCTTTGGCGCATCGGCCGTCAGCTTCATTGATGGGCTTTACGCCCAGAATGAGCGCGCCATCGACAAGTACGCGCGACGGGTTCGCCAGGGCGAGGCGCCGATCGCGCGTGGCCTGCGGCGAACCAAACGCGAAACTATTGTTGCAACCGCCATTAGCGATCTTTTGTGCAAAATGTCGACCAATGTCAGTGCAGTGTTGCGACACTCACCGCCAGCGGACGCGATCAAAATGTGCTCTCTGCTCGATGAATTGGAGGCAGACGGCGTCATTCAGTGGCGCGGCGATATGGTAGAAATGACAGATGGCGCGCACGCCCTCGCGCGCATGGTGGCGATGGCGATGGACCCTTACGCTCGGTCACAAGCGGACTTTTCGGCCGCAGTCTAGTTGCTACTGTTTCATCGAATACGGCGCGTCTCGGGATGGATTGTCGTGTTAGGCCGCACTATATTGAAAGCGCCGAAACATCGAACAGCGGAGAGCTATGAGCGCGTCGCCATCCCAGGCCAAAAACTGCATCGCCCCTCATCGACCGACATCTTGCGATCTATGTGCTGTTCGCGAACGGTCCATTTGTGCTGACCTCGGCGCCAGGGAACTTGCGCAGGTGGAAAAAACGATGGCCCGTCGAACCGTCGTAAAAGGTCACGCGCTCATGGAGGAGGGTGAGTCCAATGATACGCTTTATGTCCTCGTGCAGGGCAGTTTTCGGCTTACAAAACATCTCGAAGACGGCCGCCGACAGATAACGGGTTTTTTGTTTCCCGGTGATTTCGTGGGCGTTCGGCCTACCGAGGCGAGCGCTTATACAGCCGAGGCGCTCGAAGACAGTATGGTTTGCCACTTCAGCCACAAATTCCTCGAAGCGATTGCCGAAGATTGCCCCGGCGTGAAAGATCGACTGATCGCTAGGGGCCAGACAGAATACCACAAGGCCCAAGATCATATTGTGTTGCTCGGTAAGAAGTCGGCCGAAGAGCGCGTCGCCAGCTTCATCGAAATGGTCGCAAAGTCCATCGGCGAAACTGACGAAGATGGCGCCGCGACGACGCCCTTGCCGATGCCCCGTCAAGACATCGCCGATTATCTCGGGCTGCGCCTTGAAACCTTGAGCCGCACGCTCGCGAGTCTCAAGAAGAAAGGCGCCATTAGGGACATTTCGCGCCACAGCGTTGTCTTAGTCGAATAAAAAAACGGCACGAGAATCAGGGCGCGGCGCCTATGCCAGGTAACGCTGGGCGTTTTCTCGTGCACACGCATGGACCGTGACAGGCGCTTTCCCCCGGTTGCTGCGATGGCGGTTCTCCATCACGCATATCAAGCAGCACATAGCCTGCAACGCCATGAGCGGAACATATCGGGACGTGGATCGCGGCCGGGTGATCGCTAGCGCCATGGCCCAATGTTGAGGCAACGGTGAACGCCAGCGCGGCGGCGCTCACACCGCTTCTCGTTGAGGATGAAATCGTTCTTGCCATGGCGGTGGAACACCCGCTGTTTTGAACTGCGACATATCGACAATACTCGCGCATTCGCAGTCGTCTTGATCCAGATCAACCCGCCGTCGCCGCATCGCGTCAAAAGCGATTAAACCGCCTTAGGATGCCGCGCCCATGACCAACATCGACATGCAAGCAAAACCGTCGCAAGGCGCCGGCGGCGATGTGCTTTTCCTCGCGTTCACGCTCCTCATTCTTGCCCTTTGGTCGCTTTTCACAGCAGCTCGCGCCGCTGACCCGCTAATGGGCGCTCATGCGACAATGTTCCTGATCGCAACCGTGTTGGGTGGGTTTGCACTTGTTTCCCACCTGTCCTCAGGGGTCGAGCCAGATAGGGCGAGCTACGAAATGGGGGTCGTCAAGGCGGGCGTTTTCGCATCGGTCTTTTGGGGGATCGCCGGTTTCCTCGTCGGCGTCATCATTGCGGCGCAGCTTTCCTTTCCGAGTCTTCTCTATTTTCCCGATTTGCCTTGGACAAGTTTCGGCCGATTGCGTCCGCTCCATACCTCGGCGGTGATTTTCGCTTTCGGCGGCAATGTTCTCATCGCAACGTCGTTTTACGTTGTTCAGCGGACATGCCGCGCGCGCCTTTGGGGCGGGCTCACGCCCTGGTTCGTTTTTTGGGGATACAATCTTTTTATTGTCATTGCGGCCACCGGCTATTTGATGGGCGTTACGCAGTCTAAGGAATATGCAGAGCCTGAGTGGTATGCGGATCTTTGGTTGACCATCGTCTGGGTCGCATACTTGCTTGTCTTCTTGGGCACGCTAATCAAACGAAAAGAACCGCATATTTATGTGGCGAACTGGTTTTACCTCGCTTTCATCGTGACAATTGCGATGCTGCATATCGTCAACAATCTGGCGG
>JBCDBM010000130.1:0-9170 GCA_039183665.1 Pseudomonadota bacterium | reverse complement strand
GTTCAAACTCGCGCGAACGAGCAGAGATTCGTGTTACCGCTCAGGTCTTTGATCTTTACATTATGAACGCGATGCTTCCGCTTTTTGGTCAGCTTCGCGCTTCCCCTCGCGATAGTTCAATCGTCAAACCCGCTATAGAGGCATGCCTCAACGGGTTACGGTTCGCTGAAACTGGCTGGAAAGGCGGCAATTACGCAGTTGGTAACAAATTTTCACTGGCTGATTGCATCGCAGCCCCGACTTTGCTGTTCGTAGAAACTTTTTTGCCGATGTTCGACGTTGCATCGCCGCTTTCATCGGCCCCCGCCCTCTCAGCTTATTGGAACGACCTTCAAAATTCAGAACACGCCTCGAATGTTCTGATGGAAATGCGGAACGCGTTAGCGGCTGCGTCAAACTAGAGGGTGCGTAAGGCTTATTGGATCGATCTAAAAACGAACATGTCTTTTCGCCTCATAACCGCGCCACGAATTTTTCTCTTTCTGGCGCGCAACGTTTTCGGATGCAGCCAGTTGAAGAGATTAGACCGTCGTGATTGAACAAGAATTCAGATCCAGGGGAAGCGTTCGTCGTGGGAGCGGCTGTCTCGGATTGATCCTGGTCTATTTTGACAAATGTTAGGCAATCCGCAATTTTCGAAGGGCGGCAGTCCGAGAAATCTCTTTGCAGTCGTCATAGTCTCGAGATCAACCGAACCCACTCGCGCGTTCGCGGCTCGCACCGCACCACGAACGCGTCTCAAACGATCCGGTTTTGGACACGCCTATCCCTTTTCTTCGATCAGCGCGCCACGCAGCTTGTAGGTGCATGAAATCCGGTTGCCTTCTAAATCAAAGGAATAGCATCCGCCGCCATCGGGAAAAAAGTAGGGTCCCCGCGGCCTTGTTTCAGGCTTTCCATTATTTTGATTGTCGTCCGCAATAATGACGCCCCATTCGTTTCCTCTGCGAACCACTTCTCCCACAAAAGCAAAATGGCCGGCCCCGCCGCCCATATCGATATCCACTTCAAACGCTTTTCCAGCTTTTATCGCATCGGCGCCGGCTTCAAGAAATTCGCTCACCTTCATTCCACCGATCTTAGTAGCGGTGGTTTTAACATTTTTCATGCCGTGGTCGGCAACGAGTTTCGCGACAACGCCGTCTTTCACGCGCTTGAAATCATCAACATCACCGGCAGATCCGCCAGTTTCTTTAACCGTGCCATCAGGCTGCGTTGTCTGTTTATAAGGCTGAAAGTTTGTCGCACGATCTTCCGCTAGCGCTTTGATCATTTCTCCGTGTACATATTTTGCGCTTTCATCTGCGGTCATACCGGGAATAACGCCCACGACGTAATGAATGCCGCGAGTTGAGCCGCCACCGACACATTCGTACCAATTCTCATTGACTTTCACGAGACTGCTGATGCCGCCCTTGATCGCCGCAACAGTTTCCCATCGACCGGTAGATTGGCCGCTTGGCGTGACTAGGCCACGGGTATTACAAGTTGTTCTGCCAGACTCAGCGTTCGCTATTGGTACAAAACAAATTGCACAAATGAACGACGCTACAATGGCTGAGAAGACTCTAAAGTTCATAAGATCCCCATTCTTTGTTTGGCGCGGCGCGAGAGCCCACGGCGTCGGATAAGAAATCTGGGCGGTACCGGCCTGACCATAATGCTCATGGTTCTTGAGTTCGTTGCGACATGGCCATCCGACCCTCGCTGGACTGTACGCCGACGGCACGGAGAAGCAAATAGCGGATTTTTCAGCCATTGAGCGGGATCGAGAAGCCATTTGTTTCCTGTTGGCGTCAGTAAATTTGAGATAGGCGCGAAGCCGGCGTTTTTGAAAACGCGATTGACGCCATCAATGTTTGAGACCTCGGCGATCCGGGAGAGCAATTTCTCGACCCGAATTATGCAATCAACAGACTTCGCCTTGCTGCATAACATCAGCGAGCGACGTTCAGGCTGGGGAACAGAAACCGACACGAGCGTCAATAGCAAAAAACACAGCCTCAACCTGATCGGGTCGTTCTAGCGCCAAGTCATCAATTTGATTGATGAGGGAAAGAGTCTTCAGCTGAATTGATTCTATTGGTTTAAACGCCGCAACGCACCCGCAAGTACAAAGATGATGACGTCAAAGGCCAACCGTGATTTATGATGAGGGACTGTCGGTGTTATTGCTCACCTTTTCCTGTCCACGCTAATTCTCCACCCGTGAACTCAATCCTCGTGCGTTGACGATGCAGCGTAGATTTCATTCATCGGCGAAACAACAGCATGACCTGATAAAAGAGGACCGCTCTATCAGGACCTAGGCTACCTGTCACGGTCATAGGAATGCCACGCCCCCGCGAAGATAGGAAAAGTAGATGCACTACCTAACCATATATGTTTGGGTGCGTGTTATGTATTGATTGCTATACGAGATTGTCATGAGCGTTGGCTGTGGAAGATGCGATCGCCTTATATCATTCGCCGACTCAAACAAACGGCAAGAGAATCAGCAAAGCGACCTTTCCGTATACTGTGAGATTAACGAACATTCGCAGCAGGTATCGGCTGTCTTGATCTTCGATGCCTAGCCGGTCGCAAACGTATTCACCTGGGAACAGAAGGGTTTTACCCATTACAGTGACGACGCTATGGGCTGTAGATTTTATTTTTAGCGACATGTGTTTGCCTCTTGTGAGATAGATCAGATGAATTGCCCACGTTGCGTTCTATGCTTGTACGGAAATCGTCTTCGCTTTTAACGAGGGATGCTCTTCTTGGTCAAAAAAAGTAATCCGGTCTCAAAGAAAATAGGCGACGACGAGAAAAAGAAAAACCGGGACGGCGTCAATTGATTATTGACATTTTGTCACTAATTGCCCATCGGTAAGCATGGATGCAATCGCAGAACTGACGGTTTTCACTGAAGTCGTTGATGCTGGTAGCTTTGTTGGGGCGGCGCGGCGGCTCGGCTTAACCCCGTCTGGCGTCAGCAGAAAGATAAGCCGGTTTGAAGGCCGGCTCGGCGTTCGCCTTTTAAACCGTACAACTCGCTCAATCTCCTTGACGGACGCAGGTCAGGCGCTTTTCGAGCGCTGCGGGGACATTCTCTCCTCTATCGAGGCCGCCGAAGAAATCGCGCGCGACTTGAGCGCCTCCCCGAAAGGAAAGCTGAAAATCGCCGCTTCCGATGCCTTGTCGGTCGAAGTTATTGTGCCATTCCTAAAGTCATTCTCAGATCGCTATCCAGACTTATCTGTTACGCTCATACCCGGAGATGGGGGTGTCGATCTTTTGAATGAGCGTGTCGACTTGGCCCTACTTTTCGATACGCCAAAAGAAACCTCATTTATCGTACGTAAACTGATTAAGGATCCTTGGGTGGTATGCGCCGCTCCAGCTTATATCAAAAAATTTGGCAAACCGAAAAACCCCGCAGACCTTAAGCAACATCGATGTCTCGCCATCCATGCGCGTGGCGTAACGACCGATCATTGGGCGTTCGAAAAAGGTGGTAGTAAAGAAGTTGTTCTTATAGACAGCGCCCTTTCGGGCATTGGGCTAACAATGAAAGATGCTGCGCTTCAAGGATTAGGCATAGCGCGTTTAGCGCATTTTCTCGTTTCCAAAGAGATTTATGACGGTCGATTGACCCCGCTGCTCACTTCTTTCGCGCCAAAAGACGACCGCGCGATACATGCGGTTTATCCGAACCGCCAATACCTTCCGTCCAAAGTTCGGTTATTCGTCGACGAACTGAGCGCCTATATCGAGACAAAACTAAAATCACCATAGCCGGTTTTCAGCTGAGCTCATTGTGGCGTTCCATCTCTGCAGATACGCTGTATGCGAGGACCCGGCGGATCGCGGGTTATCCGCACCCTTATGCGATGATTTTTCTTCCGAGAGCCTCAAACGTTTCACCTCGTTGTCGCCTGGTCAGGGTTCGAGAAGACACTTGGCTGGATCATAGGAAAGTGTCGAATACCGATTCTAGACCGTCCCAAACAGCCAGCTTTCGGGAAAACCCTCAACGCAGATAATGATGATTTTTTGTCTGGCGCGGACGGATATAGCGCTGGTTCGATAATACTTTTGAGGCGCGTGCGCGCAGAAACAACATCAAAAGTTCGCCTCGACTTCCAACCCCACGATTCGAGGCGCGTCTAGCGGCGCGTACAGGTTGCCATCGTCTCCAGCGGCATTTGGAAATGTCAGGCCGCTAAAGATTCTTTCATTTGTGAGATTCTCTACAAATAGCCTAACCGAATAGCGATCGCCTTCGTAACCCGCTTGCAAGCCCATGACGGCTACCGCCTCCTGGACAGCGCTGCTGCGTTCATCAAGCGGCATGTCACCGGTGAAGCTTACCTCACCGCGGGCGAAGAACCCGTCCTCCGTTTCATATCGAAGGGCAACGTTGCCATCGAATTCCGATACGAGTTTGACCGGCAGTCCTCGGAGGTTTTCCGTCTCACTCACTTGAAAATTTCGGTATGTCGCGTCCGTATAGCCGAAGCCCGCCCGAAGGCTTAAGTTATCGGTGATGTCATAGGCGGTTTCGATTTCGAATCCGATGCTCTCAATTGATGCGCGCGCAGCAATGAACGCAGATGACGCGATCTCACCGTCATCGTTGATAAGGACTTGAACCTCCTGCCAGTTGTCAGACTCGATGTAAAATCCGGCAATATTCACGTAACCCATATTGTCGGGGAGCTGAAACTTCAGTCCACCTTCATAACTCCAAATCGACTCCTGATCATACTGTATAATCTCGTCGCCAAGATCCGCTTCCGCAGCCGCGAGATTGAAGCCGCCGGGAATATACCCTTTGGAAGCGCTAATATAGAGGTTCAATGAATTGGTGGGTTCGTAGCTGATCACGCCGCGCGGCAGGACCTCTGTGTACGTGCTTTCTAGTGAAATATCCTGAAAGACCAACTGCGTGAAGCCGAGATCGAGTAAACCCGCCTGCTGCTGTGTACGCCGCTTGGCTCGGTCCCAACGTAACCCTACCGTTCCGCTAAGACCGTCTAATCCAAGGCCTGCTGTAGCAGAGCCGAAAATCGCGAAATCTTGCGCTTGCGCTGCTTGAGGCGGCGATAGCTGATAGCTGTCGAGGCTCGCCTCGCCCAGCGCAGTACCCAGTTGAACATCTTCTTCTTGTCGGAACCAAGACCCGCCGATCAGATACTCGAATACTTCGCTATCTGGAGAAGTGAACCGGATCTCGGCGCTATAGACGGTTTCAACTTCGACATCACGACCAGCTGCAGAAGGAAAGGCAGTACCGTCAAGATCGAGACCCGATGAGTCTTCGTCGGTATTCGCATATGAAACCGCCGCGTCTATGGCGCCATATCCTAGCTGATAGGTCGCACTGAGACCGGCGACAATATTTTGCTCAACTGTGCGCTTTGGCGCGTCGTTCAGAAATTCAAACCGACCAACGCTGCGGCCACCATTAAATAGATCCCGATAGGTGGCGTCGTAAAGGGTGCGATCGACCGGCGCAAATTCCTGGTCGAATAAGCCAGGCGCAAGCGTATCCAAAATATAGGCAGTCGCATTGATCGATAGATCCTCGTTCGGCGCGTAGCTTAACCGCCCCTGCAAAAACAAATCGCGGACCTCGCCGGGTTCTCCAATCGACGACGCTGGGTTTGAGATATAAGCATCTTCTTTGGCGGCGGCGAAAGCGATTGAACCGACGAGCTTGTCTTCGATTAAGGTTCCACCCACGAATCCGTCAACGCCATAGCCGAAATCGCCGTTGAACGTGCTTCCGGTCAAACGGACCTGGCCTTCGAATTCATCGTCAGGTTGACGGGTTGTAATTAGAATGAGGCCGGCTTCGCTGTTTGCGCCATAGAGTGTCGATTGTGGGCCGCGCAACACCTCAATGGAGGAAATCTGATTGAGTACAGAGTTGCTCAGTTCCCGAAACGGAATGCCGTCGATATAGATCGCTGCGCGGTTGACGATAAAAGGATTTGACTCGATGCCGCGGATCGAAACGAAAACCGAGCTTAGCTGGCTTGCCTCATTGAACTGTACGTTAGGGACCAAGTCATCAATGCGCCGAAAGTCTCGGAGCCTTGCTTCGCGGATCGCCGTTTCATCAAAGACCGTCACCGAAAGATCGCTTTCGAGGAGCGTCTCTTCGCGTTTCTGCCCTTTGACGACGATTGTCTCGTTAGAACTGGAATCTTGGCTCAGGTCGCGATCTTCCTGCGCCAATACCCCCATCGGAAAGGCCGACGCAATTACGGCAGTTGACACAGACCCTAAGAAAAAACGCGAATTCATGACCATCCCCAAGTTTGCAAATCGTTCGCAAAGTGTTGGAAAATCATCGATCAATCAACAACTTAGGGCTACGCAAGGCGGCAAATATCTACGCCAACAGGCAACCGATACCGTTATGCGCTGGGCTTGCGATTGAAGTGTTTCTTAAACGCTGAAGAAAACGCGTTCGGCGAGTACCCTACAAGAAACGCTGCCTCCGCTACGCTCGCGCCTTGCTCCAGGGCTATCGCGGCCTCTTCCATGCGACGTCTACGGATGTATTGACCTATTGATTCGTCAAAGGTCTCTCGAAAGGCGTTCGTCATGGTTCGAATACTAGTTTCGTTGGCACGCGCTAAGTCTTCCAGACGAAGCTCCGTAGAAAGTTCCGCTTCAATAAGGTCTCGCACGGCAAAAGCGCTGCGCGAATGGCCTCCCGAAAGGGTCGAGGTTGCGCCCTCGCCCACCTCGGCCGCGATCAATGCCGTCAGTTCGATCGCGCGCGCCTTTAGCAAAGCGTCGCGAACATCTCCTTGAAAGGCAGAGCTTATGAGCGACGTTAGTCGAGGCACTGTCCTTATAGATGCACCCTTGTCCCAACACAGAAGCGGTTTTCCGACAGCTGTTTTCCGCAAGGTTTCCAGGACCGGGTCATCAGTTTCCATTGCCGCAGTCGGTAAATAGTAACCCATTGATTGCGCCGCACCGGCTTGGAGTTTGGTTTGAAAAATCGTGCCGCCTTCAGGGACCAGCACGATACTCAAAGAGGCGCCGACAGTTTCGAAACCGCCGCATTCTTTTGAGTAAGCCCACACATTCCCGATACCGCTCGTTATATGGAGCCCCGGCGGCAATGGGGCGTCATGTTCCACAGGCGGACCGTAAAGTCGCGTGGAATGCCAAATGACGCCGCCATTGAGGTGCACCTCTTCGTTGGACGCTTGAACCAGTTTCGAATAATCGGAAAATTCTTGGACCATCTTACGCTTACAATTTGAACAAGACGCAAAGCCCCGCCAAGCCTTGCGTCAACTTCGTTTTGGTTCGGAGCCTATCGATCTGTCAACGCCATCACAACAAAACCAATATAGTTATGCTATCACATGTGCCAGTCGCATTTGCGGGCGTCGCGCTACCGCTGTTGCCGACAACCCCATTTCTATTCGTTGCCGCATTTGCCTTCGCACTATCATCCGGAAAGAAAGCTGCGTTCAACAAGCGGAGTTTCCCAGTCAAGCTTACCTCACCGCGATGTCTTAGGCGCGTAATACTGGACCAGAAATCTGTTATGAATTCTGGTTTGTTGTTGGATGGGCATAGCCGCCACACTTTTGCAGCGCTACTACTACTACAAATATATATACGCATACGCGATCTGGGAGGGACACGATGATTATCGGGACAAGATGGTTTGGGATTGTACTCGCCATTCTGGGCTTTGCCGGCATTATGGCGTTCGAGTATAGCGATATTGTCCGCGCTAATATGGCGCTGCAAGGCGTGACGCCTGAAAAACGCGCCCCTCGAGAGCTTGCTGAGATGGCTGATTGGGTCTTCGTCTGGCTCAGCTTCTGGCGCTATTTGATGTTTGTCGCGCTTTTGTTTGGCATCTGGTATAGAGAAGCGCAATGGTACACGCTCGCCTGGCTCGTCAATCATGCGATGATCTTTGCCGGAGGCGCGCTTCTACCCGGCGCTCTCTTCAGCTTGAAGTTTTTCTCGTTCACACTTTGGCTGTTTATCCCCGTCTTGATTTTGTTTGTGCGCAAATGGTCGACGGCGGATTGGCCGCCAGCCTACCGGCTTTGGGTCGCCGTAGCGGGTGCGCAGATTGTTTTGGCCATGGCATTTGATATTCCCGCCGGGATTGGATTTTTTATGGAGGTGTCGCAGGCCATTTTTGGCGGCGCGGGCGCCGCAACTTAGAGCGCTTTGAATGCATCTAATTTGATCAGGCTGCCCCATTATTGGGAGCCTAAGAGCGAGCGAGTAAACTTACCCCTGACTGTTGCGAAGGTTAACCGTCATTACCGCAACGGGATCAGCCGTATGCTTCCGTGATTTCATTCGGCCCACCATGATCAAGGCATGCTGGAATAGCTGAAACTCCCAATTCTATTTGTCTTGCCGCCTATAACTGATCTGCAGGTTTTATGATTCTCGAAAAATGGTGAGGTTTTGGCCTGCTCTACTGTAAGGGGAAAGGACAGCCGTTCTCTGGGAATGTTGGCCGAGTTCAATGGACCGTGAAAAGTATCAGTGATCAACGTAGAGTTTTCGATGAGCCATGAGCCATGCGCCGTCGGTCTTCCGCCAAGTAATTCTATAAATCCCCGTCGCGGCGACCACAGGCTTTTCGCCAGGAATAACGTGGGTCGACATAAACATGTGTTCTGTCACCGCATCGCGGCCTGTCAGCTCTTCAAAGACCAATCCAGAGAAATGATGCCGCGACTGACGGCCGGCGAGCCTGCCTTGGTGGGTGTCCTGAGCATATTGCAGAATATTGGCGCGTCCCGTCACCGCGGGCGGTTGATCTGACCCGTCGTTGAGTTGCCACTCTATAGTGGCGTCTTCGGTGAACAGTTTTGAAAACGCGTCAGCATCTTTACGATCCCAGAGCTCGGCGTATTTGGTTACTTGATCAGCGATTAAAGTCCGATCTTGCAGCAGTGTATTCTGATTTTCTATACATCCATGAAGGACGAATATCGTCAGGAACAACGAGCTCAACACAAAAATTCTGCCCATTTTAGCTCTCCTTTGTTCCAAGTTAGCTTGGGGCATCGCGATGAAACTGCCACTCAGCTGGCAGTTTTGACTATGCTCAGGAGGGCGCGCCGAATTTTTCCAGTTCATCGGGATCCAATACTCGAACACGCCCATATTCGATT
>JBCDBM010000129.1:0-9337 GCA_039183665.1 Pseudomonadota bacterium | reverse complement strand
TCGTAGCAATTGGCGTGGGCGCGGGCCAATCGCTGGCCGAAGCCCGGTGTGTCTTCGCCTGAGGCCTTGAACGTGTTCGAGGCGCGCCCACTGGTCGCAACCAACCCCAAGCGGAACAGGCCGATCATGGCTGTCAGCGCAATCGACCAGCAAACTAAACCGAGCAGCGCAATTTCGGTGGGAGACATATGCGTTCCTCCTTACTTGTTGTTTGGTTACGCATTGAGATAAGCCGGCGGATTAAGCGAAATGGTCACATCTTCAGCGGTCGTCGGTCCGGCAGACTTCTCCAGGCGATCCACCCGAACCAGCGCAAGCGCATGTCCTTCGCGCGCTGCGATGATCTCGCCGACTTTGGAGCCATCTACCGTAACGGGCGTGTCTTTGGCGGGATCTTCGCCATCATAGGCGGCTGAATAAACTCGCCGCCGGATTTGGCCTTTGCGCTTCATGCGGCTGGTGACCTCCTGGCCCACAAAGCAGCCCTTGGAATAAGAGACGCCGTTTAGCGCATCGTAATTGACGTCCGTGAGAAAAACGCTTTCGGGGTCAAAATCGGCGCCGCATTCCGGCACGCCCAATGCCGTGCGCCGTTGATGGTAGGCGCCGGCGTCCTCTTGCGCGTCTTCATCTGCGGGTCCAATCCAGCGCCAGCCAAGTACCGCCAGGCGGGGGTCTTCAAACGCGTTGTCACGCGCGATCTGCTGCGCCGAGGCGTGCACCGCCAACGTGTCGTCAATGTCGATGTCGATTTTTGCGCGCAAGCGATAGAGTTTGAGCCGCTTCACCAAGTCTTCAGCGCGGTCTCTATGGCAATCGAGTAAGTAGCCGTCACTTTGGGGGAAGAGGAAAAAATCGAACAGGATTTTGCCTTGCGGCGTTAACAACGCCGCGAAGATAGCGCCGCCCCCATTTTCCACATCCTCATTTTCCATCTCTTGAGTGACGAGCCCCTGCAAAAAGCTTCGGGATTCGTCGCCGCGAAGGCGAATGACGGTGCGGTCGGCAAGGCGGGCGAGAGTGGTCATCAGCAACGATTTAATCTGCCACAGGCGCTAAGGGAAGCGAATCCCGCGAGTCGCGCAATATATGTCGTGCGATGCAGTTTGCGGCTAAACGCGAACTGGGGAGATTTCGAATAGGCTAATGGACGATCCTCCACTTATGAATCCTAGTGCAGGGCTGAGCGCGTCGGGTACAACATCCCCCAGCGCAAGAAGCAAACAGTCTTCATAGCCTCTGTAGTTTTTGGCTTCCCATGCCCAGCCTAATTTCTTTCCAACAATCTGGATCGTCGTGCTGATGTCCACGAGTTGCTCTTCCAGCTCGCGAATGCGCAGATTGCCATTGAACTCGTCTTCGTTTTTTGCGAGCTCAACAACAATTTCGTCCGTATCAATATTAACTGATATGATTATGAAAAATTGGCCTGCGCGTATCACGACCATTTCGCAGCCAAGGCTACCATCGTTCATCGCTTTTGGTCTTGATGCCAGCACATCAGTGATATTTGTGTGCGCAACTTCCTCGTAGTTAAATTTAAGCATTTCACGGCTCTGCATATGATGATGCTTTGATGATATAGTCATGCTTGATCACAAGTAAGCCGCGCGCCGTCTCAAATCATGGCCACACGATTGAAAACTTGCCATTCGCTACTTTCCGCGTAGAAACACGTCATGAGCGAAACTTATGATCTGATCCTTCGCGGCGGCGTCGTCGTCAATCACGACGGCGAAGCCGAGCGTAATATTGGCGTGCGCGGCGAGCGCATCGTCGCCTTGGACGTTCCGGACACGGCCGATGCCGAAACGGTCGTAGACTGCACGGGACTGCACGTCTTGCCCGGCGTCATCGACAGCCAAGTGCATTTTCGTGAACCAGGCCTCATGCACAAAGAAGATCTTGAGAGCGGCGGGCGCGCCGCGGTGCTGGGCGGCGTGACAAGCGTTTTTGAGATGCCCAACACGGACCCGCTGACGACGACCCGGGAAACCATTGAAGATAAACTCGCTCGCGCCAAGGGGCGCATGCAATGCGATCACGCGTTTTACGTGGGCGCGACCCGGGAGAACGCCCATCAACTCGGCGAGCTTGAGCGCGTGCCCGGCGTCTGCGGCGTGAAGATATTTATGGGCGCTTCAACCGGCGATTTGCTTGTCGACGATGATGACGGCGTGCGTTCGGTCTTGTCCCATGGCAAGCGCCGCGTCGCGGTGCATTCCGAGGACGAGGACTTGCTGCAAGAAGGCAAATCCCGCGTGCGGGAGGGTGATTGGTCCTCGCATCCCGATGTTCGGAATGTGGAGGCGGCCGTTCGCTCGACGCAACGGCTGCTCGCCCTAGCCCGCGAAACGGGTCGGCGTATTCATGTGCTCCATATTTCCACCGCTGACGAGATCCCGATCCTCGCGGCGGCCAAAGATATCTCAACATGCGAGGCGACGCCGCAGCATCTGACCCTTGCGGCGCCCGATTGCTACGATGAGATAAAAGGCTTCGCCCAAATGAATCCGCCCATTCGCGACGCCAGCCACCGCGAGGGCATTTGGGCCGGCGTTGCCGCCGGCGTCATCGACGTTATCGGTTCTGATCACGCAGCGCATACTAAAGAGGAGAAGGCGAAGCCCTATCCCGCATCACCCTCGGGCATGCCTGGCGTTCAAACGTTGCTGCCCGTCATGTTGACCCATGTGGCCGAGGGGCGCTTGTCGCTCGCGCGCTTGGTGGATCTTGTTTGCCATGGGCCCAATCGGATTTTTGGGATGGCGCGCAAAGGCCGGCTTGCGGTTGGGTATGACGCGGACTTCACAGTTGTTGATCTGAAAGCCCAGCGCCTCATGACCCATGACATGATGGCGTCCAAATCTGGCTGGACGCCATTTGACGGGATGACCGCCAAAGGCTGGCCAGTGGGCACAATCATCCGCGGGCGGCGCGTCATGTGGAATGATGAGATCTTAGGCGAGGCCCAAGGCGCCCCAGTTCTGTTTCAAGAAACGCTCTGACGGGGCCGATTCGCCCCATCCGCTTAGGGGCGCAGGACGACAGTCGACCGGTCATTGTCGCGGAGTGTCGCTTGAAGCGGTTCGGCCAAGCGACCCACCAGCGTCTGCGCATCAGCGGCCCTGACGGCGGCAAAGTCCCGCGCATTGCGGTTACAGCTCGGAAATCGGCGCTGCGTTTTCGCGTAGCCATTATTGAACGCCAAGATCATGGCTTCTTCGGTCTTCGCGTCAGGCTGTTCAAGCTCAATCAGCTTTTTCATGCCGTCACGCCAGGTGTCAGATTCGAACCGCGGGTCGCACTGGCGGCGAATGTGATGCAGCTCGCCAAAAACAGCTGAGAGCGCGCTCAGGTTTTTCTTTCGGCGTTCATAGTCCTCGAAAGTCTGCGCGGCGGCGGGCGCGGCGACGAGCAAAGCGAGGAGTACTGAGAACAACTTGACCATAAGACCGCCTTTGGCCGCAAAATATAGCGCGACTAAGGCGCCGCGGCGAGGGCGGCGCGAATTTTTGCGGCGTGCCGGATAGCCTCTCGCGTGACCGCCCAAGAAACGCGATCAATGGCCCCATCAAAGTCCACGAACTCAGCATCGACCGCGTCATCGCCCGCCCTTGGTGTTCCGGACACCCACTCGGCCACATAGTCCACAATCACGATCTGGTTTTCGGCGCGCGGATGGTCATTGCGAGGCAGCACGTCATAGACGTCCAAAATTGACAATAGGCGCGCCTCAACGTTTGTCTCTTCTTTGATTTCCCGAAGCGTCGCCGCCCGCACGCTTTCGCCAAACTCCAACCCGCCGCCAGGCAATGACCATTGCCCCTCCAAAGGCGGCTTGCCGCGCTTGACCAGCAAAACCTCTTGATCGCGAAACACGACGGCGCCGACGCCGACGCGGATATTCGGCTTGTCGCTCATGGCGCGCCTATTGGATCATCCCGGCGCAGCCCTAACGCTCCTCAAGCGCCGCGCGATGCCGTTGGCCATTCTGTATATAGCTCTCAACGCCCAACTTGATACTGGCCGATTCCATCTCGCTCATATCGCGAAACTTCTTCGCTGGCGCGCCGGCCCACAACTCGCCGGTGGGGACACGCTTGCCGCGTGTTAAAAATGCGCCCGCGGCCAGCATCGCGCCGCTTTCTACGACGGCGTGGTCAAGCATCGTGGCGCCCATGCCCACAAAGCCGCCGTCATGCACTTGTGCGCCGTGCAGCATGCATTGATGGCCGATGAGCGCATACTCGCCGATACGCGTCGGCGTGCCGCCAATCGCTTCGCTGTCCTGGTGGATGACCGTGTTGTCCTGCACGTTTGAGCCCTTGCCGATCGTGATGCTGGAACTGTCGCCGCGCAAGACGCAGCCATACCAGATGGAGACGTCCTCGCCGATCTCTACATCGCCGACGATGACGGCGCCGGGCGCGATAAAAGCGCTGGAGTGGATTTTTGGTTTCAGATCCCCAAGTGCGGCGATAAGCGGTTCCATGAGAACACCTTTTTCAGTTTCTTGCGTCTATTGAACCGAGGCTTGCGAGAAAGATCAATCGACATCCGCCCTATTTCAAGCCAAAGCTAACCGCGATGGTGCGTCTCGTCTTGTGTCATTTCCGCGATTCTCGGCGCGCGCTTTTGAGCGCGTTCTTGGCGATGCTGTTGAGCGCCTGCGTTTCGTTCCCTGACGCGCCGGCGCGATCCCAGAGCCCAGACATCGACGACAACGGCCTGAAGAGTTTTGACGGGGCCGTGCTGGGGCTGACGGTTCACGCCGCGGACGCCCCGCGCGCGGCGGTGATTGCGTTGCACGGTATGAATGATTACGCGCGCGCCTTCGCGCCGGCGGGCGATTGGTGGTCCAACGAGGCGGGGCTTCTCGTCTACGCGCTCGACTTGCGTGGTCATGGCCGCTCACCCGATTTTGGCCGATGGGCGGGCGCGGATGTCTTCGTGGACGATTTGCGCGCGGCGATAATGGCGGTCCGCGAAGAACACCCTGATATGCCTATTTTTCTTGTCGGGCACAGCGCCGGCGCCGCGCTTATCATGGCGGCGGCTGCGCGCGCGCCGCTGCATGCGGACGGAATCATATTGGCGGCGCCAGCAGTTTGGGGCGATAAAGCCATGCCTATTTTTTACAGACTAAGCCTGAACATTGCGGCGACGGTCGCGCCTGGCAAAACGCTCACCGGCGAGCGCGCTGGGCGTCAGTCTACGGATAATATTGACGTCTTGCGCGATATGGTTGCCGATCCGCTGGTCATCAAAGAGACCCGCATGGACGCTATTTTGGGCGTCGTGCGCCTCATGGGTGAAGCCAATCGCGCCGCTGAAAACATATGCGGCTCCATTTTGGTGTTGATTGGCGAAAAAGACGAAATCATCCCGCTCGAAGCGATGGAGCAAGCCGCGAGCAAGCTCAAGGGCGACGTCGATGTCCGTCGTTACCCAGAGGGTTGGCATTTGCTTTTCCGCGACCACCAAGCCAAAGCGGTTTGGCAAGATATCGCTGATTGGATTGCTGACCGATCCGCGCAACGGGATATCGCCGCTCTGCAGTGCGCTAGCTGACCAACTTTGCGGCGAAAGTTCAAGATTTACACGAAGGCTCTGCCGCTCGAATGCGCCGCGGTCCTAGATATGGCATGCGCCGCCGCCGCGTTTGGCGAAATACTGCTGATGATATTCCTCCGCTTTCCACCATGTGGGCGCCGGCTCGATGAGGGTCGCGATTGGCGCGCGATGACGGCCGGAGGCGTCTTCAGAGGCTTTTGAAGCTTCAGCAGCGTCCGCCTGATCTTCAGAGTGAGTGAAGATCGCGGAGCGATATTGGTCGCCAACATCCGGACCTTGTCGGTTCACTTGGGTCGGGTCGTGGATTTTCCAGAAATGCTCCAACAGCGCTTGGTAGGAGATCTTTGCCGGGTCAAACGTCACGAGAACCGCTTCTGCGTGGCCTGTGCCTTTGCGGCAAATCTCTTCATAGGTTGGGTTTTGCGTCCGCCCGCCGGTGTAGCCCACTTCAGCGTCCAAAACGCCGGGGAGCTCACGGAAAGACTGTTCTATCCCCCAAAAACAGCCAGCGGCAAAGGTTGCGGTTTCTGTCATAGAGGCGCTCCTGCGTTCTGCGATCGCTTAGGATAAAGGCGTGCGAACCCAATATTTCAAGCGCTCAACTGCCGACGGACTGGCTGATCCAATCAATAAATGGTTCGGAAGATGAGGCCGCCTCGATTGGGATCGCTGCGACGCACGGGGTCTCATCTGGATGTATCGCGATAATGCGCTCGCGAGCACCTGCGGCGGCGATCTGCGTCGTTTTCACGATAAGCGGGATTTCTCGGCTCCGGCATACCTTGCCGCCCCAGCGGTAAACCGAGTTCATTTCGCCATGAATATTGACGCACGCAGCCAGCTGTTCGCCAACCAACGCATCAGCGATTTTCTCTGCACAGCCCATATTCGGCGCGGTTACATAAAGAAAGACGATGGGCTCCATAGTTGCATGCTCGCGGGGCAAGGAATAAACCTCATCGCTTGTCGCGGCGCGCCAGGAATGTGGCGACCATCGCGGCTAATTTGAGCGTCAGGACGCTTATGCGCAAGCTTAACCATAGAAACGCCGTGGTGCTGTTTTCGGGCGGCCAGGATTCATCAATTGCCCTTGGTTGGGCGCTTGATCGATTTGATCGCGTGGAGACGCTGGGCTTCAATTACGGCCAGCGCCACAATCTCGAACTCAAAGCGCGAGACGCTATCCGCAAAGCCATCGCTGAACGCATGCCCGAATGGGGGTCGCGTCTGCGCGACGACACCGTCCTAAATGCCGGCGTATTGAGCGCCCTAGGCGAAACCGCGATGACCCATTCAGTTGCAATCGAGATGAACGCGGATGGTCTACCCACGACCTTCGTGCCTGGCCGCAACCTCATGTTTATGGTGCTCGCAGGCGCCTTTGCGTATCGACGCAATGCTGGCGTGATCGTCGGCGGCATGTGCCAAACGGATTATTCAGGCTATCCAGACTGCCGCGAGGACACATTGCATCGCCAGACTGACGCCCTGCGGCTCGGGTTGAATGCGAATATCGGTTTTGCGGCCCCCTTGATGCACTACACGAAGGGCGAAAGCTGGCGTATTGCCGAGCGCGTGGGCGGCGACGAGTTCGTAAAAATCGTCAATGAATTGAGCCACACTTGCTACAATAATGTGCGCGATACGCGTCACGATTGGGGCTATGGGTGTGGTGAGTGCCCGGCCTGCAAACTGCGCAAAAAAGGCTGGGCGGAATACCAGGCCATGGCTTAGGCGACGTGGCGACCTATTCTGTCAAAGAGCTATTTTACACGTTGCAAGGCGAGGGCGCGCGCGCAGGGCGTCCGTCCGTGTTTTTGCGGTTCGCGGGATGCAATCTTTGGAGCGGCCTTGAACGAGATCGCGCCAAGGCCGTCTGCAATTTCTGCGATACGGATTTTATCGGGATGGACGGCCCGGGCGGGGCGAAGTTCGCTGACGCAGACGCGCTCGCAGACGCTGTGCTTCGCGCCTGGCCTGGCGACGGCGCGCCCTATGTGGTGCTCACTGGCGGCGAGCCATTACTGCAACTTGACGCGCCGCTCATCGATGCGTTGCATCGGCGCGGCTTTGAAATCGCCATTGAGTCGAACGGCACCCTCCCGGCGCCAGACGGCGTCGACTGGATTTGTATCTCGCCCAAGGCGGATGCGCCGTTAAAACAAACGGTCGGGCATGAGCTCAAATTGGTCTATCCGCAGCCGCTTGCCGCGCCCGAGCGTTTCAGCGCTCTGCAATTTGACTTTTTCTATTTGCAGCCTATGGACGGCCCCGCGGTCGACGCCAACACCAAGGCGGCGGTCGCGTATTGCCTAAAACACCCGCAATGGCGGTTAAGCCTGCAGACCCACAAGGCTCTTGGAATAGCGTAAACAATGCCTACGGATAAACCAGCAGCGCCGCGTATGCGGATCGTTAAAACGATCACCTTTGACGCCGCCCATTTTTTGGAGGCGGACCCAGACGCACGGCCCTATTCGCGGCTGCACGGACACTCTTTCACGATGGACGTGGCGGTGGAGGGCTCCCCGGGCGATGAGACGGGCTGGGTGGTGGATTTCGCGGACCTCGCCGCGGCGTTGGCGGATATGCGCGACGCGCTCGACCACCGCTTACTAAACGAGATTGATGGGCTCGAACGACCGACGCTGGAAAATATCTGCGTTTGGGCGGCCAAACGGCTGAAACCGCAATTCCCAGAGCTCGTGGAAATTCGCGTCAGCCGTCCCTCAAATGGAGAGAGCTGCGCCTTTGACGCTAGAGCGCTTTAGGCGGCGTTTACGCCATTCATCCGTGCAATGAGATATTGCGCATCACGACAATAGTTTGCAGCGGCCTGGTCAGCGCGCGCTAGCGCGCGATCGAGCTCATCCAACGCGACGTCGACTTCGTCATAGGTTGCGAATGCATCCCGCGGCGGAGACAACTGCAACCCCTTTGCGCCCACGTCCAACCGGGCCGGCGAGACGGAATATCGCGCCTTGCCGCCAAGTGAGACGTCTAAATGGCGTTGGTTTTTGCCGATGAGCACGGCTGCACGCGGTTCCGCGTTCTCGAGCGACGCATTCACCGATAGGCGCAATTCGTCATATCGTTCCGCCAGGAGCGCGCGGCCACCCACTTCATCGACGCACTTTGCGGATATCGCGACTTCGCAGGCTTGCTCCAGGGTCTCGCGAATTTGGTCAATGGCGTAAAGCGCCGCCTCGATAACAGATAGCGCAGCCCGTACGGATTTTTCTTGTTCCGCCGCAGGCGAGGCGAATTCGTCGCTCGAGGGCGATTGGCGCAGCGCGCGGTTGAGGCCGCCCGTAATATCAAGCGGCGGCAGTTCGTCATCCGCGTCACCGTTTCGGCGCTTGCCAAACCAGCCAGCCAAGGGACTTCTTTTCGCAGGTTTGCGGTCCTCGGCGGATTTTTCCATTGCAAGCGCCACGGCCCAAACTCCTTCAACTTTCGTACGGAGCCGAGAGACTACCTTCAGGTATTTTCAAGGAGGTTAAACAACTGCTTAAATTTGCAGCGCTCACTCATCGCGCGCGAAAGCGCCCGCTCTCCACCGCCCAAGCTATGGCTAACGCGCCGGCGATAAGTATTAACCATGCGATGGGGGGAGCCAGCGGCTGGTCGCTTACGCGATCGAGACGAACCGCGTCGCGCTGCAGCACGCCGGCCCATCCGGGGCCCGATCGGCTGGCGTTTGATGCTCTGATCCGACGAATGGCAGGCAAGGCGGCGTCATCGCCTCGCCGAATTGTGT
>JBCDBM010000128.1:0-9342 GCA_039183665.1 Pseudomonadota bacterium | reverse complement strand
GGCGAAACTGCCGGCTAAAACGATTTTTCAGTTCTGTGTTGTTCGAGATCGAGGTGTTGGCTTCGCAGGCATGCGCCAAGTTGTTCTCGAGTTCTCGCACGGGTCGCCAAGAGGGCAGCCAAGCAGCGCCGACGCGCCGCAGCGTTAGCTCTCTTGGCGCGGTCATCATGCCTCGCCATGGTTGATCGTTCTCCGCCGACTCCGCGTGCAACCAATTTGACATCCAACCGATAAAAATTCGGCGGCCGTCATGCTGCGGAATGTCCGACCATGTGACGCCCGCATAGTTGTCGGTTCCCCAATCCACCCAGTTTTTACCGCCCTTTTTGAGATAAACCTCGAACGCGTCTTCGGGCTGAAACTGGGCGCCGTCGAATTCGCCGACGAAGTACTGCGCGCCGGAGCCGCCCTGTGGTCCGCCAGGATTTACGCTAAATAGCAGCACCCATTTCTCGTCGCCTTTCGCCGTTTTTAGGGTGAAAAGGTCAGGACATTCTAAGACGCTGTTTGCTTGAACCGTTGACGGCGTAAAGGCGCTCAAAAACGCCCAGCGCTTCAAATCTGTAGAGCCAAACAGCTCGATTTCCGCGCCCGTTGCCAACGCCATGATCCAACGCTGCGTTTGCTCATGCCAGATGACTTTCGGATCTCGAAAATCATGCTTTTTTCGTGTGTTGGGCAAGACTGGATTGCTTGAGTACTTTGTCCACGTACGACCGGCATCTGTGCTGTAAGCGAGCGCTTGCGATTGATGTTGGCCCGGATCTGCGGCCTCGCATTCTGTATCGTGATACGTGAAAAGCGCGATCAACGGCGGTTCGCCATCGCGGCCGAACCCGCTCGTATTACGCCAATCGACGATCACGCAACCGCTGTAGATCAGCCCGTGCTCGTCTGGCGAAAGGGCGATTGGCAGGGTCGTCCAGTGAACCAGATCATTGGATACCGCATGGCCCCAGTGCATTGCGCCGAACGCCGGACGATTAGGGTTGTACTGATAAAATAGATGATACTCGCCTTTATAAAAGACGAGTCCATTTGGGTCATTCATCCAGCCGCGTTCAGGCGCGTAATGAAAGGCGGGTCTTTTCAGTTCTGTCATTTCACGCCTTGCCCCTAATCAATGGCGCTTGAGAGAAGTCGCGTCGGCGGTGATAAGCCGATGTTCGGAAGGGCTCGGTATTCAACCCGACAATCGATTGCAACATATTTCTTTCGAATCCGACCCGGAATTTGATACCGTATCTAATTCTGCGCTATAGAACGGTATAGACGCGTCGGCGGCTTAGCGAATTCGTTAATGATTACAATGGAATACATGGCCTCGCGATGACCAAGCCAAAGCAAGTCAAGAACATCGCTGAACTCGCTGATATCGCCGGCGTAACGGCAGGCACGGTTTCTCGGGCGCTTTCCGGCAAGGGCTTTGTCAGCGAAAAAACCCGAGAGCGGATCCGCGCCCTTGCGCAAAAGCACCGCTTCCGGCCCAACACGTTGGCGCGCAATCTGCGGACCCAGCGAACGGGCGCTGTCACCGTATTGATCCCGTTAGGGCATGAACAAGCCCAGCATCTGTCTGACCCGTTTTTTATGACCATTATCGGCCACCTGGCCGACGGGCTTACCGAGCGCGGGTACGAGCTTATCTTGTCGAAAATTATTCCCAATAGTGATGATTGGTTGGAAGCGTATATCGAGTCCGGGCGCGCCGATGGAGTGATTGTGATCGGTCAATCGGATCAAGCCGAAATCCTGGACCGGGCGGCGAAAAACTATCTGCCGCTTGTGGCTTGGGGTGGGTACTATCCCGGGCAAAGTCACTGCTCCGTCGGCTCCGATAATTTTTTGGGCGGCGCGCTTGCCGCCAATCACTTGGTGGAGCAGGGATGCAAAAAAATTGCCTTTTTTGGGGATCCCGTGGCCCTTGAAATTCGTCAGCGATTGGAAGGGTGTCAGGACGCGCTCGCTAAGCATGGCGCCAAATATGAGCCGCGTATTTTCCCTATTCACTTAGACGCAGAATTAAGTGACGAAGATATTTCAAACCTTCTTGATACAGATGGATTTAGACCTGACGGTATTGTCGCCGCATCTGATGTTATCGCCATGAGCGCCGTCGCTGCGTTGGCCGAGCACGATATAGATGTGCCGGGCGACGTGAAAATAATTGGCTATGACGATCTTCCCATTGCGACGCAAACGTCACCGCGCTTGACGACTATTCGACAAGATCTGAAAGACGGCGCCCGGCAAATGGTCGAGTGTTTGGTGAAACGCATCGCTGGAGAAGAGACGGCGTCAATTGTAATGAAGCCTGAGCTTATTGTGCGCCGCTCGACGTGAGGTCAGTGTTCGCTAAACGATCGTGGCGTTCGCGCCATCAAGGCGAAGCGTAAATCGCGGAGCGTAGGCGCCGCCAAATTGTTGGCGTGCAAGACCTGGCTCCGTTGCGAGGTTTCGCCCTTTGAGCCCCCAAAAATCAATGAAACTGATAACTTCAAGCGTGTCGAGAACAAGCCAGCTATAGGATTGTTTGGGTTCGGCGATCGGCGTTGCAGCGACCAAGCCGGTGCCGTTTAATGGCGTATAAGGTCCGAGCAGGGAGTCCGCAACCATGCCGTAAAGGCCTGTAGGACCGCGAGGACTATCCGGTGAAAATACATGCTCTTGAGTAGACCAGAACAGATAGTACTGGCCGTTATGATATAAAGCGTGCGCGCGCTCTAACTCATTATTGAATCGATCCGCGGTCACAAGGGGCGGGAGCGTTGACCATTGTCTTTCCGCGCTTTCTTTTTTTTGCGCAATGCCAATAGCGCCGTTAAAGGCGCTTTTCGAGTGCGCGACGGAGGCTGTGAAAAGAAGATAGGTCTGACCATCTCGCGGATCTAAGAAAAATGCGGGGTCCCGGAATGCCTTTATTTCTCCCGGCTTCCCTTCTTTCTGATTCGCGCGCATATAGTGAACATCGTCCGCTTGGAAGCACTCCGTAGGCTCAGACCATTCGCCAAATCGAACATGGCCGCCTTCGACGTGCATTGATGCCTCGACTTGGAAAATCCGCTGTTCGTAGCTGCGCTCTTCTTCACCGCTCCGACCGGCAGCCGTGAAGAAGAGCGTTAGAAAATTTCCGTGTGCGTTATAAATTGCTGAACCGGCCCATTCGCGACTGCCTGGATTGAGATCGCGAGGCAATAGATCTCCATGGTCAATCCAGCCAGCAAGCGTATTCTCCAAAAGTCGAATACGCGCTTCGTCATGTCGACGGCCCATATCGTCATAGGCCGGCGCGGCCAACGCCATCCAAAATTCTCTGCCGTCAACAAAAGCTATTGAGCCGTCAGGATTTTGAACTGGCCAAGAGTCCCAGATGTCAAGGTCGGGCGCAATACGAACAACGTCGGCTTCTTTGATCAGTGGAATCGTATTGCGCGCGTCCAGAACAATTGTTTCGACATCGGCGCTTGTCCACGCTTTGGTTTGCACAGCGCTCGACGTATGGCTCTGGTTATGTGATTGCAGCCGCCCCATTTTTCCTCAATGCCACACTTTGGCTACAGCAACAATCGATTGTAACATGAATTTATGCATCGGCTATTAATTCTGTGGCCCTCGACATTGGGTCGCCTAGGCGATCTTTGCAAAAGCAAACGACCAAGGGCCAAGACGTAAGGCGCCGTCTAGCAACGCAGCGTCAGTGCTCAAGCCTTTCGCGAGCAGTTCTGCATCTTCGGTCATGGCTAGTGAAACAGGCTCAGATGAAAGGTTAAACGCGCATATGAGCGACGCCGTTTGGTTGCGCCGCCGAAAAGCGACAACGCCCGTCGGCGCGTCCATGATCTCTATCGCGCCGTCACGCAGCACAGGTTGCGTTTTACGAAGCGCGAGGAGCGACTTATAAAAATTGAAAAGCGATTCGGGATCTTTGCGTTGAGATTGGGCGTCCAGCTCAGCGTGGCCCGCAGCAACTGGCAGCCAAGTTTCGTCCGCGGATGAAAACCCCGCGTTCTTTTTGTCTCGCGCCCATGGCATCGGCGTGCGGCATCCGTCTCTTCCTGGATCGTCTGGCCACATTGCAACGCCTACGGGATCTACAATTTGATCTTGGCGAAGCGTGGCTTGCGGCAATCCGAGCTCCTCACCTTGATACACGCATGGGTTTCCCCTCAGAGCCATCTGCAAAGCCGCGTAGACGCGCAATTGCTTCGGCTCATCGCCCCACCGTGTCGCGACCCGCGGCGCATCATGATTGCCAATCGCCCAACAAGGCCATCCTTTTCCCGGATCGTAGAACGACCGAAGTGTTTTGTTTAGAAAGGCCGAATCTTTGTCTTCGCGCAGAAGATCAAAACTGTACGCCATGTGCAGATGATCGTCGCCCTCGGTGTATTCCAACAGCAGATCGGCGCCGCCATCGTCAATAATTTCGCCGAGCAGGATTTTGCCGCCATGCGCGTTTGCTGTTTCGCGCAGCTTTTTTAGAAAACCAAAGTTCTCGGGCTGGCTTCGACAAAACTGATGGTATTGCCAAACATGGGGATTGGGATCTGTTTGCCCCGGTTTATAGACGGGGTTGGAGGCTAGAGACTGGTTGTGAAAGTAGAGATTGCAAACATCTAAACGGAATCCGTCGACGCCCAATTCAAACCAAAATTTCGCGACATCGAGAAGCGCGTTTTGAACGTCAGGACAATGAAAGTTGAGGTCCGGTTGTTCGGCTAAAAAATTGTGTAAATAATACTGCCGTCGTCGCGTGTCCCACATCCAAGCGCTGCCGCCGAACAACGATAGCCAGTTATTTGGCGGCGTGCCGTCAGGATTAGCGTCCGCCCACACATACCAGTCTGACTTATCATTAGTCTTGTCTGCGCGGCTCTCGCGAAACCACGTATGTTGATCAGACGTATGGGACCAAACCTGATCGATAATGACTTTGAGGCCCATTTCATGGGCTTCGCGAACCAGGCGCCGAAAATCCTCGAGGTCGCCAAAAAGCGGATCTACAGCGCGATAATCAGCGACATCGTAGCCGAAATCGCACATCGGACTTTTATAAAATGGCGTTATCCAAATGGCGTCGACGCCCAGATCTGAGAGATAGGGGAGCTTGCTTGTGACGCCCTCCAGATCTCCGACCCCATCGCCATTGCTGTCACAAAAAGAGCGAACGTAGATTTCGTATAGGACGGCGCCACGCCACCATGATGCGCTCATATTGAGGTCCGCTTCGCATTATTCGCCTGCTGCAGGCTGCTGTGCGCGCGCTGCATGGCGTTCGTCATTTACCCAAAGAACAGACAGCGCCGCTAAGAACATTAGGCATCCGGCCATACGAAGGACATTGCGCGCGTCGCCGCCCATGACCGCGTCATAATAAAACGGCAACGTCACAGCAAGAATAATCATGGGCGTTACGATCATCATATTGAAGATGCCCATATAGACGCCTGTGCGTTCGGGCGGAATCGAGTTGGAGAGAATGACATAGGGGTTGCCCATGATACTGGCCCATCCAATGCCGATCCCGATCGCAGGAATAAACAAAAGCCATTTGTCGGTAACGAGCGGCAGGGTGAGCATGCCAGCCCCTGCAAGCACGAGGGCGATAGCGTGCACGTATTTTGCCCCAAATCGTTTGGAAAAGGGCACCATCGCGAAGGCTGCAACAAAGGCGATCATATTGTAGAACGCCGCCATTTCGCCATTAGAAAGAACGGCAGAGCGGAACCCTTCGGAAACCGGGTCCGAAGTATTGTATACTGATCGACCGATTGAGTAGATGACGTAGCCCCAATAGCTCGCCATCGCGTACCACTGAAACAGGCTCATCAGCGCCAGCTTGCGCATTGGCATCGGCATATCCAATATGGCGTCCCAAATTTCCTTTAAGGTCGCAATCGCCGTTTTGGGTTGCTTTGCGATATGCGCTTTTTCTTCGTCCGTCAGCGGCAATTCGGGCACGCGTTTTATCGACCACAAGATGGTCGTGAGCGACAGAACCGCGCCAAAGATAAATGCAAATCGAGTGAAATAGGGAATGTTGTTTTCGTCTACCGCGTTTCGATCGACCCCCAAAAAATAGACAAAAATGGAAGGGGATAGAAAAGCCAACATTTGGCCGAGGCCGGTGAACGCGCTCTGCGTTAAAAAACCCATTTGTCTTTGTTGGGGCCGCAGGCGATCACTGACATAGGCGCGATAGGGCTCCATGGTGATGTTGTTGCCGGCGTCGAGAATCCACAACAAACTGACAGCCATAATGATGGACGAACTGAACGGCATGAACAGGAGGCCGATGAAACACAAGATCGCGCCCGTTATGAAGTAGGGTGTTCGGCGTCCCCATTTGGAGTCCGTGCGGTCGCTCATCGCGCCGACAATGGGCTGGAGCACCAAGCCCGTGACGGGTCCCGCTAATTGCAGAAGCAGAAGTTTAGATTCATCAGCGCCCAGATAGCTGTATATCGGCCCCATGTTTCCTTGCTGAAGCCCGAAGCTGTATTGCAGCCCCCAAAAGCCGAGATTCATCTCAACGATGCGCCAAGGGTTGAGGTGCGGTTTATGCCCATGCGCGTTGCTCTGCGCAGTGGGCGCGCCTACGCCTGCCATCGCGAATTCCTTCCCTAAACGGCAGTTGACTCTGCCGGTTTGATCTAATGGGTTGAGCCTAACAGCCGGTACTGATATTGCAACAATCGATTGTCGGATTGGCGTATGACGATGCAAACAGACCTCGAAAATCGCCGTTTCGGCGCTATCGAAGCGGGCGGAACGAAGACCGTGTGCGCTATTGCTAATGGCGCCGGGGCAATCCTGGCGAAAGCGAAATTGCCCACGGAGCACCCCGAGAAAACGCTGGCCGGAATATGTGATTTCTTCAAAAACGCCGTCGATGGCGGGCGGGCGCTGTCCCAAATCGGCGTGGCCGCCTTTGGGCCGGTGGATATTGATCCGAAGTCCCCACGGTATGGCGCCATTCTCGCGACACCAAAACCTGATTGGACCGGTGCGAGCTTCGTCGAAGCACTGTCCGGTTTCAAGGCGCCCGTGATTGTTGATACCGATGTTAACGGCGCCGGTCTTGGGGAATGGCTTCATGGCGCTGGTCTTGGGACCAGGACGCTTGCTTATGTCACTGTTGGCACGGGGATTGGAGCAGGCGTCCTCAAGGATGGCCGCTCGCTCGGCGGTTTCGGTCATTATGAAATGGGTCATATCCGTCCACCCCACGATTTGGCGCGAGATCCCTTCCCGGGACGGTGTCCGTTCCATGGCGATTGCATTGAAGGCCTTGCTTGCGGGCCGGCGATTATCGATCGCTGGGGCGCGCCGCTTCACGAGATACGCGATGAGGAAACGTATGCCCGCGCGATTGATCTTGAAGCGGAGTATCTTGCATACCTCGCATCGACGATTATCTTCACCCATATGCCGGACCGCATCATCTTTGGGGGCGGTGTGATGAAAGCTGAGGGGCTGATTGAGAAGTTACGGGAAAAAACCAAACGTGCCGTCGGCGGTTATGTGCAGTCCGAGACCCTTAACGGCGATCTGCGCGATTACATTGTCGCGCCCGCGCTTGGTGATGACGCCGGCATAACCGGCGCGGTCGCGCTTGCTTTAGCGCGCTAAGGAACCACTCCCTTTTTTCGATGCTGTGAACGCCGCGCGTTCACAAATTCGTCGTTAATTTGAAAGCGTTTGACATTGATCAGTGCGGGTGAGAGCTTGCGGCGCACCACCGTTCAAGCAGCACTAGAGATCCCATGGAAACCCTATCGAGCACGCAATCCTTCGGCGGCGTTCAAGCCGTATTTTCGCATAAAAGCACTGCGTGTTCTTGCGCCATGCGTTTCGCCGTATTCACGCCGCCCGAAGACCGCCATGGCCCTGGTCCCTACCAAACGCTTTACTGGCTTTCAGGGCTTACCTGCACGGAAGAAAATTTCATTTCTAAAGCTGGGGCGCAGCGTGTGGCGGCTGAGCTTGGCGTGATGATCGTCGCGCCCGACACGAGCCCGCGGGGCGAGGGCGTGCCGGATGATCCGGACGGGGCGTATGATTTCGGGCTCGGCGCAGGATTTTATCTCAACGCAACCGAGGCGCCCTGGGACAAATACTATCATATGTACACATACATATCGGAGGAATTGCCGGCGCTCATCGAAGGTGCGTTTCCGGTAGATACGTCGCGCATCGGCATATTCGGCCATTCCATGGGTGGCCACGGCGCGCTCACAATTCACTTGAAACACCCCGATAAGTTCAAAACCTGCTCAGCTTTTTCGCCGATTGTCGCGCCAAGCCAGGCGCCCTGGGGCGAAAAGGCGTTCACAAATTACATCGGCGACAATCGCGCCGACTGGGCTGCCTATGACGCAACCAGTCTTCTGCGCGAGCGCGGTCCCACAAGCGCGAAAATTCTCATTGATCAAGGAACAGCCGATCAGTTTCTGGAAGAGCAGTTAAAGCCGGAAATCTTCGAAGCGGCTGCGCAAGAGGTCGGTCAACCTGCGAAGGTTCGCCGCCAAAACGGGTATGATCACTCTTATTATTTCATCGCCACATTTATCGAGGATCATTTGCGGCACCACGCAGCGGGCTAATGCCCCCGCGCGCTCAAGTGTTCGTTCCACGCAAAAGCAAAGGAATTTTCCATGGCGCAGAAAAAAATTCTTTTGAAGACGACCATTGGCGAGATCGAAGACGATTGGCACATTGGTCGATTTTCCGTCCTTGCTAATCACTTAAAATCGCTTGGTCATAAGGTTACGACGCTGAACCGCCGCGAGCAAAATGGCGATGACATTGATCTTGCGGGCTTAGCGGCCTCAGACTTTGATCAACTTTGGATATTTGCCGTCGACGTCGAAGATGCGTTGACCGCGGTTGACGCCGAGCATATCGACGCGTTTCGCGCCCGAGGCGGCGGCGTCTTAATCACGCGCGACCACGAAGATATGGGCGATTGCCTTCTAAAGCTCGGTGAACTGGGAATGGCGCATCATTTCCATTCTAATAATTGCGAACCCGACGCCGCGCGTCATCAAATTGATGATAAAGTCACGACGAATATCTCCTGGCCCAACTATCACACGGGCGCCAATGGCGATTATCAAACCGTTGAAACGCCCAACCCTATGCACCCTCTGGTGCTGCGCGACGATGGCACCCCCCTGGCGTACTTACCGGCGCATCCGCATGAAGGAGTGGTCTCCGTTCCCGATGGCGCAGGCGCTTTTGCAGAAGAAATAATTCGTGGAAAGAGTATTATTACAGGGAATAGCTTTGGGGCTGCGGTGGCGTTTAGCGGACAGTTGGGGGACAACGGCGGG
Source organism: Pseudomonadota bacterium (assembly GCA_039183665.1). Taxonomy (GTDB): domain Bacteria; phylum Pseudomonadota; class Alphaproteobacteria; order Caulobacterales; family Parvularculaceae; genus Hyphococcus. Next base: position 7 of record JBCDBM010000128.1, on the reverse strand, counting down.
CCGCTCG
>JBCDBM010000127.1:0-9433 GCA_039183665.1 Pseudomonadota bacterium | reverse complement strand
CTTTGACGCCAAAATTGTACTATCTATTCTGTTTTCATTAAAAATAGAAAATCGCAATTACTTAGATTAAAAATTTAATTTGAAATTTTCATACAATAATTTATATTACAGCCGAAGTGCGCGCGCATTCATCAAGGTGTTTTTAGACGATGAGCATCAATTGCTGGGCGGAATTTCGGACGGCGATGGTAGTGGCGAAGCTTGGGTCGGCGAGCGCCGCCGCCACGGCGCTGGGGCTACATCGCGCAACCGTCACCCGGCACATTGAAACAGTCGAAGCAGCCCTTGGGACGACACTATTTCTTCGTCATTCCCGAGGATTGACGATGACGGACGCCGGCAAAGAAATGCTCGAAGTCGCCGGGCGCATCGACGACATTTTTGCCGACCTTCAAGGGAAGACAAGGAACAAGACAAGCCAATTATCGGGCGAACTCATTATAACCTCGTTGAAAGGCGTGGCGCCGCTAATCATGCCGGCTATTCGTGCTTTCAAGACCGCCTACCCGACGATTTCGGTTTCCTTCGTTTCCGGGACCGAACTCGCACAGCTAGAGTGTGGCGAAGCCCATATTGCTGTGCGGGCTGGCCGAAAACCGTCTGTTCCCGGCTATGTGGCGCATCTATTTCGGCGGGTGCAATTTGGTTTTTACGCGCACCGCGATTACGTGCACGAAATGCAAAGTCGCAAACAAAAGGTCGGGCTGGGAGACTACAAATATATTGGTCCAAGCGACGACGTCGCCGATATCCGATCGCCTTACACAAAATGGCTCAACTCAACGGTTCCCAATGCCGATTTTGTCTTGCGAGTAAACGACTTTGAATCAAACCTACCGGCTATTCTCGCAGGGCTAGGCGTCGGCGTGCTTGCTGATCACGTCGCCGAGGGCTTTGACGACTTGGTCGCTATCGTCCCTCCCTCTCGAGATCGATCAGTTTCTTTATGGATCATAACGCACCGAGATTTAACGAAAGTCGCAAAGGTACAAAAGTTCGTTAGCATTTTGACCGAAAGCACAAATTTTTAAGTGCATGGATCTTAATTATCTACGTCATTTCAATGAGCCATATTTCCTTGTTTGCCTAGGACACGCAGGATCAAGGCGCCTTGGAAGGAAACTGCCCGCCTAATGTGCGATCGGAAGTAGACGCGCTACGCGAAGCGATCTGACCGACGGCGAAGGGGCGCCGATCGAACCGGATATACCGCTTGCGGACCATGCGGGCAGGCCGCGCAAGCGCGCTGATGCGTTCGACCGTCAATGCGGTTTTATCGTTCGTTACAACGGGCTGCCGGTGACGATTCCTCCTCGAGGACTTTCCACCCTACTCGACGGCGGAAAAGTGTTTCCATAGCCGGCGCGATCCGAGACTGCTTGAAAAATCAATCACCGACTACCGCTCGGCCATGGCGAAGCGCACGGTGGAACCTCGCAACCAAGCGCCGGCGTCATCGACAGCCAGTGGGTGAAAACGACCGAAAGCGGCCGGATTGCCGGTTTTGATGCGGGTAAGACGGGCAAAGGCCGACGGCGCCATATCCTGACGGATACGGAGGGGTTCATAGCCACGGCGCCCGCTCCTGCCGCAGACATTCAGGATCGCGACGGCGCGCCCTCCGTTCTGGCCGAAGCGCGCGCAAAATTTCGATGGCCGCGCCGCATCTTCGCCGCTGACGGCGAGGAACTATTCGTAACCGGAATACCCGCTGACGTCTTTAGGGGGACAGCGGCCGCTCGCGGCGATGAGAACGGCGTAGGCAGCGGCGGGATCTGGCTCGAGGATGCGCTCGGTCCTGACAACTCGCGCCAGTTGTCGCCGAATTAGTAGGTGCAATGCAGCGTGATGGCGCCGTTCGATGCATGCGTCGAATGCTCAGCGACATCCCAGAGCGCCGCTGAACTAGCCTTCCGAATCGACGCCGTTGAGCTTGGCGATCTCGATGAGGGAGCAGATCGCCGCGGCGCGTGATCCCCCGGCGTGGCCCCCCCCCTCCCCGCCAAGCAATGGAAGCGAAAACCGCGCGCCAGAAAATCCGCGTGGCGGGGATCACGCCCTTACGCTTACGCTTGAACCGATCGAAACCAAGGATTTGCCGGCCGTCTGAGAGACTTCGTTGTCGTATAAATGCGCATACCTGTTGCAAATCAGATCAATGCGCATCTCGAACTCATCGATATGTTCGAAAAACGTCTCGATGCCGCGCTACGACGGCAATGCGTTTGGGAACCATCTGGAATGAACGGAAATCAGGCGCTTCCGCCCTTGGGCGTCTTAAGCAAGGATATGGAGGCTGAGGGTATCAGCGTTCCCGACGTCGAATGGCAGATATTCGCCGACGAATGTACCTCGACAAAATATGCGAAAAAGGACACCGTCTTCGAAACGGACGCCATTGCCGACCATATGCTGTTCGTCACCAACGGGATTTCCGCTAGTCAGTTTGCGCATCCAAATGGTCAACTCACCATAGAGCGGTTCTTTGAGGCGGGGGATTTCTGCACCGCGGTTCGAAGCGCCTGGCGAACAGAACCAAGCGATGATCAAATTCTCGCGGTCACACCGTTGGAAGGCGTGCTAATCCCCATGAAAAGATGGCGTGATGAGTATCTACGCGGCGGCGCTATCGGTGAATATATACGCATCAAGATCTTTCAAACACTACTCTTTGATGCCGACGTCATCCGCGTGAAATCGCTCAACCGCACCCGTGAGTCCTATACTTTTCTGCAAAAACGACAGCCCGGCGTTCTGCGATCGGTGGCACAGAAGGATGTTGCGCAGTTTCTCGGCATAACTCCTGAAGGGCTCAGTCGATTTCTACGAAATACAGTTACGGATTAATAATTACCTATTTGAATTCGCACTCTATCAAGTTGAGAGCTTACCCATGAAAACAGCACTACTAACCGGATCAACAGGCGGATTGGGGCGGGAGGTCTCTACAATTCTCGCACAGGATGGATGGAATCTCATCTTAATCAATCGCGACGGAGAACAGGCGAACCGACAGATTGCGTCCTTGACCGAATTGTTCCCCAATCAATTGTTCAAAGGCTATACCGCTAACCTAATGGACATCGAGGAAATTCGAACGACAGCTGAAGCCGTCGCCGCCGTTCACCCAGAAATAACGGCGTTGTATAACATTGCCGGCCTTTTAACCGACAAGCGTATCCTCAGCCCGCAAAATATCGAAGGGCATTTCGCTTTAAATGCACTTGCGCCTTACATGCTCGTTACGGCTTTGAGATCGCAGCTAAGAGCCGCTGGAACCGACAACGACCCAGCCTTCATCGTCAATTTCTCGACTTCCGCCGTTAACAGCGTGAAGGCGCTGGACACGTCAAAGCTGGTTAACCCTGACGCCATTGGCGGCCTCATGGGCGCCTACGCAAAATCAAAAGCAGTTCTCCATGTTATGGCATGCTTCTTAGAGGAAGAGCTTTTCAATGAGAATATTTATATCTACTCACTCGATCCGGGGCCGACCAAAACGCAAATGACAACCGGCAACCAAGGGATGCCTTGGTTCATTAGGCTTCTTGCGCCTTTAGTCTTTGGTCCCGCCGCCGAACGAGCTCAAAAACTTCTCGCAGGTGTTGACCTGGCATTGAAAAGTAAACGATCGGCAATTTTCATATCGGGTGGAAAATTGAAAAGTAATCCGCCTATTGCCAATGACGTAGAAACCCAAGAACGCGTGCGACACTTAATGGACAGCCTTATTGAAAATAGCGACCATCAAGGGGAGACCGCCTAGTGCCGGCGCTAAAACTATACCATTACCCACGAACTTGCTCGCGCATAACCGTCACGGCCCTGATAAAAATGGGGATTGATTTTGAAAGCGTCATTATTGACATTAAAAAGGGCGAACAACAATCTCCAGCCTATCTTGCGGTAAATCCCGACGGCAAAGTGCCGGCACTCCTGGACGACGGCGAAGTCTTAACCCAAAACGCCGCTATCTTGACATACCTGCATCGAATGCAGCCGACTGCTGGATTACTTCCGTCAACAGACGAACTTGTTCAAGAAATATAGCAACTGTCAGACCTAATTTGGATCGCATCAACCGTTCACCCAATGGTTAGCCAAGTCCGTGCGCCGGCGCGCTTTACGGAAGGCGATACGAGCGCCGTTGAAGCCGACGGCAGGAGCAAAATTCTCGCCCTCCTTCCAAGGCTAGAGGAGCGGTTTAAAAATGCAGACTGGTGGTACGGGACCAACTGGTCGATAATTGACGTCTATCTTTATTGGCGTCTGTGCACGGCGGCAAGCGCCGGTATGAGCTTCGAAGGCTATTCAGCCGTCTTGGTTCACTTAAAGAAGACACAAGCGCTTCCAGAATATGCTGAAGCGATTAGGCGAGAAGCTCTCTATAAAGAGTGAAGGCTTGTTTAGCACCATGCCAATCATCCCGTGCGATAGTGCGAGCCTGGAAGGAATGGTCGTTACCCCTTTACCGCCGAAGCCCGACCGCTCCGCCTTCGCGTAAACGCCGCCGTTAGAAGTGCTTGTGGTGACCGCTCCGGTGGCGCTTATGCCATCGCATTCCAGTCCAGAGTCGCTTGCAGGGCCGGCGACTGAAGCGTTTATGGGCTATCGTGTACGAACCATAGTATTTGGAACGATCCGCAGAGCGGCAACCCTGTCTTCATTACGTGAACGATCCCGGCGATCACCCGCCAGTTATAGACACGCTGTGCAATCTGGTCGGATCTTCGGCGTGAACGGCCATCACCGGACAATTACAGTTCAACGTTACTTCGCCATCCCCTTTTTCTGGGGCGCACTGCCGGTCTCGGTGTTCCGAAACGCGTGACGACCCAAATCTGTGGCGCCGCATTTTGAGACTGTTATTTGGTACAAAAATTTTCCTGTCTTCTTAACCGACATCAATACGAGGTGCGCAGGAGGTGCGCAATGATGCACGCAAGCGGCTGCATTAGCGCCGGCCGGCATCGCGGACGAAAGCAAAATTGGGGTGACGCGCTTTGGAGAATTGGACGGAAATCAAGACTGCTTATCTCCTCGGACAACTAGGAACCGTATCGGCCGCTGCGGAAACGGTCGGCATCCATCGCGCGACCGTGATTCGCAGGGTCGAGTCTCTGGAACGTCAGTTGGGTGGGAAGCTGTTTCAGCGTCACGCCAAAGGATATACGCCTACCGAACTTGGCCGTGACCTCATTAGAATCGCGGAGCGCTCGGATGCGGACTTTAGACGGCTAATCGTAAAAGCCCGCACGCGCGATGACGATCTCGCCGGCCAGTTCGTCTTGTCCTGCCCTGACTTAGTCGACCACGTGGTTTTTTCAGCCGCAAAGGCATTTAAGTTGAAAAACCCAAAGATTATAGTCCGCTATAAGTCCAGCAACGAAGTCTTAAAGTTGGAGCATGGCGAGGCCGACGTGGCCGTAACCATGGGCGATCCGCCGGATCACCCAGATTACGTCGTCATCCCTCTTTTGAACATGCCTGTGGGGCTCTATTGCTCCGACCTCAACGAACAGCCGCTCAATCATCACGAAACTGACGGTTACGGTATTCGTGGACGCCCATTTATCGTCTCTGAACGGAATTTTTATGGCCGGTTCATCGAACAATGGATCGAGGCGAATGTCGATCCTGAACAAGTCGTGCTTACGTCGTCATCGATCCGCGGTGCGAACGATGCGGTAATCTGCGGCTTAGGAGCAGGCTTTTTACCCAGCTATTTGGCTCGTCGCACGCACTGGCTCTCGGAGGTTTTGCCGTCGCGCCCGGAATGGAGCGTGCCCTTGTGGATCGTCACACATGTCGACCTTCATCGATCCGCAAAGGTTCAGAGCTTTCTCAATTTCATCAAAACAGCGCCCGAGATTGATGATTGCTCGACTGGGCTCGCCTGTAGGCCGGGACACTTTGTCAAAACCAGTTCACAATATCGTGCAGTCCCAGGAAAGCTAATTGCAGCCGTGACGGGTGGAGAGGCGGACACCGAGGGACTTCGTCGGTATCCCCACGCACCTCACCCGTAGAGCGTCAAGTTTCGGTCGACGACAAAAAGTTCTCTCGATGGCGCGCACCAACCCGCGCTTTTGATGTTCTGCGCCGCCAGTTCGCTCACGCTCAGCGGCTGCCGCAAAACTTGGCTTCATCAAAACGTTCCTTGAACTCCGATCTGCACGGTTCGGCCCAAGAGACTAGCCGGCCGTACTGCTGTGAACGCTGGTCCAAGCGTTCGCACGTCAAAGGGCTCACGGTTGAACAGATTATTCACACGCAGGCTAAACTGGAAATTCTCATTCAACTGATAGGCTCCGCCGAGATAATGGACGGAAGCACTACCTATATTCGGTCGGTCCAACGTAAACGGATCTTCCTCAATCTCTTCAATACCGAAGCCCTCTGCAAACACAGTGTTGGATTGGAAGTTGAAGCCGTAGTCTGCGCGCCATGGGCCTTTGTCCCAGGAGAGTGTGAAATTGATGAAGTGTCTGGGAAAGTTGAGCTCACCGTCTAGCTGGTTAATCGTACCGGCAAAGCCGGCGGCGGCTTGATCCTCGCGTTTGATAAGATACGTACCGGCAACCCCAACGTGTAAATTACCTACATTGCTGTCAAAAATAGAATCTAAATTGAAGTCATAGGACAATTTATAATCAATCCCAGCGCTTCTGGTCGCCCCAAGATTGAGAATGGATTGATCGACAATTTCGAGCACGCCGGTTGTTGGGTTACGGACGACACCATCGCAAAAGTTGTTGTCTATCGTCTCGAAATCAACACATCTAGCGACAATGTCTCGGCCGAGCGAGCCTACAGCGTCGACAATATCAATATTATAGTAATCAGCGATAATCGCTAATCCGGAAAGCTGCTGGGGCGTGTAGACAAATCCAACCGTATAGGTGTCCGCCGTTTCAGCACTCAAATTTGGATTGCCCCCAGTGATGAACGTAAGACCGCCAACCGCGTAGGCTGGCGAGGGATCAAATGTGGCGAGGTCAGGAATAAACTCAGCGCAATTTTGCGCCCGTGTTTCTGATCCGTTAGCGATGCTGATTGGATCACAGGGATCTTGCCCAGCGTTAAACTGTCCCGGGCCTTGGTCGCGAGGGCGAAAGAGCTCGCTTATGTTGGGCGCTCTGACGGCTCTATTGAACGAAGCTCGCAGACGAAAGTCGTCGACTGGGCGCCAGACGCTTCCAAACGCGAACGAGGTCGTGCTTCCAACGGAACTATAATCGGCGACCCTTATTGATGCGTCAACGGTCAAGCCTTTTGCAAATGGCAGATCAGCAAGCACAGGAATACTGACTTCCGCGAAGCCTTCAACAACGTCAAAGCTGCCGCTGATAATTCCAGGAAGCGCGAACGCCTGAAAGCGATTAAGATCGTTCAATTGGAGCGAATTTGGTATGGATTGGCTCTTCTCCTCGCGATATTCAACGCCTACTGCGTAGCTGACGCCGCCTGCAGGGAGCGAGAAGAAGTCATCGCTATTGCCTGCTATTGTGGCGTTGATCACGAACTGCTCAAGTTCAAAAGTGTCTTCGACACGTTGGAAAATAAAGTCGGCGGCAGCAGGGTCAATTGCGTTTGTCTGCGCGAAAATATTGAGCGGCGCGCAGCTTCCATCGCCGGGGGCGAAGGATCGAAAGCCGGGCGTCACCAGGCTTGGAAAGACAGCGGTCGGCGGTAGTGTATCAGAATCAATGTCTGACCGGCAGATGGGCTCCCCAGTGGTGGGATCGGCAATCACATCAGCTGCGGCAATCGCACGATCTAACAGCAATTCAGAATTGTTAATGACGCTTGTGTCCGTGCGGCCGTAATTGGCGGAAATCTCGTAAGAAAGTGCTTTAGACACCTCTCCTTTGAACCCGCCAACAATGCGGAATGTTTGCCGTTCCGTTTCAACTGGACCTGTTGCAACGTCGTCCAAGAAGTCTCTTGTCACCAAGATAGAAGGATCGAGCCCCTGGGCGTCAAGGCTGGCAAATTGATCCTGAACAAGTTGCGGAATGAATGGATTCTCATCCAACACGGTCAAACCAAGGAGGCGCGTTGCCTGATTACTGCGCCCCGCGCTTTCCGTGCGTGCGTATTTAACCTCAACAAATCCTGTTACAGAGTCGGTGAAATCATAATCTGCGAACGAGTTGATGAAGTAACGATCAAGCTCGGGGATCGATTCCGCTTCTGGGTTTGAGTAATATAGCAAGATGCCGTCCCCGCCGGAGGTGAAGAACCCGCCGTCTCTATACCTTCCAAAATCCTGCGGACGCACTTCACCCGTTAACGGGTCAACAATCTGCGAAACCGGAACGCCGCCGATTTCAGTTAAATTGGGATCGACCAAGCCAGGAAATGAAAGCTGATTTCCCGCAAGTGTTATCAAAGTGCCTGGCGCATAAATGGTATACCGATAGTCGTCAACGATTACATTTTGGAATTCTTCACTAACGCCCAGCCCAGCTGCTATTGCAGGATTGTTAATACGAACCGATGAAGACCTTAACGACGCCGCCCGGTCGTTGTTCTTCAGACCGGTTTGTTTATTGTACTCCACGTTTAGAACGGCGTTGCCCCGGCCGCCGTCAAAATTGCCGCCAAGCGTCAGTGCGCCAAAATAAGCTTCACCGCCCCCCTGCCGTCGGCAGACTGACGTTTGAGCGAAAATCGACCCCCTCAAAGTCGTCCTCAAAAATCAACTCTCCCGGCTCCTCCGCAATGAGGAAGGCTCCTGACACAATGACAGAACAAACGAAAATAATGAGGGTTTTCATGCACGGACAGTAATCACGAATCGAGATGCGAAACAAGACTTCTCACGGCCTCTTCACGATGCCCTGCAAACAATCGTACCAGCAATCAAATCATGAAGACAGCGACGGTCCGCTCGAAAAATGAGGCAGGCATCCACGAACCAGTAAACTTGACCAAGGTATGGAATAAACGACGGACACCGCCCTACCACATATCGAAGGAGAACCGCTTGCACGAATCCCGCCTGCCGCATCGTTTCGCGGTCATGGATTCGAGTACCCACGAGTATTTTTCCAACCGACTGAGCTCGAGTCGAGAGCAGAACGATCTGGAGAACGAGAACTCCTACGAAGGTGATAAAAGTGGTCATCGCCGCAAAGTCGCTGATTTCTGCGTCCTCATTCATAAAATTATCCGCACCATCAATCAAAATGAGCGGTCCAAGGGCGCAGGCAACGAAGACGATGGCATCGAATAAATTCCCGAAGAACCGTGCCGCTCGCGAAGCCAGAGGGGGAGTTACCACATCTGAAGGAGCTCCCGCATTCACTTCAAATGGGGCGTTAGCTTTCGGAAGCGCAGGTGGTGCCATCCTGCTTTCAAAACCGGAAGAGATCGCCGGTATCACACGGATCGGCTGCCATTCCGGCATACCCTCGTTCCAGGCGAG
>JBCDBM010000126.1:0-9444 GCA_039183665.1 Pseudomonadota bacterium | reverse complement strand
CAGAACTTCCAAATCGAGTTCAGCGCCCAGCGCTTTTTCACGTAACGACGCCATGAAACTCCGCGCTGCGTCACGATCGCTTTCGTTGCGGATTTGCACAAAGATGCGCGGCCGCAAACTTTCTACAAGCTTAAGGCTGCGCGATGAGTCTTTTCCATACGCTTCCTGAGCGGCGGCGACAACGGCGCTCTCGGCTTGCTCTGTCGTCACCGCAGCGCGGCTCGCGACGGCCGCGCGAACAGCGCGGGGCTTTTCGACATCCGCATCAGAAACGCTCGCATCAGCTGGTGTTTCGGGATCAATCGTAGGCGCGACAACCGCCTCAGTCGCGATACTCTCTCTTGCGAGCGTGCGTACGGAATCGATGGATTTGATTACCCAATAGCTGCGTTGATTGATATCGCATGTCAGCTGGAACGGGATCACCTTCTGGCGACACTCGCGCATCAACTCATCCGCAAGCGCGACGCCAAGGGCTTGTTGGTCGGGGTCTTCGGCGTTCACCAGCTCCATAACACGATCGAAATTACGCCATTTGCGGTCCTCAGAGGTGAAAAACAGCCCGAGCCCGCCGATGACGGTGGGCAGCAAAAGCCCAGCAATAAAAGAACGTTGCGCCATGGTCCCATACCCCCGTCGTCGCGCTGACGCGTCGCTCGCCGCCACACGCCTTAAGCCCTAAGCGTAGATCTTAACACATCTGGGGAGCTGAGAAAAAGGCGGGGGTTTTGCTAGCTTTGCAGATTGAAGACCCGGGACGGCTTCAATTTGAGACCGTCTAGCGCGCAAATAGCGACCGGTTCGTCATGGAGTACGGCGAGCACTGCTGGAATCGCGCCTGATTGCGCCCCCCGCACACCTTTCGCCAAGGGCGGCGCGATGATTGCCGGTTGGCCACGGCGCAATTTATCGGTTTGCGGACCATCGACGGGCGCATGGGGAATGCCTGCAAGGGCGATTGAGATAGAGGCGAGAAACGCATCGCGATCCTCAGGCGTCTCGACGGCTTCCAGCGCCTCTAACGTCACCGCATTACCCGCATGAAAGGGTCCGACCGCGGTGCGCCGCAAATGCGTGACATGTCCCTCCGTCCCGAGCGCGCGCGCGAGGTCTCGCACGAGGGCGCGAATATAAGCGCCCTTGCCCGTCACCGCCTCAAAACGCGCTTCATCCTCTGAAGGCTGATCAATCAAGCGAAGGCTCTCGATCAATATTGTGCGCGCTTCAAGCGCCACTGTCTCGCCATCGCGCGCGATGTCGTAAGCGCGTTCGCCATTGACTTTAATTGCAGAAAACTGCGGCGGGACTTGCTCAATCTCGCCGGTAAACTGCTCAAGCGCTTCGATGATGGCCGCACGCTCTGGCCGGGCGTCGCTCTTCGCGATCACGTCGCCTTCGGCGTCGTCCGTGGATGTCGCCGCGCCCCATTTGGCCGTGAACTCATATGTCTTGCGCGCATCGGTTACATAAGGCGCAGTCTTCGTCGCCTCGCCAAACGCAATTGGCAAAATGCCGGTCGCCATGGGATCAAGCGTCCCTGCATGGCCCGCCTTTTGCGCCTGAAACAACCACTTGGTTTTCGAGACAGCTTCCGTTGAGCCCATATCGAAAGGTTTATCGAGGACCAGCCAGCCCGAAATGGGGCGGCCCTTTTTCCGTCTTCGGCCCATGGGGCGTTCCTTTGTTCTTTGTCTTTTTTGTACCCGCGCACAGACCGGATTGGACGGCCGCACGCAAAATTTATGAGACGCGGTGTAAATCAAACCCCGCGCAACGGGTCAAGGGTTACTCGTCTTTGAGATCCCGCGCGACGTCGGGTCGGGCCAACAGCGCATCAATACGATTGGCTTCATCAAAGGTTTGGTCGCTCACAAATTTCAGCGCCGGCGTGAATTTCATCTCGATCCGTTTGCCCAACAGACCACGAATATAGGGCGCGATTTTATTGAGCGCGGCGATGACTTCCGCCTGCCGCGCGCCGCCAAGAGGCGCGGCGAAGCAGGTCGCGTTTTTAAGATCGGGCGATACAGAAACTTCGCTTACGGTGACAGAGACGCCGTGTAGCTCTGGGTCGCGCAAATCCTCGCGCTGAAGGATTTCAACAAGAGCGTGGCGCACAAGCTCTCCGGCGCGCCGCTGGCGCTGAGAGGGAGGGCGAGATTTTGCATGGCGCGCAGGCATGAGATTTCGATCAAGCAGAGTTTAGGCGCGAACAACAAGGGTTGATGCTAAAGCGTCCGTGCGACCTGGTCGACAGCGAAGCATTCGATAACGTCGCCCACGCGCATGTCTTCGTAATTGGCGAAGCTCATGCCGCATTCTTGCCCGCCGGGCACTTCGTTGACGTCGTCTTTAAAGCGCTTGAGCTGCGAGAGCTCGCCCTCGTGTATCACCACACTGTCGCGGATAAGACGGACTTTCGCCCCGCGACGAACAACGCCCTCGGTGACGCGGCAACCGGCGACTTTGCCTTGCTTGGAGATCGAGAAGATTTCCAAAATCTCCGCATTGCCCAGGAACGTCTCGCGTAATTCCGGATCGAGCATGCCCGACATGACCGCTTTGACGTCGTCGAGCAGATCGTAAATCACGGAGTAATAGCGAATTTCAACGCCAACGCGTTCCGATTCGTTGCGTGCTTGGGCGTTCGCGCGAACGTTAAAGCCAACGATCGCTGCTTCTGATGCGCTCGCCAGAATGACATCGCTTTCGGTGATGGCGCCGACGCCCGTGTGCAAAACCCGTACACGAACCTCTTCGGTAGACATTTTCTCAAGTCCGCCGACGATCGCTTCAACCGAGCCTTGGACATCGCCCTTGACGACGATCGGCAGCTCTTTGATTTCCGCATCCTGAAGCTGGGCCATCATTTGCTCAAGCGATGTGCCTGAGGACTTGGCGGCTTCTTTGTCTTTGCGCTTGCGTTGCCGGAAATCGGCGATTTCACGGGCGCGCGCTTCGGACTCCACGACATGGAATTTATCGCCAGGCTCGGGAACCCCGTTAAGGCCCAGAACCTCGACTGGCATTGCCGGCCCGGCGGCTTTGACCTGCCGAGCCTTATCGTCGGTCATGGCGCGCACTTTGCCCCATTCAGAGCCCACAACCAGAATGTCGCCACGATTGAGCGTGCCCGCTTCCACCAACAGCGTTGCGACCGTGCCGCGGCCTTTATCAAGCCGCGCTTCAACAACGGCGCCAAGCGCCGGGCGCGTCGGATTGGATTTCAGCTCTAAAAGCTCCGCCTGCAGAAGAATGGCCTCTTGCAGTCCCTCGAGATTGGTTTTCTGCAAGGCTGAGACTTCGACGTCTTGGATCTCGCCGCCCATGGATTCCACTTGGATCTCATGCTGCAAGAGATCAGAGCGCACTTTGTCCGGCTGGGCTTCCGGTTTATCGATTTTGTTGATGGCCACAATGATCGGCGCGCCGGACGCTTTTGCGTGGCTAATCGCTTCTTCCGTTTGCGGCATGATCGAGTCGTCGGCAGCCACGACGAGAATAATGATATCCGTGACCTGGGCGCCGCGCGCGCGCATAGCGGTGAACGCCGCATGGCCTGGCGTATCCAGGAAGGTGATTTTGCGCCCGTCTGCGATTTCGGTTTGATAGGCGCCGATATGCTGGGTGATGCCGCCTGCCTCGCCCGAGACAATGTCTGTGGCGCGCATGGCGTCTAACAAAGACGTCTTACCATGGTCGACGTGACCCATAACGGTCACCACCGGCGGACGGGGCGCCATATCTTCAGGGTTGTCCGCTTCACCACCGAGACCTTCTTCGACGTCAGCTTCGGCGACGCGCTTAACCGCGTGACCCAGATCTTCGGCCACGAGTTGCGCAGTGTCGGCATCCAACACCGCGTTCGCTGTCACCATCTGGCCTTGCTTCATCAGCTCTTTGACCAGATCCACAGCGCGCATGGACATCCGCGCGGCTAATTCTTGAACTGTGATCGTCTCGGGGATGATAACGTCCCGCACCACGCGCGAGCCGTCGCCCCGTTGTCGGCGCGCCAACTTTTCGCGCTCGCGGGCGCGCTTAACCGACGCAAGCGAGCGTTGACGCTCTTCGTCTTCCAACGCATTGGCGATCGTCAGCTTGCCTGCGCGTCGGCGCGGCGCTTCTTTCGATTTTGAATCACGGCGGTCGTCACCACCGGATTTGCGTTTGGTTTTTAAGCGGCCGCCGAACTGCGCCAAGGGATTGTCCGCGTCAGCCGCAGGGCGCTCTTCTTGCGATTTTTGGCCTTTTGCCGCCGGATCAGCTTTGGCTGCTGCGCGACGCTTGCGTTCTTCTTCTTCGCGTTCAAGCGCAGCTTGCGCTTCTTCTTCAGCGCGGCGGCGCTCCTCATTGATTTTCGCCCGCTCGGCTTCTTCTTCGGCCCGGCGCTTGCGGTCTTCTTCTAGGCGCGCGCGCTCATCAGCCTCGCGCGCTTCGCGCTCGGCCCGTTCTTCAGCTTCACGTTTGGCGCGCTCGGCTTGGTCCTTACGCGCTTTGGCGAGCGCGACCGCGCGGGCTTGCTTTTCGTCCTCGGAAAGCGTGCGCAGAACAGCGCCCTTTTTCTTCTCTGCGGCTTGGCTCGGCTCGGCTTTTTTCTCAACAACAGGCGCAGCGCTCGCTTCAGCGGCCTCGGGCGCATCCGCCGCCGGCGCGTCCTTTGCGGGCGCGTCTTTCTTAGGGGAGAGAACGCGGCGGCGCTTGGTTTCGACAACAACGGTTTTCGAGCGGCCGTGGGAAAAGCTCTGCTTTACCGCACCCGTCTCGGAACGGCGCAAAGAAAGCGGCCGACGTCCCGATTTGGTTTCCGTTTTAACCTCGTCGCTCATTCAATCTCCGATCGCCCGCCCTTTTCGCGAGCGCGCATAAATGGACGTCCTTAGACGCGATTACAAGGGCGAATACCGCATGAGCTGCGCCCTTATAGTTCCTCGATGTTTCGCGACGGGACCCGCCGCGGGTTTACTCCCTTAATCCGATCTCTTCAACGCAACATGGCGTTTGAGAACTCGGACTGTGTCACACTGCGCCTCGAAAGGCCTCAACGCGACGCGCTTCGCGTACGAACCGCCCCGTTGCTTGCCCCTGGCGCACCACGACGTGCACCACCCGCTCGCGCCCCAAGGCCTGCGTTAACTCCTGCGCCGAAAACGCCGCGCACCGCACCGTTGCGCCCGCCAATCGCCGTATTTTCTCGGCGCCGTCGTGCGCCCCGTCGCGCGCCGTCAACACCATTGCCGCGTCGCCTTTGGACAAAGCGGCCCGAGCTTTTTCGAAACCGCTGACGACGAGCCCCGCACGATTGGCGAGCCCCAAAGCGTTCATCGCCGCTTTTAAAAGCCCAGCCTCGACTTGCGCGATCAATCCCTCGGGCGTTTCCACCTTTTGCGCAAAGCCGCGCGAAAAGCCGCCCTTTTTCACCGCCTTCTCTAACGCCTGTTGCGAGGCCGCGACCCAAGCGCCGCGCCCGGGCAATTTTTCCGCAATATCCGGGGTGACGATCCCGCCTGGCGCTAGCGCGAAGCGGATCATCAGCTCCGGCGCACCGGACTGACCCGTTGCGATACAGGTCCGGATGCGCTGATCTGCAGCGGAAGATGTCATGCAGTAGCTTCAGCGCTCGCCCCTTCTTCCTCTTCGCCTTCGACCTCTTCTTCAGCGCGGCGCGCCTCATCAAGCTCTTCTTGCGTGATCCACCCGGCGCTCACCCGCGCGCGCATAATCAGGTCTTCCGCCTCTTCCGGCGTAATTTTGTACTCTTCGAGCATACCGTCATAATGCTTGCGCTCGCCGTCGACACGCTCTGTCCAACCGGTCAAATCGTCAGTGGCGCAACCGGCAAGATCTTCAACGGATTTCACCTCGTTCTCGCCAAGCGTAACGATCATCTTCAGATCAAGGCCCTCATGAGCGAGAATATCGTCCGCAACGCCCAGTTCTTTGCGACGTTCGTCGAGAATACGATTTTGTTCTTCAATGTAATCGCTCGCACGCGCCTGAAGCTCCTGCGCGGTTTCTTCATCAAGGCCGTCGATTTCCACGAGCTCTTCGAGTTCAACCATCGCCAGCTCTTCAATTTTCGCAAAGCCTTCGGAAACGAGAAGACCGGCCATCATGTCGTCCACATCGAGCCCAGACATGAACAACTCAGAGCGCACGCGGAATTCTTCTTGGCGTTTCGCGCTTTCTTCTTCCTCGGTCATGATATCGATTTCATAACCGGTGAGTTGTGAGGCGAGGCGCACATTTTGGCCACGCCGACCAATGGCCAGCGAGAGTTGCTCATCGGGCACAACAACTTCGATGCGCCCTAGCTCTTCGTCGAGCACGACT
Source organism: Pseudomonadota bacterium (assembly GCA_039183665.1). Lineage (GTDB taxonomy): Bacteria > Pseudomonadota > Alphaproteobacteria > Caulobacterales > Parvularculaceae > Hyphococcus. The sequence continues at coordinate 3,111 of JBCDBM010000126.1, read as the reverse complement.
TTAGCGACCTCAGCCGGCGCGAGGGCGTTAACGACAAAAGTCGCATCAATCTCCGACCATGGAACGATATCGATCTTCTCGCCGCCAAGCTCGTTCACAACAGCCTGTACGCGACTGCCGCGCATGCCGACGCAAGCCCCAACAGGGTCGATGCCGCCATCATTGGAATGAACGCCGATTTTCGCGCGGCTTCCCGGATCCCGCGCGACCGCTTTGATCTCGATCACGCCGTCATAGACTTCCGGCACTTCTTGCTCGAACAGTTTCGCCATGAATTGCGGATGAGAGCGCGATAGAAAAATCTGTGGGCCGCGGGTCTCGCGGCGAACATCCATAATGTAAGCACGCACCCGATCGCCATTGCGATAGTTTTCTCGCGGCAATTGCTGGTCGCGGCGAATAATCGCTTCAGCACGCCCCAAATCCACAATCACGTGACCATATTCGACGCGCTTCACGATCCCGTTGATGATGGTGCCAACACGATCTTTGAAATCTTCATATTGGCGATCGCGCTCGGCTTCGCGCACTTTTTGAGTGATGACCTGCTTCGCCGCCATCGCCGCAACGCGCCCGAATTCGATAGGCGGTAGTGGTTCTGACATGAAGTCGCCGATTTCCGCTTCCGGGTTGCGCTGACGCGCTTCGTCCAGCGTGATTTCCGTTGAGTCGTTCTCAATGAGCTCCGCCACCTCTAACAAGCGCCAAAGCTTCATTTCGCCCGTATCCGGATTAATTTCCGCCCTGACATTCGTCTCATGGCCATAGCGAGAGCGCGCCGCGCGCGCGAGTGCGTCTTCCATCGCCTCAATCACGAGCGTCTTCTCAATTGACTTCTCACGCGCGACTGCGTCGGCGATCTGAATCAATTCCAGCTTGTTGGCGCTAATCGCGTTCATCAATGGGCTCCATCTTTCGTTTCTCCTTCAACGACGCCTTCAACAACGTCTGTAGTCGGCGCATCCGTCGCGCCGCTTTTTCGGTTTAGGCTTTCTTTGATCAACTCATCGGTCAGCAGCAGTTTTGCGTTTGCGATCCAATCAAACGGAATCATGGCCGTCTCATCTTCACCCTCGATGTCGAACGCGACCGCGCCATCGTCCCAGCCGGCGAGCACGCCTTTAAAGCGCTTGCGCCCTTCGACCATACGATCGAGCTCAATCTTAGCGGCGCGCCCGGCCCAATTTTCGAAATCCTTTTGCCGCGTCAGCGGGCGATCGATTCCCGGAGAGGACACCTCTAAATTGTAAGCCCCGTGAATAGGATCCGACGAGTCTAAAACTGGCGACAGCGCGCGCGATAGCGACGCGCAATCCTCCGCTGTCATCTCTCCATTGGGGCGCTCGGCCATAACTTGCAGCGTCTGCGTTTTCGCGCCGGTCACGCGCACGCGAATAAGGTCAAAGCCAGCCGCGACCGCGACCGGTTCAATAATCTCTACAAGACGACGCTCAAGCGCGGCCAATCGCCAGGACTCCCATGTCTTCTAACGTGACCGACAGAACGAAAAAGCGGGCCCCGAGGGGCCCGCTCTCGAAAATCGATCGCGATGTTGCTCGGTATATAGGGCGCCCCAGACCATTTGTCAGCCCCAAAAGACGCCGCCATTTCCTTTGGATTTTCATCCCCCGTTTTGGTAAGATACCGCCGGTCGGGGTGCGCTCACGAGCGCAGACAAGAGTATAAGGGGAATTTTCGTGGGACGATTTTTGGCCATGCTTATCGGGGTCGCCGGGGCGGTATTCGGCTCCCAAGGTCCAGGATACACGCTGCAATATATGCAGAACTTACAAGGGGCGATTGACGTCTTAGTCCCCATTGTTGAGAAATTCGACGCCGACGTGGAGTCCGAAGGATACACCCGGTCTGAAGCCTTTGCGGAATGTCGGCTAGCGAGCGAGATTTTAGAAACAATGTGCGGCGGCTATGAGCGCTCCGTCGATCGGTTGAATGAGCTTTCAATTCACTTGGCCGAACTCGAAGACGCGGGCGATCTGTCTCGACCGCTCATCTTGGCGCGCAGTTTTGATCCAGAAATCGTTTCTTCCGTGCAGAAACAATTTGCACCCGCCATTCCAACCACAGCCGATGGCGGTATCTATGCAGCTGGCGGCTTTGGCGCGAGTTGGGGCTTATCGCGGTTCGTATTCGGTTTATTGGGCGCGATGTTTGGCCGAAGCCGGTTCGCGTAAAATCAGTCCGTAGTTCCGGTCGATGCTGGAGCCAACCCGGCAAAATCCCATAGGCGATCATCGGCGAGATGACTGGCGCGGACGTTCTGCAAGGCGCGGAACATGATCTCGCGACGGCCAGGCTGCGCGCGCTCCCATTCATCAAGCATGTTTTTCATCGCCACGCGTTGCAGCCCGTCTTGGCTGCCGCATAAATTGCAAGGAATGATAGGGAACTGCACGGCGCTCGCGAATTTTGCGATATCGTCTTCGGCGCAAGCAATGAGTGGGCGCAACACGGCGACATCCCCATCATCATTGATCAGTTTGGGCGGCATCGCCGCCAACCGCGCGCCGTGGAAAAAGTTCATCATGAACGTCTCGAGCGCATCGTCTCGATGATGGCCCAACACGATTGCATCGCATCCCTCATCACGAGCGACGCGATAGAGAATGCCCCGCCGCAGCCTTGAGCAAAGCGCGCAATAGGTTTTACCGGCAGGCACTTTATCTTTGACGATAGAATAGGTGTCTTCGGTGATGATCCGATACGCAACGCCCAGCGCTTCTAGAAAATTCGGCAATACGTCTTTCGGAAAACCCGGTTGGCCTTGATCGAGATTGCAGACCAAGAGTTCGGCGTTTAATGCGCCTTGCCATTTTAAATCGAGAAGCGCCGCGAGCAGCGTATAGCTGTCCTTGCCGCCCGATAAACACACGAGCCATTTTTGCGGACGCCCGCTGCGGCCCGCGACGTCGAGACCATACCGACGAATCGTCTCTTGGGTTTGACGCAGCAACCGCTTGCGTAGTTTCTTGAAGCTCACCCCATCGGGCGCGCGCCCATAGAGCATCCCCAGCACATCTGGATTGCCGCCAACATTGCCAGGGTCGATGGTGAGATCTACGCCGTCCGCCATACGGAATCCCTCCTGATCTT
>JBCDBM010000125.1:0-9558 GCA_039183665.1 Pseudomonadota bacterium | reverse complement strand
CGTTTTTTTAGGCGCAAGAACGCCATAAATATCCAGTGTTTTAAGCCGATGGCCGCAGCATTCCATCTTGCCCAATTGTAATGTCGTTGCACAATCTCATTGTATTGAGCTCCGTTTGTTTGTTTTGGTTTGGATGGAACCAAGCCCGTAGTGAAAATGTGCAGCGATATACAGGCGACGAACTCCTGTGGCTTGCTGAAACGCTTATAGTGGACAATGATTTCGAAAGCGCGAAACCGATATTAGACGCGCTGAGCGAGAGCGCCACGCGCAGTGTGGATCAAACACAGGTCACTTTTTTGCAAGCTGTCATCCATGCAGCGGAAGGGGAGCTAATCGAAGCGCGCGATCTCTTCCGGAAGATCCTCGCAGATAATCCAGAACTATCGCGGGTCCGCCTAGAGCTCGCTCAGACGCTTTACGCATTAGAGGATGATGAGGCGGCGCGCCATCACTTTAACGCTGTGTTGGCGGACGATCCCTCAATGGCGGTTCGGCGCAATATTGAGCGGTTCTTACAATCCATGCAAAAGCGCAAAGCATTGCAGGTTAGGGCAGCGCTCAGCCTTGTGCCAGACAGCAACGTTAATAATGCGACGACTGACGATACGGTGCAGTTATTCGGCTTTTTGCCGGCGGATCTTTCTGATGATGCGCGCCGTCGATCTGGGCTCGGTATGAGAAGCTCCCTTAACGTTGTTTGGCTGCCGAAAATCGCCGAGAATTGGCGCGCTGAGCTCTCTGGCGGCGGGGCGTTCACCGATTACGAGAATACGACATTTGACGATGTGCTCACCCACGCGGATATCGGTTTACGACGTATCCAGTCTCACGGTTACACCAGCGTTGCGGGCGCATTTGGGCATCGTTGGTTTGGCGGCGCTTCTTTTTACCAATCCTATGGCGGCCGTCTTTTTAAAACACGCCGCCTATCATCGCGGCTTAGCGCGAGCGGCTACATCTCCGCATCATATTTCGATTACAAAAGAGATGACGGGCGGGACGGCCCGGTCTTGTCGTCGTCGATCAACTTGCTGCGCGCCCTGTCTTCTACCTCCTATGCCGGCGCGCGCCTTTCTTTGACCCGGGAGTTCGCCAAGGAGGAAGCTTTTCGCAGCACGGATTATTCTCTTCAGCTGTCGGGAATTAGAGAATTTGGCGGCGGCCTAACGGTGGAGTTAACGCCAAGCATCGGGCGCAGACCATTTGAAGGCGTCAACCCGCTTTTTGCAAAAAGACGCAAAGATATTCGCGCCGGCGTTAGCATCGCCGCGACGAAACGAGATTGGTCGTATCGAGGTTGGGCGCCGGTTTTCAGCTATGGCTACACGCGGAATTTTTCGAATATCAATATCTATGACTTTTCGCGCCATAGAGGCGAATTAAAGTTCACGCGAACGTTTTAATCGGGTCGGCGAGGAGATTGGATCCTGCAGTGCGTCAAGCGCTTCATGGGTCGCTACGGCTGATCAAAGACCCTTTTCGTTCAGTCGGCATATTTGAAGCTGTTATGTGCGCCTTTCATCGCGCCGCGCCACGGTTCTCTACATAAGACTTGCAAAATTTCAGGAAGTGACGGGTCGGGTGTTTGGGTTCGATCTCGTTTTTGCCTAAGAATTCACGCCATTCTTGCTCAACATGGTAGCTATCCCAGCCCTGCAAGACAGCCTTCGCGTCGCTATGGGCTTCAGAGTCTAAATGGCCGTTCCAGGCTTCGAGCATCGTCGAGCCGTTCATCGTGCCGCGATTAACGAACGTCACCATGTCTGTTTCGCGATCAAACTCAACCCGGTAATCAGGCAGATGATCATGGGTCGCCAGATATTTGATCATTTGCTTGAAGCGTTTCATGGGGCTTTGGGAGCCTGATTTTTTTAATAGGGTAGGCAGGCCGACCTTCCAGTTTTCTTGGTGTCCGCAATGTTTGCGGGCGATCTCATAGACCCGTCGCTCAAGCGGTTTTCGCAAGCGAAAATAATCAGGATGCAGCGTTAAGACTTCTTGTTTTTCAATGGCGTTGAAGACCCAATCAGAAATCTTGACCTCGCACCATAAAAGCCGCCCGTCGAGGCCGTGCTTGCGCCGGATCGAGGCCGCATCGATGAGCCCAAATGTGTCGAATTGTTCTTCATCTCCGGTGCGAATATTGGTGCTGATGCGCGTGCCGGCGAGGCGATCAAGGGCTTCGGCAAGCGCCATATAATCGCGTCCGCTTGTGCCCCGATGGGTGAATTGCAACAGATCATGCGAATTGATGCGCACGCGCTGCGAGACCTTCTTGCCGTCTTTAAGCGCCTGCATGATCACCGAAATACAGTAGATCAATATGTCTTTGTCATAGATCGTCGCCAGGCCTTTGACGCTGGGCGTGATCTCCAACCAATTGCCATTGTGCTCATAACGGCGCACCCGCGTCTCCGGCTTTTTGGAGAGTGAATAGAAGGGGTGCTCCATATGCTGCATAATATCTTTGAGAATCGCATCGGCGACATCGCAGACAAAAAGGTCCCCTTGATCCGTATTGCGATCGGGGAGGAGGGGGCTGAGATTCGTGGTTTCAGTTACCATGACACCCACTTTCGTGGTTTTAGTTACCTGCTGTCAAGTTTCGTGGTTTTAGGTACCGTAATCAGCTGTGGATAAGCGGAGAATCATTTCTCTACTTAATTATAGCATTTTCGTGGTTTCAGTCACCAATCTTCGTGGTTTCAGGTACTAAAATTCGTGGTATTAGTTACCTATGATCGCGATTCATCAAGCAATTCTCGCGGCTTAGCGCTCGAAATCACCCACTTAACCCATAATATAACACTGATTTAACACAACTCTTTCGCCCTACGGGCTTCAGAGTAAAATGGAAATCGGCCCGACAAGCGGGCCTCATTCTTCTATCAACCTACCCTTCGTTCGCTGCAATGCAGCTCACTGCGCCCCACGCCCTTTCCGCGCGTGGCCTATTGGCTCGCTAACGCTCGCCAAAAGTGAGTGGGCGAAGCCCACCAAGGATCATAGTGACGCCTCGGTCCGCTTGCTTTGCACCATCCACTACGACGCATCAGAACCTTCCTGGCAAGGGACGCTTCGCTGTAAACCCCTTGGCCAGGAAGAACCTGGTCGTCGTTTGACGTGGATGCGCAAGCGGCTCCGAGGATCATATGAAATCACCCCCCAGAATCGGATAAAAAAGGGCAGGGCGCTTAGGAATATGAACCTATGGCGAATATTGACGAATGTATGTACAATAATATATGAACTTTGAATGGGACGACGCGAAGAATGCCGCCAATCTTAAAAAGCACGGCATTGGGTTTGAAGAAGCGGCGCTGATCTTTTTGGATGTGGTTCTAACCCGGATCGATGATCGAAAAGACTATGGTGAAACGCGGCGAATAAGCATCGGCAAGCTTAGCCAACAAATCGTTGTCGTTGTCGCCCATACGGATCGCAATGGCGCGATACGGATCATATCCGCAAGACGGGCCAGTCGCGGTGAAAGGACGATGTATCATGAGTACTGTGAAAAAATCGCTGAGTGAACTTAAGCCGCTCTCAGAAAAACGCCGCGCCGCGCTCAAAGCGCGCCAAGACAAGGATATCGATTTTAGCGATATTCCAGAAGCCGGCCCTGAATTTTGGAAGAGCGCAAATGTCGTTTTGCCGGAAGGTCCAAAACACCCGGTCACGATCCGCCTGGACCAGGACATTCTCGCTTACTTCAAAGATATGGGCCGGGGCTATCAAACCCGGATCAACGCGGTGCTGCGCGCCTATATGGAAGCGCAAAAACATCAGCCGGAAATCCGAAAATAGTGAGCTCGTATTTGTCCAAAGGGCAAGTATAAGAAGTGTACGGATGAGAAAGTTGACGTCGGGTGTTCAATGAGCGCTGCGTTCAGGGTTATTGACCCCATCACAAATTCAACCCCTTGTGTGAGTGTGCGATCGACCAAAAAAACATGTCACACTATTTCTTTTTTGCAGTTTGAAAACCCGGAGCTGTTATCATTGCATCGTGGGTGTATCCAAAATTCAAGGATATAATTGAACCTTTTTGCACTAAAAGTTTGGTTAATCCGTGGGGGGGTGGATGGGAAAACTACGTGTTGCGATCATCGCTGGGGGCCAAGGATATTTTGCCATTGCTTGGTTGGCGTTCTTGTCCGGTCAAGGGTTCGATCTATGGATCTTAAGCGATATTCTTTTAGAGTTTTTTCCCGCGATCATTGAAATGATCGTCAATGTGTTCTTAAGGTTCGGCGTCGCAATCCCGCTCCAATACGCGTTATTGATTTCCATCAGCCCAACCCTTATTGGGCTCGAATTGGATAGTTTTCGAAGGGTGGGTGATGATTCTGACCGCCGCTTTGACTTATTCTTGCGCTTCATGAGTTTTTGGACGTGTTTGTTTGGCTGGATGATCGCAGTTTTACCCTGGTTCGCTGATTACATGGAGCGATACATCGTCAAGGGAGGGGCAGGTTCAGTTTATGATTTGCCTCTTATCGGAACGGCTCTTTATGCGCACATGCTTTGGTTTTCTTTGTCAGCAGTGTTTTTGACCGGACGCTTAATGGGAACAACGTTCTATGTATTTTTCCCGGCTTTAGCCGTGACCATTTTTGCGGCTGCGATTTCCTGGATCGTTTGGGCTGTTCAGACCATGAACGCTTTTTTTGCCGCCGCTTAAAAAAACTGCTCTTATTCGATAAAGCGAGGTCTTTTTCCTTGATGTGATGGTGTGTCCAACCAACCCAATTGCAAGGCCGCGAAAATATCATAAGCGATCATTGTTTTGACAGAAGACGGATCAAACAGCGTGTCGCTCAATCACCCGGAAACAGATTTGAAAATCGAAATTAGCGAATTAGAGCAGAAAGAGTCAAGCTTGGGCGCAAATTTGACTCAATCGACTACGCTTTGACGTTTCACTTGGCGAATATAAATTGCTATACTGATTAAATGAACTACAAATTTGAGCGCATCCAACCAACAAAGAACATGTATCGGTTTTATGAGCTGCAAGTCGACCAGGATTTACTTGGCGACTGGGTGCTAGTCCGCCGGTGGGGACGCATCGGCAGTTTTGGTCGCGTGGCGAGAGAAGCTTATCAATCGCGCGACAACGCGATCGGCGCTGCACTGACCTTAAAATCAGCTAAAGAAAAACGCGGGTATAGCGTTACCGATAAATTTTGAACGGTTAATCAAATTTTGATGCGCTTCGCGACGGCAAGGGCGGCGCGTTTGTCAACGCCAAGATATTCTGCAGTCGACCCAATACTCTTGTGACCAAGCAAATGTTGGCACGCGCGTAAGTTTTTTGTTTGCTCGTAAATTAAGCTCGATTTCGTTCTGCGCATCGAGTGCGTCGAAAACCGGCGGCGGTCTAGACGCGCAATTGCCGCCCAATCCTTGACGAGCCGGCTATATTGCATGCGGGAGAGGGGTTTATCCCCGCTCTTACGATTGCCAATTGACGACCAAAGAAACGCGTCAGGTTTTTTATCGCTGAAGTCGATCCAATCTTGAAGAGAACGGCGCGCCTGGCGTCCAAGCGTTACTGTTTTTGTTTGTCCCGTTTTTTCTTGCAGCACTTCAAACTCTTCGACTACGCGGTTCAAGTGATCGGTAATATCGCCGACGGTGAGTGAAAGGATTTCGGACGCACGGCACATGGCGTCTAGCCCTAAATTAAAAAGTGCAAGATCACGAAGGCGGGCAGGGGTCTTCGACGCATGCAGTGTTAGCTCGTCACGAATATGTGCGGCTTGGTCTGGATCAAAGGGGCGCATTTGTCCAACAGCGCGATCTTTATTCCAAGGCTCAACGTCTTCGGCTATGTCATTTTTCTTTGCCATCATTAGAGCATGATAGAACAAAGAAGTTACTAACTTATTGATTTACATATCATATTGATGTTTGCTTTGCTTCAAAGCGAGCATTGACGGGTAACCGCCCTTGCCGTGCGGTGTGACGGTCCCCGAGCAGCACCGCAAAAACTTAGTACAGGGTTGCGTGTGGGTTCCCTCTTTCGCTCCGGCGGCTCATGTATCTAGCTCAAAGGCCAGGCCTGTCGTCTTCGCGACGCGAATACGAATGCCAAATTTGCAAAGCCGCGTAAGTGATGTGTGCGGACCAGGTTCGGTTGCCCTCTATCTCACCTCCGCAGTTGGAGCCTTATTGTAATTCCATTGGTGAACAACCTACTGAAAAGCGGACCGTTCTTTGATTTTACGCTCTAACTGCTTGAAACGAATTCGTCGTCATGGTTAACATTCTTCCATCACGGGGACATGAGGCTTGGCTTCATGGTGGGGGCTATGCGGTTCATTCGTTTCCTTTCGCTTGCCGCGGGTATAATTGCTGTACTGACCTCGGCGCTTTTGCTAGCCGCGATCGCGTCGGCAACGGGGTGGGATTTCCCGTGGGTGGGTCAAGAGGCGGGATCCTACGAAGTTATCAGACTGCTCGCTGGCGCGACAGCTCTAAGTTTCTTCATTTTTCTGGTTCTCGCTTCGCCAACTGCCAACAATACTCTATCTGGCGCCGCACTGGTTTTGAGCGCGGTCATAGCTGTAACCGCGTTCGCGCCGGAGATTGCGCCGAAGAATTTAAGCGATGAGGAAACGCGCAGTGCAGGACCCGAATTGCAGAATATCGTCGAGCGAGCCGCAGACATCGATGAAATGTACAACCGCCTCCCCTTCTCGGGGCAATTCGAAAGTTATGAAGGGACGGCGTCGGCGCTTTTCACGGTAAGGGACGCGGCGCAACGCCTTCGTTTCTCCCTCTCCGGTTTGGACGATGAGTGGGCGGACACGGTTTTGCGTATCCACGAAATTGAAGCCAATGGCGCGGTTGGCGAAATAGTAGCCACGGACGATGATAGCGGCGCGAACCTCTCGTCGATGATCGAGATTGTTCTAGAACCCGGGCGCTACTTACTCGTCATGAGTGATCTTTTTTTCGCCAGTGGTAAGCCGTCAATGACCTTCGAGCTGCGGATAGAATCCGCTTCGCTCGACGAAATTGCATCAGAACGCCGCGAGGTTACGTTAAGCCGTGACGAGACGGCTCGCTATCAATTCCCCGATGACAGCGCTCCGTCCCAAACCCCCGGAACACGTTATCTGCTTAAAGTTGAAGCCGGCGACGCGCCGGTGTGTCTTGTTGTGGATGTTGACCCAGTGGGGGGCGATGCGCCCGGCGAAATGGACCCGATATTGTTTTTCATGAATACTGATTTCCGGCGTATCGATTACAATGATGACATTGTGGATGTTTCCGACGGCCGTGATTACGGCGCTCGTATCTCATGGCTCGTACCGCCGTCAAATTCCGTAACGACTTACATTGCAGAAGTGCGGGGATATGGACCGTCCACCACTTTCAACATACTTGTCGATATTGAGCTTCCAGATAATGAAGGGCGATGTGAGGCTTCGTCGTACTCAAGGAACGATTGAGGGAGAAGCGTCATGAGATTTGCCTTTCTGCGACGCTCGCAAGGTACGCTGACAATCCGTTTCTTCAGCTTAATCGCCATCTGCGCCGCGGCGCTTTTTATGTCGGCGCCAGCGAAGGCCGAGACTTTCGCGTGTTCTTCAACCGAGAGCGCAGTCGCTTTAAACGAGGACAATGACCGATTCATTGTGCGCTTTGGCGGCGAGCGACCGGATGAAGACCTGGCCGAATTCTACGCCTATTTTGCAAACTGTGCGCCGGAATACATGTCCGTGGTCCCCGCAGATACGCCAACGCCTGCGCCGTTTGAGGACCGTGGCGGTGCGATGCCGATCGCGAAAACAAAGTTCGCCTCACTTCGCTTTAAGGAAGCGGGCAAACTATTCGCGCGGTATCTTGAGGATACAGCGGGTAACACGACAGCTTTTGGCGAGCCCGGGATTGTTGTTCGTAAGATAGAATATTCACGTGTTGAACAACTCACTTCAGCTATCCGCGGCAAGATTAACCGAGCCGGCGATTTTGGTATAATCAGGCCCGCCGCATGGCCAACAGCATCTCAATTGAACGGATTATGTAGAAGGCACAATCTGCCCAAAGAATGCGTTAGCGACGACGATGTCGCTTTGCTTACGGATGGACTTGATGGGCCTGCCTCCGCGTCATTTGTTGTGTTTCCCTATTTTGAATTGACAGCAGAGATACGTCTTCCAGCGGACGTAGGACGTGATGTATTGAATGCTGCCATAGACGCAGTTGTCGCGGCGCGATCAACGCCACATAGCTCACGGCCCATAGTTAACAATTTAGTCAAAGGGTCTATCCCTTTGGATACAGGCGCCGTTCCAGGCGAGAGCGAAAATGCCATATACGCCTGCGAAGAAGCGGACGCTGATTGCGAAAAAATCATTTCTGACGAAAAGCCGCAATGGGTTGTCGATAGTGAAGTAATGATGCGCCGTATAAAGAATGCAATTCATTGGAAGCCAGAGACGATCGAAGCAAATCCGATACAAAACGGCGCTGTGCAAGTCAGGGTTTTCGACCCGGGTTTTAAAGCTCTCGATGCAAAGGGGCTGCCTAAACTCTGCAGTTCTGGGACCGGCGCTATCGAGGCGACCGCTGCTTGTATTACAAAAACACAAAGCGGTTTGATTTACGACGGGGAATGGCGAGAGGCCGTCGAAGTCTGGTTGAAAAGTGATGGAAAAGAAGTAGGCCACGGTTTGCATGTCGCCTTTATCGCTGCAGGCAAGAGCGATAAAAAAGGATTCAATTGGCCAATAGAAAGCGGTGAGCCGATCGTTGGCATTCCATCAGGGCAGAATGATAACACAAACCCTCAATATCTCGATAGCGCTAAGGTTCCTCCGATCGCAAACCGCAGTTATATGAACAACAATGCGGTCAATGCTAATGGTGGTTTAACAACGGCGGCACTGCGGGCCGCTGCAGTAAAAGAAGCTGGGCCTTCTCCGGAGACTCCAGAGTTTAGCGTGGTGGCATCGCCGTATATTTCGTCAGATGCGGATACGATGCCCAGTTGCTTGGCCATGAACAGTATTGGGGACGATTATCCGCCTGATGGGCCGTCTCAGATGCGGGCCTCAATCCCATTTTTTTGTATGGGTCGCCATCTCTACGGGATGACTGTTGTCGGCGCAGCGCCGATTGCCGGGAACGAGCGCCGCGATTCCTGGCTAAACGGTTGGGCGCCCATGCTGAATCCAGGTCAAGAAGCGGATGGAGGAGAGCGAGAGTACATACTTGCGAGCCACATGCGACCTTCAAAAAAAATCCCATTTCTCGATCCGACGAAGACCAACCAATTTCTTTGGATAGCAGCGCCAGGGGAAGATGTTGTGAGTAAAGACGTTTTCGTAGCTCAGGACGGAAAGACGACGGCTTTGGGCTTTGCTTCTCGCAGCGGTTCTTCTCAAGCGGCCGCGCTCGTCACGTCGCTTGTTGCTCGAACAAAATCAAAAATGAAAGATTATAGCTGGCACAAAACGAAGAGTTGGATTTTCGCGAACGCCACGCCATTTCCGGAGAGCCCTACAAGCCCCAAGATCGATCGAGCCGACTATGAATTGT
>JBCDBM010000124.1:0-9630 GCA_039183665.1 Pseudomonadota bacterium | reverse complement strand
TCCATTCCACACTGCATCATACTCCGGTCGCCGAACGGCGTGTATCCGTATTCTCGCTCTGAGATACTTCCCGATACGGAGTTTAGATTGTTTCTATCACAATCAATCCAGAGATGCGGGTGATGCGCTTGGAGGTGGTCATAGAGCTGTTGGAACGTTACCCCTGGCTCGATAAGCGCATAGGCCGCCGTGGGATCAATTTCGATTATTTTGTTCATCCGGCTGAGGTCGACCAGCGCGATGTCTTTTTCCGACTCGCCCACCACCGCGCCGTTGCCCGTTCCGGTCGGCAGCACCCATAAGGCATACCCCTCCTCATGAGCGTTTTTGACGATGCGTTGCAACTCTTTGACGGTTGCCGGTTTGGCCACGGCCCGAGGCGTATCCCCAAATCGCTGAATATAGGACGCAGCCTGTTTAGAGCTGCTGTCGAAGACCCAATCTGCGCCAACGATAGCAGCCAGTTTCTCTGTGATATTTGTATTCGCCATTGTCGATCCTCGACTATTATTCAGACGCCGGACTTTGCGCCACGATGTACTCGGCGATAGCGCTGACTTCTTCGTCTGTCAGCTCCGATGGACGAAACGCGGGCATCATGTTGAGACCGTGGCGGACGATATACGTCACGTAGTCAACATGAAGGTCACTGCGCTTGACCAATACGGCGTATTCCTCGCCTCGCGTGTTGGCGAGACGCCTGGTTCCAGCTTGGTTGTCGCCCTCAGCGTGGCAAATACCGCAATTGACGGCGTAGAGTTTTTCCGGCGTGTTATAGAGTTCGTCGACGCTAAAAGGTTTCATGGGTTGCGCGTGCGACGAAGGGGGCGCGGAGAACGGTCCGCCTGCAACTGGCGCTGCAGACTCTGTTGCCGCATTGCCGTCGCGGTCCGCTGTGTCTTGCGTAGAGCGATCATTTGAGCAGCTCGCGATGGTGATCGCTAAAGTTGATAAAATCAAAACCCGGAACATGCTCACCCGGCCCTCAAGTGCTTCGGCCAGACACCAGATTTTCCAGGCGCAAGAATACCGCGCGGATCAATCGCATCCTTTATTTTCTCATGCGTTTTCAGAAGCGAATGGTCATTCCAGCTGTATGTGTTCGCGATTTTATCCATATAATCTGGATGCGTACGATATTCGCTGTATCCCAGCTCCACCGCATCATCAATCAAATGGTTATAGCATTCATTGACGCGGGCTTTTTCATCAAGGTCAAAGACGTCGAATAAAATCAAGTTGACGTGGGCCATAAAACGCCATGCCGCCATGAACTCGCCGCAATAGTCGAGCTTGTACTCGCCGAGCCGTTCTTTCATGGCGTAAAATTGACGCAACGCCTCTTCACCGTTGATTGGTGAGACGGGAACAAAATCAAGATGACCGGCGCCGCCAGCCCAGTTGACCACCCCATATTCAGCCATGTTGGGAATGCCGCGCATCAATTCGATACGGTATTTAAAGGCTTCGTCGTGCGGACGATCTCCTTCTAAGTATATCTTCCCACCCGGAATCGATCGGAACGCTTCTTCGACAACTTTCCAGTTGTTTTCGATTATTGGCGGGGGCCCATAGAAGGCCGAGTAAACGTTCCACATTCCGACGTCGTAATCCGACACCAGCTTGCGAAGCGCGTCCTCAGAGATAGGTCCCTTCCCGTCTTGATACTGTGCGCGTGTCGCAACATGGCCAAGCTCGTAGATCGGCCCAACGACCGGCGTTCCGTTAGGAATGACAAGATTCAACTTTAGCGGTCGAAGCACCTCCATGATGGGCACAAGATCTGTTTCATTCGGGAAACTAATCTTAAAGGCCTTAAACCCTGGCGGTTCCGGCATCAGCCAAATACCCATCTTCGTGACAATACCCGCATTGCTCGCCGTGAATAGTCCGTCAACGGAGGGACCACAGCCATACTTGTGCAACGCTGACGTATTGCTTTGCGGCAACGCGCCCATACCCGTCTCTACGACAGAACCATCAGCTAGAACAACCTGCATGCCGCACTGGAAAACGAAATGGTCGCCGTAAGGCGTGTAACCGGCGCCGCGTTCGAGGGCGTTGCCCATAACGCCGCCCCATCCTGGCGCCGCAGGATCGATCCATAGTTTGCTGCCGGTACGCTGAAGATAATTGTACAGATCAAAATAGCTAACACCTGGCTCAACAACGGCGTAACCGTATTTTTCGTTGACCTCGAGAATGCGATTCATCCGCTTCAAGTCTAAGACGATGTAGCCGGCCTTGCGGGGCGCAGGCCCCCCATAGGCGTAATTTTTGCCGGTGGAGATCGTCCACAATGGAATACGGTACTTTCGGGCGACCCCCAGAACGTCCTGAATCTCTTCAACGTTGCGCGGCAATACTGCGGCCGAAGGCAAGACTTCCTCCGGGGTCACGCGCCACGGGTCTCGATAGCTGCGCACTTCGGCGGGATTGTCGATGACGATGGAGTCAAGCGGCAGTAGCTCTCGCAGTTCACCAATCGCGCTTTCAAAATCCGATAAGGACACGCCAGGCGGCAAATTGTCAGTCATGCGCCTTCTCCAACATCCAAGACACAAGATATCCGGGACTCTGCTGGGGTCTCCTCAAGGGAGTTTGAAAGCGCGCTATTTCCTTGGCGCCGTGAGCGGCTCGGAGTACAGGGACATTGCGCGCGATTATCTGAGGCCAGAGCGCCGGCGCATTCTGAATTTGATCCGTCAACCGAAGAACGTCCGATCTTGCCCCGGTTATTTCGTGCCTCAACGACCCATTGTCATAAGCATGCACGCCCTTGAAGGTGGGGTAGTACCCATGAGCCAGAGCCACTTGTTCGATCAGAAACTGACTTGAGTTTCGGGTCAGTCCAAAAACAGCTTTAACAACGCCTTTTTTCAGCGCGGCGTCGAGATCGAACATTTCGGTCGACGGATCGGCGCCCAATCGATGGGCGTGGACGTCACGTCCGAAGACTTCCGTTTCGGGGCAAACAGTTTCTGAAAAAACAAGGATCTGTTTTTGCGCCGGTTCGCGGTGCGCGAAAGCGGTCCCGCCCGCGAGCGGAATCGCTCCCGCCCACAAGCCCGCCTTCAATAAATCTCGCCTGTTTGTCAAAGCTAGCCTCATTATAGACAGTGTGTCTGTTTTTTTCGACTATATGTCGTTTTTTAATGTCATTTTCGTATAGGCTTGTCAATCATTTCGCAACGGGTGCACCTTCGCATTTTGCGTTGCGGCGAAACGGCGGCAGACGGCGAGAAAACAAATGAGTTCAGTAATGATTGCCAAAATGAGCGAGACAGAGGGCGTCGGATTTGTCGTCAAATCTCAAAAAGGATTGAAAGCCCGCCGTCTACTATTCGGGGCCGCATTCAGCTTAATCGGGGAAGGCGGCGTTAAAGACTTAAGCGTACGCGATGTTTGCGAATATGCCGGGTTAAAACGAACGTCTTTTTACAACTATTTCCAGTCGATTGACGACCTTCTGGACCAGCTTGCCAAATCAGAAATCGAAGCATTTGATCAGGCTTTTGCGAAACGCAATCCGCGCATTTCTCGCGGCGCTGAACGGCTGGCAAAGGAAACGTTGCACTTGCTCAAGAGGGTCGAGCAAGACAAAGCGTGGGGCAACTTTATTTTCCGTGTGCTCTTACAAGACCGCCACTCACTGGATGCAGCGAAACGGCAAGTCGCAATCGATATTCGCGCTGCGGTGAAAGAGGGAACTTTTGTTCTGAGTTCCGATGATATTGAACCATACAATAAACTCTTCATGGCGGGCATGGTCGCGCCAATTCGTCAACTCATATCTTCCAATGACGTGGACAATTTAGGCGAGCGAACGGTACGTATGCTGTTGATGGCCGGCGGCGCCAATGCTGAGCGGGTCACGGCGCTGCTAAAGAACAGCTCTTAGCAGAGCGCTTATAGGGCAAAAGCCCCTCTCCGATTTTCTCAACTTTGGCGGCGTTCTTATTTTCAAAAGTGCTGTTATCTGACAGCTAAGCCAAAGGGGCCGCAACCGAGATTTTCGATCCAAGATCGATAGAAGGTTCGCCTCCGACTGGAGATATCAAATCCACTAATTGGATGAAATACGAAAAATCAGCCTACGGTGCTATGATCGGCGCGCCATGAGCACTTCCGCCACCAAATAATTATTGGCCGGAGAAAACGGGGCGGCGTTTTTCGAGAAATGCGGCAATTCCCTCTTTGCCGTCATTAGTATCGCACATCCGAGAAATAGACTGGACTTCGAGCTCTAGCTGCTCCGCGAACGGCGTATCAAAACTGCTCATAAGAAGTCTCTTAGCGGCGCCAAAAGCCTTTGTTGGTCCCTTTGCAAGCCGCGCTGCGAAAGCCTCGGCTTTCGACATCAGCTCTTCCTCTTCTACGACATAATTCACGATTCCCCATTCCGCCGCCTCTTGCGCAGAAAACTGGCGATTGGTGACGATTAATTCTTCTGCACGGCGAACGCCGACAAGCCGGGGCAGAAAATACGTCGAGCTTGCGTCGGGCGTCAGGCCTGCGCCGGTATAAGCAACAGTAAATTTGGCATTATCCGTCGCAAAAACGAAGTTCGACGCCAGGACGAGGGAAAGCCCCGCCCCTGCCGCAACGCCGTTGACGACCGTAACAAGCGGGGCGTCCATGTTGACTAACGTCTCCATCGCGGGATTGAGATCTTTGCCCATCTCAATGAATGCAGCAGGCAGATCATCGCCGAATTTCGCAAAGGCGGCGAGATCGCCGCCAGCTGAGAAAACCGGGCCTTCGCCAGCCGAAAGCAAAATCACTCGAACAGAGTCATCTTTACCGCAAAAGACCATCGCCTCGCTTAAGTCCTTAAAGAATTGAGGGCCAAGCGCATTTGCAGGATTTTTGCGGATCATCGTAAGGCGCGCGACGCCTTCAATGATATCTAGTTTTAACGTTTCCAATTCCATTGGGAGTTTCCTTTGATGAACGGTAGAACCGCGCCAAGTATCGCCTAGGAGTACAGATCGTTGCCGATCGTCGCGCCAATGGCGCCGAAGGAACACGCAGATGCAGCGAAGATCAATAAGATAATCGCAACCTTGATAGCGCAATCGCACAAATCAGATTGCCAGTCTTCCAACGCATACTGCCCTTGGTCAATTTCTTCGACCATAGGCTTTAATTTTATTTCTGTATACTGTTCTTTTGACACGGATAACCCCATTAACATTATCAGTCTAGTTTTGCGAAAACAGTGAGCGCTTAGAGCCGTCCCGCTAAGCGATCTTTTATTATGTCCTCGGCTTGAAGCATTATCCGATCAATCAGCTCTTTCACTGTTGGAATGTCGTTTATCAAACCCGCGACTAAACCGCATGACCACGCCCCTGCATCCATCTCGCCGTGCTGCATAATCCGCGGATAAACGCCAGCAACCTCTTCGATTATGTCCTCAAATTTCAAATCGCCGCCGAGCTTTTCTTCCTTTTCAAGAAGCGTCTCGACGGCCTTATTGTTCAGCACACGCTCCGTGTTGCGGAGCGGTCGCATGATGAGTTTCGTGTCAAGTTCAGTAGCGTTTACGAGCGCTTGCTTGACATTCTCGTGAACCGGGGCCTCTTGCGTGGCAATAAACCGGGTGCCCATATTAATGCCGTCAGCGCCCATCGCGAGTGAGGCGACCAAGGACCTGCCGTCTGCTTGACCGCCGGATGCAACAAATGGGATATCTAGTTCGTCGGCTGCGCGCGGCAACAATATCATATTGGGAATGTCATCTTCACCCGGATGACCTGCGCACTCAAAGCCATCAACACTTACGCCGTCGCACCCGATTTGTTGTGCCTTCACTGCGTGCCGCACTGATGTGCATTTGTGTATGACCCGAATGCCGGCGTCCTGGAGGTATGGCAGAACTTCCGCGGGATTGTTGCCAGCCGTTTCAACGACTTTTACGCCGCCATCGATGATGACTTTGATCAGCCCTGGATAATCCGGTGAATTCACTGTTGGCAGAAAAGTCAAATTGACGCCAAACGGCTTGTCGGTCATATCACTACAACGCGCGATCTCGTTCGCTAAAGCCTCAGGCGTTTTTTGCGTTAGGGCTGTAATGATACCGAGGCCGCCGGCATTTGATACCGCAGCAGCCATCTCTGCAAATCCTACGAAATGCATACCGCCTTGTACGATCGGATGTTCAATGCCGAGCAATTCAGTAATGCGAGTTTTCACGATGCTTCATCCCAGTTTTATGTATACTGACTTTATGCAGTCGTTATTGAGAGAATTTTTCCGGAGCGACGGGTTTAAGGCGCGTCGCTCCCGCGGTGACAGCGGCTGTCATGTACTCAGCTTCTGACAGAAAATTTTGTGCGTAAAAATCGGCGATCAAGATGCGGGTCTCGAGAAAGCCGTGATCGGCGTCTTGGTCGCTCAACATATCGACGGCGGTCAAAGCGCCTTTGATAAGGTAGAAACCGCCAGCCACGTTCCCAAATTGTTTCAAATAAGGCGTCGCACCAGCTAAAACGTCATCGGGACTTTCTTTTCCTGTTCGGAGGAGCCAGGCGGTCGATTCGGAAAGGGCATCGATCGCGCTTTTCAGCCTGCTCGCCGCCGCCTTAACAGCGTCATGACCTGACTGTTCTGCCGTGAGGCCTAACGCGCGCGCCTCCGCGATGAATTTGCTCATCGCTTCGCCTTTGTCGCCGAGCAATTTGCGCGTCACCAGATCTATCGCCTGAATGCCGTTGGTGCCTTCATAGATCGAAAAAATCCGCGCATCGCGCATGTATTGCGCAGCGCCCGTTTCCTCAATGAAGCCCATGCCGCCGTGCACTTGTACGCCAAAGGAGGTGACCTCGCTAGCCCGATCCGTCGACCAAGCTTTGGCAATCGGCGTTAGCAATCCTTCGAGTCGCGCCGCTTCCAGGCGGCGATCTGCACTGGGCGACGTTTTCGCGATATCACCGGCAACCGCGCATGTGTAACAAATTGCTCGGGATGCTTCGATAAGAGCTTTCATCGTGTAAAGCATGCGCCGGACATCATTGTGCTCATAGATGGTCGCCATGGGCCCGGTCCGAACACCGGGCGCGCGGCCCTGCCGGCGCTCCTGTGCATATTCCAACGCATGTTGGAAGCTGCGTTCAGCGACGCCGACGCCTTGCAAGCCAACATCCACCCGCGCAGAATTCATCATGACGAACATGTTGCGAAGACCTTTGTTTTCTTCGCCCAACAAGGTGCCGTAACACTCCCCATTTTCGCCATACGCCATGACGCAGGTTGGGCTGCCATGGATGCCAAGTTTTTCTTCCAAGCTCACACAGGTTGCATCGTTCCGCGCTCCCAGCGATCCATCATCATTGACGTGGTGTTTGGATACAAGAAACATGGAAATACCGGCCGTGCCCTCCGGCGCGTCCGGCAGTCTCGCAAGCACGAGATGGATAATGTTCTCGGTTAGATCATGGTCGCCATAGGTAATGTAAATTTTCTGGCCTGAGATCTTGTACCGTCCGTCTCCGACGGGTTCGGCTTTTGTGCGCAACTCGGACAAATCGGAACCCGACTGCGGTTCAGTCAAATTCATCGTCGTCATCCACTCGCCCGAAACAAGCTTAGGCATATACAAGCGCCGTTGCTCGTCCGTCGCTACTGAGTCGATGGCTTTAATCGCGCCAAAATTGGATATCGGACAAAAAGAAAACGAAACACAACCAGCGCAAACGCTTTCTAAAAATAACGCGTAAAGTGATGTCGGAAGCCCCTGACCGCCAATTTTTTTTGGAAGGGCAAGCGACATCCAGCCCCCGTCAACGCATTCCTGATAGGCTTCTTTAAACCCCGGCGTCGTCGTAACAACGCCGTTCTCGAGTTTCGCGCCGTTACGATCGCTTTGCCAATTTAGCGGCGCTAAGACGTTGTCGCACAGCTTGCCCGCTTCTTCCACGATAGCCGAAACGAGGTCGTCCGAGAGATCTTCATACGCATCCGATCCCTGCAGTTCGTCAAATCCGGCGACGTGACCGAGGGCAAATTGCATTTCCTGAATGGGCGTAGCGTACGGCATTCTCGTCAGCTCCCAAGACCTTTTGTCTCCGACGATATTTTTCTAGTCATTTGTCTAGTTTTATATCGAAGAGAAATTGCGAGGTCAAATTTTTAATTATCGGCGCGCTATCACCGCCGCAGGGCGAAATTACGAGGTGAAAACGCCTAAGCGCATCGACTCCGATACCGTCCAAAACCGCGCCAATTTCAGCCGTAACGACCCAGCAACGAAGCCCCCCGATCGATAGGAAACAAGACCCCAATTGCCGTGATTTTGAGCAATAAACCGATGGTTGAGTCCGCTTGAAACCCGTTGAAGGGCGGCTAAACCATCATTCCAACGTCAACACGCCGACAAAAACGCTATCAGTGAGCGCTACTGTAATTGAGGCGTCCCCGGCTTCACTGTCACGGACTCTCACTTCGTATGCCCCGCTCTCAGGCTCAAGCTTGTCAAATTTGAACTCTCCAAACTCGTCCGTTTGCGTTCTTCCGATCTCGTCCCCGTTCCGCATGAGAGAGACGATCGCGCCGTCTGCACAGTCTTCGACACCATCGCGTTTGGCGACCACAACGCCGCCTATAAAGCACTTATCGAAACGATCAAGGTTGCGGTAGTAAACCCGCGGCTTCGTTTCCAGCTCTGGTTCAAGCACGCGCAAGCCTTCCCGCTGGACGCGTTCTGACATTTCTGTATTGGAGATCTTGGTTGCCTCGATCGCGCTGGTCGGGCATGCATCGACGCATCGAGGCTGTGTCCATCCAGCGTCAAGTAGGTGTGCGTCGAATGTCCATATTTGCGGCAGCTGGCTTTCCTCATTCCAGACAATTGCGTTGTGCGGACACGCATCAACAATATCTTTCCGGCCTTTCGCTTTGACGGGATCAATGATCACAATTCCATCGTCGCGCTTCTTAACGGCGTCCCCGCCGACTTTCATGCAATTGCCTTCGTCGCAGTGATTACACATTTTAACCAAGTATGCAGTGTCGACGACCGGAGCACTGCCGCGGACCTTGCGAGCAATTTTAATGAGATCCGCGCCCTCTTCCGGCGCTGCAGCGCTATACCCTTTGTGATCATTGCCGACATATTCGTCTTTTGCCGACAATACGCAGTTATTGCAGTTTTGACAGAGAGCAACGTCAACAATGAGGTTCCATTTCTTTCGCCCCGAAGCATCGACGTCAGCCTTAGAATTCCGCCCGGTGCTCATGCCGCTCTGGCCTCATTTAATTCCAACAGATGATCATATTTCATGACTTCTACGAGCGTTGAATTTGGGCTCATCGAGTGGACGCCACTCGTTTGAAAACGGTCGGGTGTGAGCATGTTGAGGCAGCCGCCGATTTCCACAGTTTCACCATTAACGACCAGAAGATTGAACTTTGCGCTCGACTGGTAGCTTTTCACCACGCCCCTCGCCACCAAAGATGACGTATCCGCCGCGCAAATCACCGCGCCGCGATTATTGTAAATCTTGATAAGGTCTCGATGCTGAATGCCTCTGTCGCGCGCATCGTCTGCGTTCATCCTCAAAATCCAGTAATAGTGGCCATCGATTAGCGTGCGATGGTCATTGATCTGGTCTGTGAAACTCGTAT